>DASVPM010000210.1:0-24022 GCA_036382815.1 Allosphingosinicella sp.
CTGTTCGAAACCACCATCTTCGGCCTCGACGGCAGGCCTCTGGGGCGGGTCCTGGGTTCGCGGGTCCACCGCTTCGACGGGGCCTATGCCGGCGAATGGTTCCACCAGATGGTCGTCGAGCGGCCGACCGCCCGTCCGCGCTCGATCCCGCCGGTGCCGGTGCCGGCTTCGCGGCCGCCGGCGCCCTCCTCCTGGGGACGGCGGCAGGTGGCGGAATACGGCAACTATGCCGACGCGTTCGACCGGCTCGCCGAGCCCGCCGATCACTATCAGATGGCCGCGGAATGATCCGAAACCCGTCCTTCCGGGCCTGATCCGGGATCCGGCGGCCCGGCGGCGGGAAACCTCGCCTCGACGCCGCGCGGTCGCGGAGTGCGGATTGCGGCGGACCGGCGAAGGTCACGACAGGGGTGACGGGGAGGGGGACGACCTGCCATGCTGGGCCCATGAGCCCGGTGCGCATCCTCCATGCCCATTCCACCTTCGGCCACGGCGGCAAGGAAGCCCGGGCGGTGCAGCTGATGAACGCCTTCGGAGCCGCCGCCGAGCATGAAGTGATCTCGGCCGCTCCGGGGGAGCTCGGCGCGGCGAAGGCGCTCGAGGCGGGGGTGAAGGCCGAATTCCCCGCAGACGCGCCGCCGCTCTCCGGGATGCCCGGCCTTCCGCGCCTGTTCCGGCTGTCGCGCTACATGCGCCGGTTCGATCTCGTCCTCACCTACAATTGGGGCGCGTTCGACGCGGTGATGGCGCGCTATCTGTTCGGCAGGGGGATGGGCCTGCCGCCGCTCATCCACCATGAGGACGGATTCAACCAGGACGAAGCGGGCGCGCTGAAGACGCGGCGCAACCTCTACCGCCGGCTCGGGCTCGCCGCGGCGCACCGGCTGGTGGTCCCGTCGGCGCGCCTCGAGGCGATCGCGCGAAAGGCGTGGGCGCAGCCGCCCGGCAGGGTCGTGCGGATCGCCAACGGGATCGACGTTGCCCGCTACGCGGCAGCGCCCGCCCGGCCCATTCCGGGGCTCGACCCGCGGCCCGGCGAAATCGTGATCGGCACCGTCGCCGGGCTCCGGCCGGTGAAGAACCTGCCGCGGCTGGTCCGCGCCTTCGCCGCCATGACGTCGCCGGGGGCGCGCCTCGTCATCGTCGGCACCGGTCCCGAAAGCGAGCGGATCGCCGCCGAAGCGCGGGCGCGGGGCGTGGGCGACCGGCTGCTCATGCCCGGCTTCCTGCCCGAGCCGGCGCACTGGATCGGAAGCTTCGACATCTTCGCTTTGTCTTCGGATTCCGAGCAATTCCCGATCTCGCTGGTCGAGGCGATGGCGGCCGGGCTGCCGGCGGTGGCGACCGCGGTCGGCGACGTCGCCCAGATGGTCGCCGACGACAACAAGCCGCTGATCGTCGAGGCCGAGGACGAGGCGGCCTTCGCCGCGGCGCTCGACAGCCTGGCCGAGCGGCCCGACCTGCGCCGCGCCATCGGCCGGGCCAATCGCGAGAAGGCGGCGGCGGAGTTCGACGAGACGGGGATGGTCGAACGCTATGCCCGGCTTTATGGCGAAGCCATCGGGCGGCCTGGCGCGTTCATTCCCGCGTCGAGATGATTTTTGACGCTTTTGCCGCGAGTGGGGTATAGGCCCGCTCGATTTTTCGGAGGTTTACGTGTTCAAGGGCTTGAAGCCGATCCTGTATGGCGGCCGCGAGGTATGGCCTCTGGTCGAGGGCGGCAAGGGGGTTTCGGCGTCGAACCACGCCAGTTCCGGCGCCTGGGCGGCGGCCGGGGGAATCGGCACCGTCTCGGCGGTCAATGCCGACAGCTACGATCCGGAAGGGCGGATCATTCCCCAAATCTACCATGCCCTCACCCGCCGCGAGCGGCACGAGGAGCTGGTCCAATATGCGATCGACGGGGCGGTCGCCCAGGTGCAGCGCGCCTACGACATCGCCGGCGGCCAGGGCGCGATCAACATCAACGTCCTTTGGGAGATGGGCGGCGCCCAGCGGGTCCTTCACGGCGTGCTGGAGCGGACCAAGGGCCTCGTCGCCGGGGTCACCTGCGGCGCCGGGATGCCCTACAAGCTGTCGGAGATCGCCGCGTCCTACGGCGTCAACTATCTGCCGATCATCAGTTCGGGCCGGGCCTTCCGGGCGCTGTGGAAGCGGGCCTATTCAAAGGCGGCCGAGTGGCTCGCCGCGGTCGTCTACGAGGATCCCTGGCTCGCGGGCGGCCATAACGGCCTGTCCAACGCCGAGGACCCGCTGAAGCCCCAGGATCCCTATCCGCGGGTCAAGGAGCTCAGGGAGACGATGCGCGAGGGCGGAATTCCCGACAGCGTCCCGATCGTCATGGCGGGCGGCGTCTGGAACCTCAAGGAATGGGAGAATTGGATCGACAATCCCGAGCTGGGCCAGATCGTCTTCCAGTTCGGAACCCGCCCGCTGCTCACCAAGGAAAGCCCGATTCCCGAAGGCTGGAAGCAGCGGCTGATGACGCTGGAGGAGGGCGACATCCTGCTCCACCGCTTCTCGCCCACCGGCTTCTACAGCTCGGCGGTGCACAACCCGTTCCTCCGCAGCCTCGAGGCGCGATCGCATCGCCAGATCGCCTTCACCAAGGAGGAGCTGGGAGACCATTGCTTCCAGCTCGACGTCGGGGTCGGCGCCAAGAAGAATTTCTGGGTGACCCGCGGCGACCTGCTCCACGCCCGCGAATGGTTCGCCCAGGGGTTCACCGAGACCCTGAAGACTCCGGACGAGACGCTGGTCTTCGTCACGCCGGAGGAGAAAGTGCAGATCCGCCGCGACCAGGCCGACTGCATGGGCTGCCTCAGCCAGTGCGCCTTCTCTTCCTGGGCGGACAACGAGAAGAACACGACCGGCAGGCTCGCCGATCCACGCAGCTTCTGCATCCAGAAGACCCTCCAGGACATCGCCCATGGCGGGCCCGTCGACCGGAATCTGATGTTCGCCGGCCATTCCGCCTATCGCTTCAAGAGCGATCCCTTCTATTCGAACGGCTTCGTCCCGACGGTGAAGCAGCTGGTCGACCGGATCTTGACGGGGGACTGAGGGCGGACCGAGTCGTCCCGCCCGGGGATTGCGGCGGGCGCAGCGCGGCGGTTTTGGGCGTTGAACCAAGGGTCCGCTCCTGACTAAGAGACGGTGAAGGAGGCTGGAGATGGCGAGGAGAGTCATGCTGGCGGCCGCGCTCGCGCTCGGCCTGACGATGGGGTCGGCCCAGGCTCAGGACGAGCGTCCGGTCCCCTATTGGGCCTCGATCAGCGCCGGCAAGGCGATGATGCGCACCGGGCCGGGCCGGAATTATCCGGCGACTTGGCTGTACGTCCGCGCCGACCTGCCGATCCGGGTCGTCGAGACCTATCCCAACTGGCGCAAGGTCTCCGATCCCGAAGGCACGACCGGATGGATGCTCCAGCGGCTGCTCAGCGACCGGAGGACCGGCCTCGTCACCGGCGACGCGGCGCAGCCGTTGCACGAGGACCGGGGGGAAAATTCGAAGGTCCGCTACCTCGCGCAACCCGGAGTGGTCGGCCGCATCTCGAAATGCGACGGCGAATGGTGCCTCTTCGACGTGCGGGGCCGCCAGGGCTATATCCGGCAGGATCATATCTGGGGCGTGAAGCCCCGCGAAACTCTCGATTAGGAGCGGGGAAATGGAGCTCAGCCTGGCAGACTTCGAAGGCTCCGTCGGCGAGACGTACGAAATCGTCTTTTCCGACGGCACCTTGCCGGTCGTGCTCGAAAAGGCGCAGGCCCTGCCGCGCTCCGGCCGCGAGGCCGGAGCCTTCCGGCTGGAGTGGCGCGGTCCGGGGGACCCCATTCTCATTCAGGCGATCTATCGCTTTCGGCGCGACGGGCGGGACTTCGACATGTTTGTCGTACCCGTCGGGCGGGACGCGAGCGGCACTTTGTACGAAGCGATCTTCAACTAGACGGCCCTTCGATAGGCCGGTTCGACAGGCTCACCGGCTACTCAGGATGAGCGGGGCTCCGTAACGCTCATCCTGAGCAGGGAGTGAGCCTGGCGAAGGCCCGTATCGAAGGACAATCAGGCCGGCGGACGCCATTCCATCAGGTCGTAGACTCCATGTTCGTCGATCGGCTCGAAGCCGAGCCGCCGGTACAGCCTCATCGCCGGGTTGTTCTTCTCGACGTGGATGGTGAGCGGCTTCTCCGCCGCCGCCGCCATGTCCATGAGGTCGGCGAGGATCGCGCCGCCCGCCCCGCCGCCGCGATGGTCCGGGACGAGGGCGATGTCGATCAGCCGGATCTGGTCCGGCCATTCCTCGATGTAGAGGCGTCCGATCGCCGCACCGTCGCGCTCGATCACCAGCCATTCGGCGCCGGGATAATGCTGCCGGTAATGGCGGTGCTGGGCGTCGAATTGATGGGTGAGGAACTGCCGCTGAGTCTCGAGCGGCCAGCCCGTCCGCGCCACTTCCTCGATCCGGGTGGAGGCGTATACGAGGGAGAGGAAGCTCAGATCCTCATCCGCCGCAGGACGGTAGGCAATGCCGAGTCGCGATGCGGCTTTAAGAGGCGGCGGCATAGCGAACCCAGCCCCGAGACGGGAAGGCGCCGCGCAGCGCGATGGACGTGCCGTGAGCCAAATCGATGTCCCCCCCGCCTGGACGGATACAGAAATTGCGCACCTCATCAACCGTCCGCGCCGATTAAATTTTCCGCTGCCTACGCGGCTTGCGCGCCATTGTTGAACGAAACCGTCGGCCGCGGTTGAGATTTCGCCGCAATGCGGCCAACGCGGGCAATGCCCGATTTTCCGCCGCCGCCTCTGTCAGGGTTCGCGCCCGCCGCGCTTTTTCTCGATTTCGACGGGACCCTCGTGGAGCTTGCAAGCTCGCCCGGAGCGATCGCGGTCCCGGGCGGACTCGGCCCGCTTCTCGACCGGTTGTCACGCCGGCTCGACGGTCGCCTCGCCATCGTCAGCGGGCGGGCGGTGGACGATCTCAGGGGCCATCTGCGCGGCTGCGGGGCAATCCTCTCCGGCTCGCACGGCGCCGAGCTTCATTATGCCGACGGGCGACGCATCCCGGTGTCGGCGCCCCCCGGCCTGGCGGAGGCGCGCGAGTCGGTCCGGCGGTTCGCTGCCCGCGGCGAAGGCTTGCTGGTCGAGGAAAAACCCGCCGGCGTCGCGATTCACTACCGCCTCGCTCCCGAGCGGGGCGAGGAAGTGGTCGCTTTCCTCGAAGCTCTCGCCGGCCGCTCCGGCCTTGCTCTGCAGCGCGGCAAGATGGTCGCCGAGCTCAGGCCCGAAGGGTCCGACAAGGGCACCGTGGTTCGCCGGCTGATGACGGAACCACCCTTTGCGGGTGCGCGTCCTGTGTTCGTGGGAGATGACCTGACCGACGAGCACGCATTCCTGGCCGCCGCTGCGCTGGGCGGGGAGGGGGTGCTCGTGGGACCCGCCCGGCCGAGCGCGGCGCGGTGGCGCCTGGATGGCGTGGCCGCCGTGACGTCCTGGCTGGAGGCCGCGGCCAATGGCTGACCTTTCGCTGTGGCCGATCGGCAATTGCCAGGTGAGCGCCCTGGTCGACCGCGAGGCCGGCTTCGTCTGGGGCTGCGCGCCCCGGGTCGACGGCGACCCGCTCTTCTGCTCGCTGCTCGAGCCGAAGGGCGAAAGCGCGCTTCGCCGGGGAGAGTGGCGGATCGCCGTCGAGAACCAGGTCTCCGCGGAGCAGAGCTATTTGCGCAACACCGCCATCCTGACCACCCGGCTGACCGACGCGGACGGAGCGGTCGCGGAGATCTTCGACTTCTGCCCGCGCTTCGCGCGGTCGGGACGGATGTACCGGCCCGTCGCCTTCGCCCGGATCGTAAGGCCGCTGCAGGGCGCTCCGCGTATCCGGGTCACTCTCAACCCCGCCACCGGATGGGGCGAGCGCGACGCCGAGCGGACCAGCGGCACCAACCACATACGCTATCTGGTCAAGCCCCAGCCCTTGAGGCTCACGACGGACGCTCCGGTGGGCCATGTGACCGAGGGGCGCGCCTTCCGGCTCGAGCAGAATCACCATTTCTTCCTCGGCCCCGACGAGCCGTTCGTGGGTCATGTCGGGCACAGCCTGGCGGCGATGCTTCACGAGACGGCGGACGAATGGCGCACCTGGGTGCGCGGCCTCGCGATCCCGCTCGAATGGCAGCGGGTCGTGATCCGCGCCGCAATCGCCCTCAAGCTCTGCCAGCATGAGGAAACGGGAGCGATCGTCGCCGCGCTCACCACTTCGATTCCGGAAGCGGCGGGCAGCGGGCGCAACTGGGACTATCGCTATTGCTGGATCCGCGACGCCTATTACACGGTGCAGGCGCTGAACCGGCTCGGCGCGCTCGATGTCCTGGAGAATTATCTGGGTTACCTCAGGAACATCGTCGACGAGGCGAAAGGCGGCCACATCCAGCCGCTCTATGCGGTATCCGGCGAAGCGAAGCTCGACGAACGCGAGGCCGGGGGGCTGGCCGGCTACCGGGGAATGGGCCCGGTGAGGGTCGGCAACGCCGCCTACGTCCAGGTCCAGCACGACGCCTACGGGCAGATCGTGCTGTCCAACGTCCAGGCCTTCATCGACGAGCGGCTGTTCCGAAAGGCCACCGAGGCGGACTTCCATGCCCTCGAGCGGGTCGGCGAGCGGGCCTGGGAGGTGCACGACCAGCCCGACGCGGGCCTGTGGGAATATCGCAACAGGACCGCCGTCCATACCTACAGCTCGGTGATGAGCTGGGCCGCCTGCGACCGGCTCGCCAATGCCGCGGCGGTGCTCGGGCTCGACGACCGCGCCGCCTTGTGGCGCGACCGGGCGGCGGCGATCCGAACGCGGATCGAGGACGCCGGCTGGCATGCGTCCGAAAGCCGGTTCGCGGCCAGCTTCGGCGGCGACGAGCTGGACGCCAGCCTCCTCCAGCTTGTCGACATGCGCTTCCTCAGTCCCGACGACCCGCGCTTCCTCGCCACCTTCGAGGCGGTCGAGAAAGGGCTGAGACGCGGCGAGCACATGCTGCGCTACGCGGCCGAGGATGATTTCGGGCTGCCCGAGACGGCGTTCAACTTCTGCACCTTCTGGCTGATCGAGGCGCTGCATCTCGCCGGGCGCGAGGAAGAGGCGCGCGAGCTTTACGAGCATATGCTGGAGCGGCTGACTCCGGCGGGCCTGCTGTCCGAAGACACGGATTTCGAGACCGGCGAATTGTGGGGGAACTACCCGCAAACCTATTCGCTCGTCGGCCTGATCAACTGCGCCGTGCTCCTGTCGCGGCCGTGGAGCGCCGTCAGATGAGAAGTTTCCGTCATCCCAGCGAAGGCTGGGATCCCAGCGAGATACGAGCGCCGAGCCGTTCACCCACCCCAGCCTTCGCCGGGGCGACGAACCTCGAATGAGCCGGCTCATCGTCATCTCGAACCGGGTCTCGAAGCCGCATGGCGAGGGGCAGGGGTCCCAGGGCGGGCTCGCGGTCGCGCTTTCCGCAGCGCTTCGCGACCATCGCGGTCTGTGGTTCGGCTGGTCGGGCGAAACGGCCGAGGAATTCACCGGCCATATCGACTTTCAGCGCAACGACGGGGTCACCACGGCGACGATCGATCTCGAGGAGCAGGACGTCGACGAATATTATAACGGCTATGCCAACCGCACCTTGTGGCCGCTTCTTCACTACCGGATCGACCTCGCCGAATATGACCGGAGCTTCGCCGGCGGCTACGAGCGGGTGAACGAGCGCTTCGCCGAGACGGTGCAGCCGCTGATCGAGCCGGACGACCTCATCTGGGTGCACGACTATCACCTGATCCCGCTCGGCCAGCAGCTTCGCGACCGCGGCGTGAAGAACCGGATCGGTTTCTTCCTCCATATTCCCTGGCCCCCGGCCCGGCTGATGGTGTCGCTGCCCTTCCACGAGGGCCTCGTCCTCTCGATGCTCGCCTATGACGTGATCGGCTTCCAGACCGAGGAATGGCTGGAGAGCTTCCGCCATTATGTGGAGCGGGAGCTGGGCGGCCATTGCGACGCCGACGGCACCATCCACGTCGGCGAGCGCTCGGTCCATGCCGGCGCCTATCCGATCGGGATCGACTATGCCGAATTCGTCAAGGCGGCGGCGAGCCCGAAGGCCCGGGCGGCGTTCGAGCGGATGCGGGTCAGCTCGGCCGGGCGGCGGACGATCATCGGCGTCGACCGGCTCGATTATTCGAAAGGGCTCGAAGAGCGCTTCCTCGGCTACCGCCGTTTCCTCGAGGATCATGAGGATTGTCAGGGCAAGGTCTTCCTGCTCCAGATCGCACCGCCGTCGCGAGGCGAGGTCGCGACCTACGAGGTGATCCGCGAGCGGCTCGATGAATTGAGCGGCCGGATCAACGGCGAGTTCGCCGAGGTCGACTGGGTCCCGATCCGCTACGTCAACCAGGGCTATCCCCGCGAGGACCTGGCCGGCTTTTACCGGGCGGCCGAGATCGGCCTGATCACTCCGCTGCGCGACGGCATGAACCTCGTCGCCAAGGAATATGTGGCGGCTCAGGACCCGGAGGATCCGGGGGTCCTCATCCTCTCGCGCTTCGCCGGCGCGGCGCTGCAATTGACGGAGGCCCTGCTTGTGAACCCCTACAGCAAGGAGGAGATTTCCGACGCCATATTGCAGGCGATCGAGATGCCGAAGGCGGAGAGGATCCGGCGCTGGCGGGCGCTCAACGAAAGCGTGCAGCGCGACGACGTCCTCGCCTGGCGCAAGGCCTTCGTCGAGGCGCTGGAGGCGAGCGGATGACCTCCCCCTCCCTTCCGGCGAGGGGATATGCGGCTTACGAAAAGCCCCTCCGGCTCAGGTGAACCGGAGGGGCTCCGTCAGGCGGCCCTCCTTTGGGGGGACCTGGCCGCCTGATGACCGTCGAGGCGGTTGCCTAGTGGCCGTGGCCGACGAACAGCACGTCGGTGATGACCTTGCGGCCCTGGCCGAGGTCCTTCACGAACGTGTGATCGCCGATCTGCCGGCCCCAATCGGCCCGCGAATTGCCGATCGCCTGCTCGTTCTGGACGGCCTCGGGAAGGTTCGCCGCCGCATGGGCGTGGGAGTAGATCGAGGCGAGCTGGTTGTAGTCGTGCGCGTCGGGATGCTCGTTGCCCGAGGGAATGTTGGTATATTCCATGCACGAATTGGTCGCGTCGGTGTTGAAGTCCTCGTCCTGGTGGGCGAGGCCGTAATCGTGGCCGATCTCCTGACAGGTCACCGCGGCGCGCCAGGCCGGCGTGTTGTAGGAGCTCCCGGAGGTGTAATAGCTGTCGTTGAGCTTGGTCGTCCCCTGGCTGATGTGGCCGTCGGAGGCGAGCCAGATCGACGCGATGCCGAGCCAGCCGGTGCTGCCATACGAATAATTGCAGACCTCGATCCGGCCGGCCTTGGGGGCGCAGGTGCTCGGCGAGGTGATGCCGGCGACCTTGCTGCTCTGGATGTAGCTCGAGGCGTTCCAGTCGTTGACGGCGGTGGTGAGGTAGCTATCCCAGTTCGAATTGACGTTGTCGCCGACGGGCGGGCTGATCTGGGTGGTGGTCCGCTTCCAGTGATAGCCGTTCCAGCTGTGGACGGCGAGGACCGGAGTCGCGAGCAGGCCGGCGGCCGTGGCGAAGGCGGCAGCCTTCAATATAGTCGACCTGCTGCGCCAGCTTCCTTTGGTATGAGTCATGACGTTCCCCTTTATTGCCACTTGTTGCGAGGGAAGTGGAATTCGCCGCCGATGACCACGGAAAGCAGAACTACGACCCTCTTGGGCGCCTTCTCTACCGAGCGGGCGCAGCGGAGACGACCGGAGTCGCCGCCGATGAAAGCACCAAGCATGATCCGCTCGTCCGGTGCAACTGGCTGACTGGATTGTGTTTTATAACCGAGGTTAACGCCATGGGCGTCCGGCCGGGAAACTCAGAGGGAAAACGGGCTTCCGCAGCTCTACTTCAGCTGAGTCACCATATTTGATCCGAAACAGATCAATCGTCGACGTGCGGTTTGGAACGATCAATGGAGTCAAAGAAAAACCCCTCCGGCCGGGTTCGGCCGAAGGGGTTGATCTAAGCAACTGCCGTAAGGCGAATTGCTTTATTTGCCGTGGGTGTGCTCCACGAACAGCACGTCGGTGATCACCTTGACGCCGTTGCCGAGGTCACGCTCGAACGTGTGATTGCCGATCTGACGGCCCCAGTCCGCGCGGGTGTTGCCGATCGCGGCCTGCGAAGGCAGCGTCCGCGACGCGGTCGCGGCGGCGGCCGAGTCGGTGTGGTTGTAGATCGACAGCAGCTGGTCGTAATCGTGCTGGTCGGCATGCTCGTTGCCTTCCGGAATGCTGGTATATTCCATGCACGAGCTGGTCGCGTCGGTGTTGAAGTCCTCGTCCTGGTGGGCGAGGCCGTAATCGTGGCCGATTTCCTGGCAGGTCACGGCCTGGCGCCACGCCGGCGTGTTGTACTGCGCCATGGCGTAATAGGTGTCGTTGAGCTTCGTCGTGCCCTGGCTGATGTGGCCGTTGGCCAGCCAGATCGAAGCGATGCCGAGCCAGCCGGTCTGGCCGTAGGCGGCGTTGCAGACGAGGATCTTGCCGGCGATCGGCTTGCAGGTCCGGCCGTTGCCCGTGCTGTTGCTGAGCGGGCTCTCGATCACGGTCGAGCGGTTCCAGTCGGAGACCGCGGTCGCGACTCGGGCCGACCAGGTGGAATTGGTGATGTTGACGACGGGCGGAGTCACCTGCGTGGAGGTGCGGGCCCAGTGATAGCCGTTCCAGCTGTGGACGGCGGCGGCCGGCATGGCGATGAGGCCGGCGGCGGTGACGAAGGCCGCGGCCTTCAAGATAGTCGATCTGCTACGCCAGGTTCCTTTGGTATGATGCATGACAATCCCCTCGTTGGACGTTTCTGGTAGAGGAAGAGGAAGTTGCCGCCGTTCACCACGGAAAGCCGAACCACGTCCCCTCTTGCGCCGCTCTCTTGAGACGACGCAGCAGCGGAAACGGGATTTCCGCCGATTCCGGCATGAAGCATGAACCGACAGGTCCACGCAAGTGCTTGGATCGCCGGTTAATTTTCGGAAACTACTAGGTTCTGAAAGGGCCCCGCGAAGGCGTCAGAGAGGGAGGCGCCTAATACTTGCCCTCTATTACGCATTTGTGACGATTAGTTCATTTCGGATATAGCGGCGAGGCGGTTCCCTGATGCGACGAACTGAGTCGCACCGTTGCCGGGATTTTCGACTCGGGCGCGTGAGGGCCGCCCGCAGCTACATCCGAATCCGATCTATTCGAACGGCTTAGCCGAAAATTGGGGCTTTGCGGCGGCGGCGCTCGGGTTAGGTTGCGGGCATGAGGGGTCTGGTGGGCAGAGTCGGACGAAGAGGCGGATTCGCGCCCCTCATGCTCGCCCTTCTGCTGGCTTTCCGTCTGCTCATCCCCTCCGGCTACATGATCGCTTCCGATCATCGCGGGAATGCGAGCCTCGCCCTGTGCGGCGGCTTGGCCCCGGCGGCGGCGCAGCCCGCCCACCATGGCGGCAGTGACGGCCACGGCGCCGATCCCGCGCCGTCCAAGCCCGGCGAGCGTCCTTGTCCCTATGCGGCGCTGACGGCGCCGCCGCTGCCGCCCGCGCCTCCGGCCTTGCCGCCCGAGCCCGAGCCCGCCGCCGCTGCCGCGGACAGGCCGGCCGACGCGGATGTTCCCCGGGTGGCCCCGGCCGCGCCGCCGCCTCCGGCCCGGGGTCCGCCAATCCTCGTCTGATCCTCCGACTCCCTCGCGAGACAGACAGGAATTGAACATGACCAGATCGACACGCGCGCCCGCGGCGGCGCGAATCCTGCTTCTGGGCTGCGCCGCGGCCCTGCCGGCGCCGGCATGCGCCGGCCATGAGGACGACATCGTCGTCACGGGCCAGAAGACGAGCGGCCCGGCCACGGTGGAAAGCGTCGACGCCGAGCGGCTCGAGGAGACGACGGCGATCATCACCCCGGAAGACACGCTCCGCTATCTGCCCAGCCTGTTCGTCCGCAAGCGCCATGTCGGCGACACCCAGTCGCCGCTGGCGACCCGCACCTCGGGCGTCGGCGCCAGCGCTCGAAGCCTGATTTATGCGGACGGGCTGCTGCTTTCAGCGCTTATCGGCAACAACAATAGCAGCGCCTCGCCGCGCTGGGGGATGGTCTCGCCCGAGGAGATCGAGCGGGTCGACGTGCTCTACGGGCCCTTCTCGGCCGCCTATCCCGGCAATTCGATCGGCGCGGTGGTGAACATCACCACCCGGCTGCCCCGCCGCAGCGAGGGCTCGGTGAGCGCGTCGAGCAGCATCCAGAGCTTCGAGCAATATGGAACGGACGGGATCTTCCCGGCGTGGCAGGTGGGCGCGACGATGGGCGGTCGGGAGGGGACGTTCGCCTGGTTCGCCGGCGCCAGCCATGTCGACAGCGAGAGCCAGCCGCTCGCCTACGCGACCGTCGCGCGGCCGGCCAATCCCGGCGCGGCCGGCACGCCCGTCGCCGGAGCCTTTCCGGACGTCAACCGGAGCGGGGCGCCGATCTTCGTCCTCGGCGCGGCCGGCCTTGAGCGGCACGAGCAGGACAACCTCAAGCTGAAGCTTGCCTGGGAGCCGGGTGAATGGCTCAGGCTGACCTATCGGGGGGGGCTGTTCCTCAACGGCACCGAGGCCAGGGCGAAGACCTATCTGAGCGGCAACCTCTTCGCCGGCAGCCTCAACATCGGCGGCCGGACGGTCAACGTTCCGGCCAGCGCCTTCGGCAACAACGTCTATCTGCAGGACGAGCGGCACTGGATGCACGGCCTTACCGCGGAAGGCGAGGCGGCCGGGCTCGAATGGCGGGCGGTCGCCAGCCTCTACGATTTCGCCAAGCATGTTCAGCGCCTGCCCTCCGGCGCGCTTCCGGCGGCGGCGGCCGGCGGCCCGGGCTCGATCGTCCGGCTCGACGGCACGGGCTGGCGGACGCTCGACCTGGAGCTGCGCCGCGGCGCTCTCCGCGGCGGCGCGCATTATGACGGCTTCAGGCTCGACAGCCGCCGGTTCGCCACGACCGACTGGCGCGGCGGAGCGCCGGGAGCGCTCACCCAGCTCGCTCGGGGACGCACCCGGACCCTGGCCTTGTGGGGCGAGGGCGGGTTCGACCTGGCCGAAACGCTGCAGCTCACGGCCGGCGCGCGCTTCGAATGGTGGCGAGCCCGGGACGGCCGCAACTTCTCGCTTGCCCCAGCGCTGGACGTCGCCCAGCCCGGACAGTCGGCGGACGGCATTTCGCCCAAGGCGAGCCTGCGCTGGCTCCCCGCACGGGGCCTGAGCCTGACCCTTTCCGCCGGCCAGGCCTATCGATTCCCGACCGTCTCGGAACTCTACCAGGCGATCTCGACGGGGCCGAGCCTGACCGTCCCCGACCCGAATCTGCGACCCGAACGGGCGCGCTCGGCGGAGCTGGCGGGGATGTGGACCCAAAGGGCGGGCCATGTCCGGCTTTCGCTGTTCCGCGAGTCGATCAGCAACGCCCTCATCTCGCAGACGGCGCCGCTGGTGCCCGGCTCGAGCGCCCTGTTCAGCTTCGTCCAGAACGTCGAGAAGGTCCGGACCACCGGCGTCGAGGTCGCCTTCGAGCGGCGCGGGTTCGGGGTTCCGCAGCTCGACGTTTCGGGCAGCGCCACCCTGGCGCGGCCGAAGGTGGTGGAGGACGTCGCTTTCCCGGCGGCGGAAGGCAAGGACCTGCCCCAGGTGCCGAGGCGGCGGGCGACCCTGGTGATGACCTGGCGGGCGTCGGACGCCGCCAGCCTGACGCTGGCGGGCCGCTATTCCAGCCGCTCGTTCGGAACGATCGACAATAGCGACGTCGTCGCCCACGCCTACCAGGGCTTCGAGGGCTATCTGGTGGCCGACGCCCGAGCCAATTTCCGCATCGGCGAGCATTGGAATGCGGCTTTCGGCCTCGAGAATCTGACCAATGAGAAATATTACCTCTTCCATCCGTTCCCGCAGAGGAGCTTCACCGCGGAGCTGACCTACCGCTGGTGAGCTGGGAAAAAGGCCAATCGGATTCGTCATTAAGAAGCGCTTCGTTCTGGCCGGCCTCCTCGTCGCCGGCATCGCCAGGCCGGAGGTCGCGGCCGCGCTGCCCGCAGTGGAGCAGGCCGCCGCCGCGGCGCGTGTTTGCGGGATGAAAGGCGTAACGATCCAGAGCGGCGGCCGGCGAAGGTTCTACGTCGAGTGGACTCGAGGGACCGTGCAGGTCACCTTCTCGGACGGACCGCCGTCGACGGCTCAGCAACGGGACGAGAAAGCCTTTATCGACTCCAACCTGCGCCGCTGGGACTGCCTGGTGAAATGGGGCAGGAAGCGGGGGATTAGAATGGAGTGGGGGGCTCCGCAGATCGTCGTCGATTGAGCGGCTTTTTCGCCGGAACAGGATCGCTATTCGGCTCGCCGCGCTCCGCTTCCCTGATATAGACGTCCGATGCAGCTGACCGATCTCGAGACGCCTGCCCTGGTGGTCGACCGCTCGCGCCTCGTTCGCAATATCGAGCGGATGAGGCGCCGGCTCCGCGCCTTGGGCGCGCCGCTGAGGCCGCACGTCAAGACCGCCAAGTCGGTCGATGTGGTGCGGCTGGCGGTCGAGGGCCAGCTGGGCGGGATCACGGTCTCGACCCTGAGGGAGGCCGAATATTTCTTCGATCACGGCTTCTCCGACATCCTCTATGCGGTCGGCATCGTGCCCTCGAAGCTGGCACATGTCGCGGCGCTGCAGCGGCGCGGGGCCGACCTCACGATCATCCTCGACAGCGTCGAAATGGCCGAGGCGGCAGCGCGCGCGGCGGAGGCGCTGGGGACGGTGTTTCCGGTGCTGATCGAGGTGGATACGGACGGCGGCCGCGCGGGGGTGGCCGCGAACGACTTTCAGCGCCTCGTCGGGATCGCCAGGATCCTCGACGCGGCGCCCGGGACCGAGCTTCGCGGCGTGATGACCCATGCCGGCCTTTCCTACAATTGCCCGTCGCTCGAGGCGCTTCGCGCCCATGCCGAGCAGGAACGGGCGGGAGCGGTCGGAGCGGCCCGGGCATTGCGCGCCGCCGGCCTTCCGGCGCCGGTGGTCAGCGTCGGCTCGACGCCCGGGGCGCTCTTCGCCGAACGGCTCGACGGGGTCACGGAAGTGCGCGCCGGGGTCTATATGTTCATGGACCTGGTCATGGCCGATCTCGGCGTCTGCGCCGAGGACGAGATCGCCTTGTCCGTCCTCTCGACGGTGATCGGTCACCGGCGCGACCTCGGCTACCTGCTCGTCGACGCCGGCGGCCTCGCTCTGTCGAAGGATTCCGGGCCGAAGCGCGACCAGCCGGGCTACGGGAGCCTCTGGGACGCCGCGACGGGCCTTCCGCTCGGCCTCGACATCACCTCGACCAACCAGGAACATGGGCTGGTCCGGGCCGGCGCGGACGATTTCGAGCGGCTGCCGATCGGCACCCAGGTCAGGATCGCCCCCAACCACGCCTGCATGACCGCCGCCGCGCATGAGCGCTATCATTTGGTCGATCGCGGCGTGGAAGTGCTCGAGGTCTGGGAGCGGTGCAACGGCTGGTAGAAGCGCGCCGCCCGATACGCGTAAGATTAGTCTGACCTTAAGACAGGAGGCCTAGTCCGGGCGGCGACCGGAGGAGGACCCCATGAAGACCGTTGATTTCGTGCGTTTGAGCAGCGCGCTGTGCCTGACGGCTATACCGGCCACCATCGCAGGCGCCCAGGGCCTCTCCGATCCGGCGCCGATCGTTTCGGCCTTTAACGAAACTTGCCGCCGAGGCTTCCCGGACCTGGAAACGGTCCGCCGCCACGCGGAATCGACCGGATGGATCCGCCGCTCCGTCGAGCTGATCGCCGCGAGAAGCAACCCGAAGCTCCGGAACGTGGTGCTTCCGGACTTCCTCCAGAAAGGCGATATGACCCTGGTCGTCTCCACCCCCAGCAAGCTCTACGATAAGACCAGCTGCACCGTCGCGGCGACGGCGGAAAAGACGCTCGATACCCGCGGGCTGGCGGAAGCCGTTTCGGCCGCCCTTGACGGCGCGCCGGCAAGCTTCGCGAAGCTGCGGGGCGTGGAGCAGGCGACCTGGAACGTGAAACCCGGCCTGGTCGTAAAGGCGAGCGTCAGCAAGTCCGGCCGCGTCCGTACGGCCAACGTCGCCGTGCAGATCGGCTGAGCGACAGGTCGTCAGCCGGCGCCGGGCCGGATTCGCCGCAACTCGCATTCGAGCGCGGGTGCGACCATCGGGACGTGGCTGCCGCCGATCACCACGAACGGACGTTCGCCGGCGGTTACCGCGTCGACAATGAGCTTCACGAGATTCCGGTTGCGATTGGTGCTGTCGGCCCGGTTTATCGCCGCGTTGAAGACCCCGCCCGTGGCCGCGTCGTCGCCTTTCGGATCGAACCAGCGTTCCTCCGCCGTCCGCCAGTCCCGCCCCGGCCAATATTTGCGGAAGGCACGCTCAAGGCCGGCGAGATCGGTGAACGGCATCGGAAGGTCGGGACCCGCGAGCCGGGTCTGAACGCGTCCCAGAAGCGACGTGACCGCCTCGTCGAGCGCCGCGCCCTTTTTCTGCTCCCGGTCCCTCATCCGGGCAGCCTCGCGCAGAACGAAGAAGAGGAACACCTGATCGGAGGGGAATTGGCGCAGGAGCATGCGGATCTGCTCGGCCGGCGCCGGCTCCAGGGTGCGGACCGCTATTCCGGCGCGTAGCGCGAGGAACCGGAGATAGCCCGATTCCCCGGTCTCGCGGATGGTTTGATCCGCCGTTGCGCGGACGCCGCGGTCCGGCCCTTCGAAAAAGACGAGGGTCGGTCGCGTTTCGGCGAACAGGGCCGCGATGCGCCCGAACTGCTCATCCCCGGGGTCACGCGAATGGCCGGCGGCGAACACCGTCGTTTCCCGAGTGCGGAAATCCACCCGACGGTTCCCCATGTCGGGGTCAGCGGCATAATCGAGGACATCGGGGCAGCGGCCGCTCGCCGCAGAGGCAAGCGGCTTCGGTCCTGCCGCCCCGGTGCACGCGGCGGCGAGCAAGAGGAGCGGTGAAGCGGTCGGGATACTCAGCTTCATTGCTCCTTCCGAACGGCGCCGAGCTCCTGGAAGATCGGTTTAATCCATCATCTCCACCGCCATCGCGGTCGCCTCGCCGCCTCCGATGCAAAGCGTGGCAAGGCCGCGTTTCCCGCCCTGCGTATGAAGCGCCGAGAGGAGGGTGGCGAGCAGGCGGGCGCCCGAGGCGCCGATCGGGTGGCCCAAAGCCGTGGCGCCGCCGTGGACGTTGAGCTTCTCCCTGGGGATTCCCAAGTCGCGCATGGCGATCATGGCGACGCAGGCGAAGGCTTCGTTGACCTCGTAGAGGTCGACGTCGCCGACGTTCCATCCGGCTTTCTCGAGCGCCTTGCGGACGGCGGGGACCGGTGCGCTGGTGAAGAGATTCGGCGCCTGGGCGTGGGCGGCGTGGGCGACGATCCGGGCGACCGGCTTCACCCCGAGGCGGTCGGCGACCGATTGGCGGGTGATGACGAGGGCGGCGGCCCCGTCGCTGATGCTGCTCGCATTGGCCGCGGTGATGGTGCCGTCCTTGGCGAAGGCGGGTTTGAGGCCCGGGATCTTCTCGGGATTGGACTTGCCGGGCTGCTCGTCGACGGCGACGATGTCCTCGCCCTTGCGGCTCTTGACCGTGACCGGGACGATCTCGCGCTCGAAGGCGCCCGACCTGATCGCCTCGGTGGCGCGCCGGAGCGACTCTATCGCATATTCGTCCTGATCTGACCGGGTGAACTGATATTCGCGGGCGGCGTCCTCGGCGAAGGTGCCCATGGCGCGGCCGGCATCATAGGCGTCCTCGAGGCCGTCGAGCATCATATGGTCGTAGACCGTGTCGTGGCCGATGCGGGCGCCGGAGCGGTGCTTCTTCATCAGGTAGGGCGAGTTGGACATCGACTCCATGCCCCCGGCGACGATGAGGTCGGCCGAGCCGGCGGCGATCATGTCGTGGGCGAACATCGCCGCCTGCATGCCGGACCCGCAGACCTTGTTGACCGTCGTCGCCTCGGTCGAGCGGGGAAGGCCCGCGCCGAGGGCCGCCTGGCGGGCCGGCGCCTGGCCGAGGCCGGCGGGGAGGACGCAGCCCATGAAGATCTTGTCGACCTCCTCGCCCGAAATGCCCGCCCGCTCGACGGCGGCGCGGACCGCCGCGGCGCCGAGTTCGGTCGCGGTGGCGCCGGCGAGGGCGCCCTGGAAGCTGCCCATCGGGGTCCGGGCGTAGGAGAGGATGACGACGGGATCGGTTGCGGTGGCCATGTCGGTCGGTGCTCCTGAATCCGTTCGTCCCGAGCGAAGTCGAGGGACCCTTTCGAGCGTAGCCGAGAAATTCGCGTCGCGCGGCCTCGGCTTCGCTCGGCGGGGTGTCTCGACTTCGCTCGACACGAACGGGTGAAAATGCAGCGACCACATAGTGGGGACGCTCCGCTTGTTCAAACTCGAACCCCTCTGCTAGGGCCGCCGCCGAACAGGAGACCAAATATGGCCGGTATCGGGCTCGACTTCGCGCTCGGCGAGATGGCGGACGCGATCCGCGACACGACGGAGCGCTTCGCCGCGGACCGGATCGCGCCGCTGGCGGCGAGGATCGATCAGGAAGACTGGTTCCCCACAGAGCTGTGGCCGGAGATGGGCGCGCTCGGACTTCACGGAATCACGGTCGCCGAAGAGGATGGCGGCCTCGGGCTCGGCTATCTTGAGCATGTCGTCGCCCAGGAGGAAGTGGCCCGGGCCTCCGCCTCGATCGGCCTGTCCTACGGGGCCCACTCGAACCTGTGCATCAACCAGATACGCCGCTGGGCGAGCCCCGAGCAGAAGGCGAAATATCTGCCCAAGCTGATCTCGGGCGAGCATGTCGGCTCGCTCGCCATGTCCGAGGCCGGCGCGGGCTCCGATGTCGTGTCGATGAAGCTGAAGGCCGAGAAGGTGCAGGGCGGCTATGTCCTCAACGGCACGAAATTCTGGATCACCAACGCCCATCATGCCGATACGCTCGTCGTCTACGCCAAGACCGGGGAGGGGAGCCGCGGGATCACGACTTTCCTGATCGAAAAAGGCATGCCCGGCTTCAGCCTGGGCCAGAAGCTCGACAAGATGGGGATGCGCGGGTCGCCCACCGGCGAGCTCGTCTTCAACGATTGCGAGGTTCCGGACGAGAATGTGATGGGGCCGGTGAACGGCGGCGTCGGCGTGCTGATGTCCGGCCTCGATTACGAACGGACGGTGCTGGCGGGAATCCAGCTGGGCATCATGCAGGCGTGCCTGGACGTGGTCCTGCCCTATGTGCGCGAAAGGAAGCAGTTCGGCCAGGCGATCGGAAGCTTCCAGCTCATGCAGGCGAAGGTCGCCGACATGTATGTCGCCCTCAATTCGGCGCGCGCCTACGTCTATACGGTCGCGAAGAATTGCGACGCCGGCAAGACCACCCGCTTCGATGCCGCCGGCGCGATCCTGCTCGCCTCCGAAAGCGCGGTGAAGGTCAGCCTCGAGGCGATCCAGGCGCTCGGCGGGGCCGGCTACACCAAAGACTGGCCGGTCGAGCGCTTCATGCGCGACGCCAAGCTTCTCGACATCGGCGCCGGGACCAACGAGATCCGGCGAATGCTGATCGGCCGGGAGCTGATCGGCGCAGGGTAGGGCGGCGAAGGCGTCATGCTGAACTCGTTTCAGCATCCAGCGTCGAGGCGCCGCGTGGGTGGAGAACTGGACCCTGAAACAAGTTCAGGGTGACGCCTTCCCTGAACCCCTACCAGACTTTGACCCTTTTCTCCGGCGCCAAATACAGCTTCTGCCCCGGCTTTACGCCGAAGGCGTTGTACCAGGCATCGAGATTGCGGACGGTGAGGGCTCGGAACTGGCCCGGGGCGTGGCCGTCGGTGAGCACCCGCTGGCGGAGCGTGGGCTCGAGCATCTTGGTGGCCCAGGCCTGGCCGTAGGCGATGAAGAAGCGCTGGTCGCCGGTGAAGCCGTCGATCACCGGCGCTTCCTTGCCCCCCAAAGACGCGCGATAGGCGTCGTAGGCGGCGGACAGGCCGGCCACGTCCGCGATGTTCTCGCCCAGGGTGAGCTTGCCGTTGACCTTGAGGCCGGGAAGCGCCTCGTAGCTGTCATATTGCGCCGCGAGGGCTCCGCCCGCCTGCTGGAAGCGCTTGAAGTCGGCCGGGGTCCACCAGTTCCTGAGGCGGCCGGTCGAGTCGAACAGAGCCCCGTTATTGTCGAAGCTGTGGCTGATCTCGTGACCGATGACCGAGCCGATCGCCCCGTAGTTGAACGCCGCGTCCGCCCTGGGATCGAAGAACGGGCGCTGGATGATCGCCGCCGGGAAGTTCAGGGCGTTCTGGACCGGCAGATTGACCGCGTTGACCAGCTGCGGCGGCATCCACCATTCGTTTCGGTCCATCGGCTTGCCGATCTTCGAGATCTGATGGCGATATTCGGCCAGGCCCGCATTCTTCTGGTTGGCGTAGGCGTTGTCGCCGGTGATCCGGAGCGACGAATAGTTCCTCCACTGGTCGGGATAGCCGACGCCGACCACGATCGAACGGACCTTCTTCAGGGCCTCCTCCTTGGTCGACGGCGCCATCCAGTCGATCGCTTCGACCCGGCGCGCGAAGGCGGCCTTGATGTTGTCCACCATCTTCTGGACCTCGGCCTTGGCGGAGGCCGGGAAATATTTCTCGACATAGGCCTTGCCGACCGCGTCCTGGAGCGCATTGCTGACGGCGTTCAGGGCGATCTGGTCGCGCGGGCGCTGCTGCTTGGTGCCGGACAGGGCCGTCCCGTTGAAGGCGAAGCTGGCGTCGCGGATCGGCTTGGGAAGGACGTTGGCCTGCTGGTTGAGCGTGTGGAAGGCGAGCCAGTCCTTCCAGTTCTGAAGCGGCTCGGAGCCGACCAGCGCCGCCAGCTTCGGAATCGCGCCGGCATGATAGGACTGGAACTTCTGCGCGTCGCCGAGCTGGGCTGCGCCGAGCAGCGCGGCCCAGTCGATCCCGGGCGCCCGCTTCTCGAGCTCGGCGCGGCTCCACACCTGGGCGCCCTTGGCGAAGTCCTCGCTCTCCTCCCGGGTGGCGTGGGCCCGGGCGATCTTCGTCTCGAGGTCGAGAACCCGGCCGGCGGCGGCGTCCGCGTCGGCGAGCCCGGCGGCCTTCATCACGGTCGCGACATAGGCGCGATACTGGCCTCGGAGCCCCGTCATCTTGGCATCGCCGGACAGATAATATTCACGCTCGGGGAGCCCGATTCCGCCCTGCATCAGATAGGGCAAAGTCTCGCCCGGCGTCGCGAGGCCCTGCGTAACGAAGATTCCGAACAGATTTTCGGTCTGGAAGTTGGTGGCGTTGAGCGGGTCGGTGTCGGCGCGCAGGGTGCCGCCGATGGCCGCGCTGAGCTGGCGCTTGTCGGCGATCCCGGCGATGGCGTCGAGATCAGCCCTGGCCGGGGCCATTCCGGCGCGGTCGATCGCATCGGTGTTCAGAAAAGCGTTGTAATAATCGGCGATCAGCGCCTCGCCGCTGCCCGCCGCCGGCTTCGAGCCGAGGATGGAGGTCAGCAGCTCGCGCGTCTGCCGCTCGCGTTCCTGATCGGCGATGAAGAAAGCGCCGACGCCGGACCGGTCCGCCGGGATCTGCGTATTCCTAACCCAGCCGCCATTGGCGTAAGCGAAGAAATCGTCGCCGGGCGCGACCGCCTTGTCCATCGACGCCACGACGATTCCGGCCCCGGTGCCGGCGGTCTGGGCAGCGCTTTCGTTTCCATTCCCCGGCCCTCCCTGCGAGCAGGCGGCGGTGGCGAGGAGGAAGGCGAGGAGGATGGATCGGGTCATGAAAGCCTCTCGAAACGTCTTGTAGTCGCGCGACTATAGGCGCGTTTTCGGGCCGCGCCAGTGCTTCCCATCGCGCCGCTCAGCCGTTAGTCAGCCTCGCAACCACGGGAGCCTGCATTTGAGCAAGGGACTGATCGACGCGCTGGAATGGTATGGTTCGATCGCCGGAGCGATCGCGGCCTTGATCGTATCGCTGGACCTTGGCCGGCGCGCGACCGGGCTGGCGTTCGTTATCTTCTGCACCTCCTCGGTCGCGCTGGTCACCTGGGGCTTCATGTCCGACAAGGCGGAGGGGATCGGGACCCAGAACATCGTCCTGTTCGTCATCAACGTGATCGGTGTCTACCGCTATCTGATCCGCAAGACGCCGGTCCATCCGGAGCCCAAGGCGGCATGATGAGCGAACACGTCATGCCAGCGCAGGCTGGCATCCCAGGCGGTGATGACCGCCTGCGCCTCTCACCCGCCGCGCCCCCAGCCTTCGCTCGGGCGGCGGTGTAGCGATGACTCAGATTGTCTCCAAAATCGATGCGGATTCAGACACCTACCGCACTTATGCTGCGCACAATCGCGGGCTTGCACAGGCCTTGGCCGCGAAGGTTGCAGAGGCCGCGAAAGGCGGTCCCGAAAAGCATCGCGAGCGCCATGTCGCCCGAGGCAAGCTGCTGCCCAGGGACCGCGTGACCCGGCTTCTCGATCCGGGTTCGCCCTTCCTGGAGATCGGCCAGCTCGCCGCGGGCGGGATGTACAAGGACGAGGCGCCCGGCGCCGGGATGATCGCGGGCATCGGCCGGGTGTCCGGCCGGGAGACGATGGTCGTCGCCAACGATCCGACCGTGAAGGGCGGGGCCTATTTCCCGACGACCGTGAAGAAGCATCTGCGCGCCCAGGAGATCGCGATTGAGAACCGGCTGCCCTGCGTCTACCTGGTCGACAGCGGCGGCGCCAACCTCCCGCACCAGGCCGAGGTCTTCCCCGACCGGGAGCATTTCGGGCGGATCTTCTACAACCAGGCGCAGATGTCCGCCGAGGGGATCGCCCAGATCGCCTGCGTGATGGGAAGCTGCACGGCGGGCGGCGCCTATGTGCCGGCCATGTCGGACGAGAGCGTCATCGTCCGCAACCAGGGCACGATCTTCCTCGGCGGCCCGCCGCTGGTGAAGGCGGCGACCGGCGAGGTGATCTCGGCCGAGGATCTGGGCGGCGGCGACCTCCATGCGCGCAAGTCCGGGGTCGTCGACCATCTCGCCGAGAATGACGAGCACGCGCTGGCCATTGTGCGCAGCATCGTCGCCAGGCTGAACACTACCAAGGCCGCCGACCTCGATCTCGCCGAGCCGGTCGAGCCGAAGCTCGATCCGGAGGAATTGTACGGGATCATCCCCGACGACGTTCGCACGCCCTACGACGTGCACGAGGTGATCGGGCGGATCGTCGACGGCTCCGATTTCCACGAGTTCAAGCCGCTCTACGGCTCGACCCTCGTCTGCGGCTTCGCCCGGATCTGGGGCATGCCGGTTGCGATCCTCGCCAATAACGGCATCCTCTTCTCGGAGAGCGCGCTGAAAGGCGCCCATTTCATCGAGCTCGCCTGCCAGCGGCGGACTCCTTTGCTGTTCCTCCAGAACATCTCCGGCTTCATGGTCGGGGGCAAATATGAAGCGGGCGGCATCGCCAAGGACGGCGCCAAGCTGGTGACCGCGGTGGCGACGGCGCAGGTGCCGAAGGTGACGGTGCTGATCGGCGGCAGCTTCGGCGCCGGCAATTACGGCATGGCCGGCCGCGCCTATGGCCCCCGCTTCCTGTTCACCTGGCCCAACAGCCGGATCAGCGTGATGGGCGGCGAGCAGGCAGCCAGCGTATTGGCGACGGTGCACAAGGACGCCGACAGCTGGACGCCCGAGCAGGCCGAAGCGTTCAAGGCCCCGATCCGCCAGCGCTACGAGGACGAGGGCAATCCCTATTACGCCACCGCGCGCCTGTGGGACGACGGCATCATCGATCCGGTCCAGACGCGGGACGTGCTCGGCCTAGCCTTCGCCGCCTGCCTCAACGCCCCGATCCCAGATCGCGCGCGCTTCGGGCTGTTCAGGATGTGAGGATGGGCGCGGG
>DASVPM010000211.1:0-4120 GCA_036382815.1 Allosphingosinicella sp.
CGAGCTCTCCAGGTCGAAGCCATATTGATCGAGAAACTCGGTCGCGGGCGACAGAGCCAAGATGTTGATCGACACCGAAAGCGAATCCGCGGGCAGCTGGCTGTGGACATCCCGGTGCCGCCGGTAGAGGAGCATGGTCCCTTCCGCCAGGCGAGACCGCCCGGCGAAGCGAAGCCGGGCGTGCTCGCCGACGAAACCGGCGGCCCGTTCATAATCATGTTCGTAATAGTCGCTCCAATAGCCGGGCCCGGCATAGCCGACCGTCAGGAAGCTGAAATTATGGTCGTGCGGCTGGCCGTAGAAAAAAGCCCCGGCGCCGCTGTTGACGACGACGCTGTCGGACGCGGCCGGCCAGAAATTGGCGCGCAGCAGGAATTTCCGGCTGCCGCCGTGGAGCAGGAGCACCTGGGCGCTGTAGCGATTGGTCTCGAGCTGGCCGACACAGCGCCGCTTGAGCTCGCCTATGATGAGATCCCCAAGGAAGGTCCGGTTGTTGGCGAGCTTGCGCAGCTTCGGCGCATAGCTCGCCAGGCAGTCGTCATCGAAATGCTGCGGGCCGCTCTCGAGCGACTCGACGAGGTCGCCGAGCTCGATCCGCTCGTCGGTCCTCGCCTCGATCAGGACGGGCATAGCAAGAGCTCCTCCGGCCAGAGCCGGGCCAGGGTCTGCGCGGCCGCCTGCCGGACCTCGCAATGGGGATCGGCCGCGGCCATCTCGCGCAGGTGCGGAAGCGCCGATCCGGCGTCCAGCGCCAGGAATTCGCGCATGGTCTGCCAACGGGCGTAGAAATGCTCGCTCGCAAGCCGTTCCCGGAAGAGCGGCACGGCGTCTCGCCTGTCCGTGGTCCGCAGAAAGGCGAGCATCATCTGGGTGCGGGATCCGGCCTCGTCGGTGCTGCTCGCCCCGACGAACCGCCGGGTTTCCCAATCATATTCTACGGACAGCGGCCCGGCGTCCAGCGAGGTCTCCGCGCGGACGAAGACGATGTCGCGCTCGGCTTCCTCGACGATGAAGGCGAAGCGCCGGCCGTCGATATCGAGCTTCTGCCCGTCTTCGATCGGCAGACGCCGGACGAACCTGCAGCAGCCGCTCGTGTCGGCCGTGAAACCGGGGCCGATGCCGGGCGCCTCCCATAACGACAGGATCGCACCGCCGCTCCGGATGAAGTGGAAGGCCGTGCGGCGGCCGGTAAAGATGAGCGAGGCTCCGCCCCGGCGTTCGGCTCGCTTGGCGGCGATGGCGTCGGCGCTCATCACCGCCAGCGTGACGCTGAGCGCCGGGCGGTCGAACAGCAGGAGGCCGCTATGCACCTCTCCCGCGGCAACGCCGAATTGGGGCCTGAAATAGGGATCGCGACCGACAGCCCCGATCAGCACGTCCAGCAGCTCCGTGATCGCGCCCGGAGCGTCGACGAGGCTTTCGGCAAGAGCCAGCACGGCGTCGGCATCGCCTTCCGGCGCCGCCTCGAAGCCGTCCTGCAGGCGTTGCAGGCAGGGCAGATGCCGAAGGGTCTGTGCGACCTCCTCTATTTTCCGCGTTGTTTCAGTCTGCGCGTCGCGATCGTGCAGCCAGCCGGCGAGCTCGTCCCCCGCAATCATATCGCTCTCCTCATTGTCGGAGCCCCGCGGGAGGAACGGCAACCGTCCCTCCCCTTTTGCCTCAGGTGTAAACGAGCACGATGACGGCGACGCAGCCGCCCCCTCCAACCTCCTTCTGCTTGCATGATCCATGGATGCCGACGCTCGTCGCGAGCTCCGGCAAGGTGGCGATGTCGATCTTTTTCATAACGTTCCTCTCGGTCGGGTTGGCGTGACGGAGGGAGGGCGCCGCGCGTCGCCCTGCGTTTCACTGCAGCCTGATGACCGCCCCTCCGCGAGATTCAGTCGCGACCGACGCGCATTCCTTTCGCCTCCGACGAAGTTTCCTGGGGGCTTTTCAGTGGAATAGCGGGGTATTGGCTGGGGATAAGATTATTCCATCCCAACGTCGCGGCGCTTTTCACGCTCATAATCCAGGCTCAGGCTTTCGAGCTGCCTCAACTCCATCCGTAACCGCCGCCGCGAGCGGAACAGAGCCAGCACCAGGACGAAGACGACGGCCAGGCCGATCCAGGCGCGCGGCAGGCTCGCCCATTCGGCAATGCCCCGCGCCAGGTCCTCGATCCCGCTCCGGCTATGCTGGCTGCCTTTGAACACGATGGTCACGACCACCGCCGGCGCCATCACCAGGAGGCTGAGATTGACCCGGCGCAAATTGGCCCGGGCATTGGCAAGGCTGCTTTCGAGAAAGGCTGTCGGATCGCTGGTGTTGAGGGTCGCGGCCATCTGGCGATGGCGGCGCCGCGTCCAGCTGACCCACAGGGTCGCGATCAGCAACAGGATCGCGGTCACGATCGTGATCGCATTGGGCGCCATGAAGATGCTGGGAAGGATCCCGCCCACGAGCAGCAGCACGAAGGCGAGGTCGGCATATCCGAGTAGCCGGCCCTTCCGGCGAGCGCGGCGCGCCATGGCCTCGAAGACCTCGCGATCGCCCTCGCCCGAATCCTGCCACAGCTCGGCCAAGTCCTCGAAGCCCGGTTCTCTCATGAACGCCCCTCCATGATCGCCTTGAGCGTAGCCTTCGCTCGCTGGCAGCGCAGCATCACCGCATTGGGTGATATTCCGAGGATCGTAGCCATCTCACCGAAACTGAATCCTTCCAGGCAAAGCACGATGGCCTCGCGCTGCGGGACAGGGAGCTGCTGAATGGATTCCACCAGATGCCGTTTCTGGTCGTTGCGAAGGGCCTGCTCGTCGGGGAGCTCCGCCGCCGAGGGCAGATCGGTCGACAACTCGACCTGGCGCGGTTCCCGAGCCCGTTTGGACACATGGGAAATGCAGCGTTTCTGAGCGATCGAGGCCGCGAAAGTCTTGACCGAGGCCTCGCCCCTGAAATTGGCGAGGGCGACCCAGATGGCGAGCAATATGTCCTGGACGAGCTCATGGCGAAGCGCCGGGTCGGCTTCGTAGGACAGGGCGATCCGGTAGAGCAGCCCCATGCATGAGGAGCTCACCTGCGCAAAGAGTTGCTCCCTTGAGCCGTTTGCGGCCATTGCTACATGGTGCCTCGCGGCCGGAGCGCGTCCCGGCCGCGGGCTTGATGCAGGATCGTGAAGCCAAGATCAATTCGCCAGCGGGAAGGGATTCGAAGATTCATGGACCGCAGCGCCCAGAATAGTGGCACCATCGAGGTCAGGGATGCCCACCGCTTCGACGAAGCGCGGCTCGAGGCCTGGCTGAAGCGGGAGGTGGAGGGCTTCGAGGGGCCGCTCGAGGTCGAGCAGTTCCGCGGCGGCCAGTCCAACCCGACCTACAAGCTGGCGACCCCGGGCCGCTGCTACGTTCTGCGCCGCAAGCCGCCGGGCAAGCTGCTGCCCGGCGCCCATGCCGTCGACCGCGAATTTCGAGTCATCTCGGCCTTGCGCGCCCAAGGCTTCCCGGTGGCTCGAGCCTACGGGCTATGCCTCGACGAGGCGGTGATCGGGACGCCCTTCTACGTGATGGAAATGGTCGAGGGCCGGATCTTCTGGGAAGCCGATTTCCCGCAGGTGCCGCGCGAGGAACGCCCCGCCTATTTCGACGCGATGAACGCGGCGATCGCGCAGCTCCACCTGATCGATCCCCTCGCCGCCGACCTTGGCGACTATGGCAAGCCCGGCAATTATTTCGAACGGCAGATTGGCCGCTGGTCCAGGCAATATCTCGCCGACGTCGAGGCGGGCCGGGTCGAGGCGATGGACCGGCTGGTCGAGTGGCTGCCGGAAAACATCCCGAACGACGAGCAGGACGCGCGAATCATCCACGGCGACTTCCGCTGCGACAATATGATCTTCCATCCGACGGAGCCGCGAGTGCTCGCCGTCCTCGACTGGGAATTGTCGACACTCGGCCACCCGCTTGCCGACTTCACCTATCATTTGATGGTTTGGCGGATGCCGGCGGGAGTCTCGACCGGCCTCGCCGGGCTCGACCTGGCGGCCCTGAACATTCCATCCGAGACGGAATATGTCGCCGCTTATTGCCGCCGGACCGGGCGGGATTCCATCCCGGACATCGACATCTACATGGCGTTCATCATG
>DASVPM010000212.1:0-4817 GCA_036382815.1 Allosphingosinicella sp.
CGCCCGTGGCGGGGGCGGCCCAGGTGAGCCTCGTCCAGCCCGTCGACCTCTATTCGCAGGTCGATCGCGCGACCAAATACGGCTTCCTGTTCATCGGCTTCACCTTCCTCGCCTTCCTCCTGTTCGACCTGATCGGCGGAGTCCGGGTCTCTCCGGTCGAATATCTGCTGGTGGGCGCGGCGCTGATTTTGTTCTTCGTTCTCCTGCTCGCCTTCGCCGAGGTGATCGGCTTCACGCCGGCCTATCTCGTGGCGAGTGCGGCGATCGTCGGGCTGGAGACCGCTTATTCGGCGGCCGTGCTTGCAAGCTGGCGGCGGGCGTCCTTCATCTTCGCCTTGCTGGCCGCGCTCTACGCCGTGCTCTACATCCTGCTCAGCCTCGAAGCCTATTCGCTCCTGATCGGCTCGCTCCTGCTCTTCGCGGCGCTGGCGGCGGTCATGTACCTGACCCGCCACCTCAACTGGGGCGGGGCAGGGGACCCGGGGGAAGTGGAGGCGGCCTGAGCCGATCAATTCCTCCCCCGGATCTTCCGGGGGAGGGGGACCGCGCGAAGCGCGGTGGAGGGGTTCTTCGGAGTCTGACAAGAACCCCTCCACCCTGCTTCGCATGGTCCCCCTCCCCGAGAAATCTCGGGGAGGACTTCTGAAGGGTCAGCCGGCCACCGCCTCCAGTGCCGACCGGATCCTGGCCATGTCCCCGGCGAAGCTGCGCCGAAGCGCTTCGTCGCCCAATCCCGACCGCTCCACCACCATCGGCATGGAGAGGCCGACGCGCAGGGTCGCGCCCCAGCTCCCGTCGTCCAGCTTCACGCATTTCACCGGCTGGCCGAGCCGCACCCCGTGGTCGAGCAGGGCCATGTGCCAGCGGGCCGAATCCTCGAAGGTCGCGCCTCCCGAGAATTCGCTGAGGTCGAGGGTGGAGAGGGTGCGCATCTCGATCGGGTGGGTGTCGGCCGTCTCCTTCTCCCCGGGCGGGTAGGGCGCGACCCGGTGCGCCGGGGTCGGACCGACGATCTCGTCGCGGACCGCTTGGTGGAAGCTGAGGATGATCCTGGCGACCTCGTCCATGGAGAGGCGCTGGAAGCGCTCGAGCTCGAAGATCGAGGCTTCGAGGCGAAGCAGCAGGCCGGGATTGGCGCCGTCGTCGAGCGCCTCGGCCCCGGGCCAGCCGCGAGGCCATTCGCCGCGGCGGAAAATCGTCGCGAGGCCGCGGGCAAGCGGCCGGGATTCCTCCCGAAACCGCCTGGGGACGAGGGCGAAGCCGCTGAACGGGGGGCCGCCCATGAACTTGGAGCCGGTGACGAAGACGATCGAGTCGCGGTCGAGATAGCCGGCGATGGCCGGGCTGGTGATCCGCGCCTGGCAGGCGTCCACCACAAATGTGACGGAATCGCCATTTTTTGCAGCTAATCGATCCATGTCCGCCAGAGACGGCAGGATCAGGCCGGTCTTCGAGCCGTGGACGACATGGATGAGGACGTGGCGGCCGGCCGCTTCGCAACCGGCGATCGCCCGGTCCATCCGGGCCGCGATCTCGGCCGAAGGGCGGGCGCGGCCGTGGCCGTCGCGGACCGGGACGTCGATCATCTCGACATGGGTCTCGCCGACCCCCGGGACCGGATCGCCCGGCACGGTGCCGAAGCCGAGCGCGGTCTCGCGGGCGAAATAGCGGCCGTGGGCGGAATGGATGCAGCCGCTGCCGACCTCGTCGGCGCCGAGAAGGATGTTGTGGATGCCGCCGCGGCCCCGTCCGGCGGCGCAGGCGAGTGCGACATATTCGAGGTCCGTCCCGGACGGCGCGAAGACGATGTCCACCGCGTCCGGGACGGCGTAGGCGCGGCGAATCCGGCCGCGCAGCGCGTCGAGCCGTTCGGAATAGGTCGGCCCGGACAGGCCCGGCCCGAGCCCGGCGAGAAGCGCCCGGACATGGTCGAAGGCCGCCGGCGAGATATCGTTGGCGGTGGAGGAGGCGTAGGCCAGCACCCGGCTCGGCCGCGGCGCCGAATGATAGCGGTTGAGTCCGGTTTCAGGGCGAAGGACGATCCGGGCGTCGCCGCCGGTCGTCATCAGCGCGGTCGCATCGCGCAGGGCCAGGGTGAGGGCGGTCACTGGGTTACGCTCTTGGCCTTCCGTGGCGGCGGCTCTATGTCCGCCGCGCCCCTCCCTGAAAGGCGAAGTCCCGCGTGTCAAACATCCGCCCGCTCACCATCCCCCCCGAAGCCAAGGAGCGGCTGCGGATCCTGTTCATCGCCAAGCACGCGCTTTGGGGCGGCGGGCTCCACCCGGAGGACGGCAACCACGCCCTCTACCATGTCGAGGTGCGCGAGATATTGAAGGGGCTCGGGCTCAACCTCGAGCTCGCCGACCGTTACGAGGCGCTGTTCGAGAAGCCGGACGTCGACTTCGTCTTCCCCCTGCTCAACCGCGGAGGATTCCTCAACAGCGAGATGATGCTGCCTTTGCTGTGCACCCGGCACGGCATTCCCTTCCTCGGCGCGAGCCCGATCCTGAGGGGCATGTCGGATGACAAGCACCTGACCAAGATGGCCGTCGCCGCCCGCGGAATCCCGACCGCGCCCTGGGCGATCTACCGCCGCGGCGCGCCGGTCGAGCGCGCGCGCTGCCCCGAGGGCGAGCGGATGGTGATCAAGCCCAACGCCTCCTCGGCGAGCTGGGGGGTGCAGGACGCGAACGACTGGGCCGGGGTCGAGGCGGCGATCGCGGGCATCCATTCCGAAGGGCATGACGCCATCGTCGAGCCGTTCCTCAACGGCAGCGACGTCGAGGTGCCGGTGATCACCATAAGCGGCGAGCCGGCGATCATGCCGATGATGCTGTTCGAGCAGGCCGACCCCTCGCACCTTCGCACTTATTATGAGAAGCGCGACCTCGTCGACCGCAGCCAGAAATACCAGCTGGTCGAGTTCGACGACTCGGAATGGATGCCGGTCATCGCCGATTACACCCGCCGGATCGCCGAGGAATTCCGGCCCTTCGACTATGGCCGCTACGAGTTCCGCTTCGACCGCGAGGGGGGCAAGGTCCAGTTCCTCGAGGTCAACCTCAACGCCAACCTCTGGTCGCAGAAGGTCTACGGCCGCTCGGCGGCCCTGGCCGGGCTCAGCCAGGAGCAGCTGATCGAGACCATCCTGGCGGAGAGCCTGAGCCGGCACGGGTTGCTGTAGCCTAAATCCTCCCCGGCATTTGCCGGGGAGGGGGACCGCGCGAAGCGCGGTGGAGGGGTTCTACGGCGTTACAAGAACCCCTCCATCAGGCTTCGCCCGGTCACCCTCCCCCGCAAAGGCGGGGAGGATTTTTGCACCGTCTGCCGGTTGAGCCTGTGGCCCTGAGCCGCTATCGCCGCGCCAGCAAAGGATTGAGAATGGCCGAGTTCACCCTTCCGAAGAACAGCGTGATCAAGGGGAAGGGGCGGTCGTTCACCGACCCTGCCGGGCCGGGGCGCAGCCGGAAGTTCAGGATCTACCGCTACGATCCCGATTCGGGCGAGAATCCGCGCTACGACACCTACGAGATCAATCTCGAGGCGACCGGGCCGATGGTGCTCGACGCCCTGCTCCGCATCAAGAACGACATCGACCCGACGCTGACCTTCCGCCGCTCCTGCCGCGAGGGTATCTGCGGGTCCTGCTCGATGAACATGAACGGCCGCAACGGGCTCGCCTGCACGACGGCGATCGAGGATTACAAAGGCGAGATCAGGATCACCCCGCTGCCGAGCATGGACGTGATCAAGGACCTGGTGCCCGACTTCACCCACTTCTTCGCCCAATATGCCTCGATCGAACCCTGGCTGAAGACGGTGACGCCCGATCCTTCGGGCAAGGAGAGGCTGCAGTCGCCGGAGGACCGGGCGAAGCTGGACGGGCTCTACGAGTGCATATTGTGCGCCTGCTGCTCCTCGTCCTGCCCGAGCTACTGGTGGAATTCGGACAGGTTCCTGGGGCCGGCAATCCTCCTCCAGGCCTATCGCTGGCTGGCCGACAGCCGCGACGAGAAGACGGGCGAACGGCTCGACGAGCTCGAGGACCCCTTCCGCCTCTACCGCTGCCACACGATCATGAACTGCGCCAATGTCTGCCCCAAGGGGCTCAACCCGGCCAAGGCGATCGCCGAGACCAAGAAGCTGCTGGTCGAGCGCGCGGTCTGACGCCCGCCCAACGATGATTCCCTCCGTCATTGCGAGCGAAGCGAAGCAATCCAGCGCGGAGGTCGACGCGGGCGCCGGGGCTGGATTGCTTCGTCGCTTCGCTCCTCGCAATGACGGGGGTAGGGTGACTCTATTCTACGGATTGCGGTGACGGCGGGAGCGGCTCAGACTGCGCCGTATGAAGCAGCCCGTCGTGTACATCATGGCCAGCCGCCGCAACGACACGATCTACACCGGGGTCACCTCGGACCTTCCAAAGCGGGTCTGGCAGCATAAGAGCGGCACCAGCGGCTTTACCGCGCGCTACGGTTGCAAGCTGCTCGTCTGGTATGAACTTCACGGCGAGATGCTGCCGGCCATTGCGCGGGAGAAGCAGTTGAAGGGCGGCTCGCGCAAAAGGAAGCTGGCCCTGATCGAGGCGATGAACCCGGAGTGGAAGGATCTCTACGAGAGCATCGTGTGGTGATCCGTCATTGCGAGCGAAGCGAAGCAATCCAGCGCGGAGGTCGACGCGGGCGCCGGGGCTGGATTGCTTCGTCGCTGCGCTCCTCGCAATGACGGGGGTGGGATCGATGGGGCGGGCGGCCTGGTCGTCATTGCGAGCGTAGCGAAGCAATCCAGCGCGGAGGTTGAGGCGGGCGCCGGGGCTG
>DASVPM010000213.1:0-6003 GCA_036382815.1 Allosphingosinicella sp.
TCGGGAATGAACCTCCAGAACGAAGGCCATGGCCGCTTCCGGGCGGTCCTGACGCCGGCCGCGGAAGGCGCAAAGGTGAAGCGCACCGCACCCTTCCCGACGCCCTGGCGGACGATGCAGATCGCCGACAGCGCCGGCGGCCTGGTCGCCAGCAACCTGATCCTCAACCTCAACGAGCCGAACCGCCTCCCGGACATCGCGCGCTGGTTCAAGCCGTTCAAATATGTCGGCGTCTGGTGGGCGATGCACATCGACAAGGAGACGTGGGGCCCCGGACCGCGCCACGGCGCCAACACGGCCAACGTCAGGCGCTATATCGACTTCGCCGCCAAGCACGGCTTCCGCGGCGTCCTCGTCGAGGGGTGGAACAAGGGCTGGAACGACGACTGGTTCGCCAACGGCAAGGATTTCAGCTTCACCGAACCCTATCCCGACTTCGACCTCGAGGCGCTGGCCCGCTACGCGCGCGGCAAGGGCGTCCACCTGATCGGCCACCACGAAACCGCAGGCAACATCGCCGTCTACGAGCCGCAGCTCGAGGCCGCGCTCGACCTCTACGGGCGGCTCGGCATCGACGCCGTGAAGACCGGTTATGTCGCCGATATGGGCGGGATCCAGGCGCGCGGCGCGGACGGCAGGATCCGCTTCGAGTGGCATGAGGGCCAGGTGATGGCGCGCCACCACCTCAAGGTCGTGGCCGAGGCGGCCAAGCGCCATATCGGAATCAATCCGCACGAGCCGATCAAGGATACCGGCCTTCGCCGCACCTGGCCGAACTGGGTGGCGCGCGAAGGCGCCCGGGGCATGGAGTTCAACGCCTGGGGCCAGCCGCCCAACCCGCCCGAGCATGAGGCGAACCTCGTCTTCACCCGCATGCTGGCCGGGCCGATGGACTTCACCCCCGGGATCCTGAGCCTCGAAGGCCGCGGCCAGCCGATCCTTTCGACGCAGGCCAAGCAGCTGGCGCTCTACGTCGTCATCTATTCGCCGATCGTCATGGCCGCCGACCTGATCGAGAATTACGAAAAGGAGATGCGGCCCTTCCAGTTCATCAAGGACGTCCCGACCGACTGGGCGGAGAGCCTCGTCCTCAACGGCGAGATCGGCGACTTCGTGACGATAGCGAGGAAGGACCGCAACAGCGAGAATTGGTATCTCGGCTCGGTCACGGACGAGAACGGTCGGACCCTGGATGTCCCCCTCGCCTTCCTGACGCCCGGCAAGCCCTATCGGGCGCAGATCTACCGCGACGGGCCCACCGCCGATTTCCGCGGCAGGGGCAAGGAGATCGTGATCGAGGAGCGGCCGGTGACCAGCGCCGATATGCTGACCTTGCGTCTTGCACCCGGCGGCGGCCAGGCCATCCGGTTCGTCGCCGGCGGGCCCCGGCGGTGAGGCTTCGCGCGGGCTACCTGCCGGTCCGGGTGTCCGTGGCGATCCAGTTCACCTCCCAGCTCTTGCCGCCGTCGGTGGAATAGGCCTGCTCGAACCGCGCGGAATTGGCGGTGATGTCGAAGATCGCGAACCGGACGAGGACCATCCGGTCGCCGATCTTCTCATGGCTGTAAAACTCCCCGCGCCCGCCCTTGAACTCGCCGGTGGGAGACGGCAGCGACAGCTCCCCGACGGCGCTGTTGGCGAAATTGAGCGTCCACTGCCGCGACCGCGGGTTGTAGAGGCGCAGGGACAGGGCCTGGATCCGCCCCGCAGGCCCCGCCACGTCGAGCTCGACGAGATTGGCGCCCCCGCCCCAGACCTCGCGAACCACCGTGGTACCGCTGTAGCTCACCCACTCCGCCGACCCGGTCAGGGGCCGCACGAGCCGTCGGAGCTCGGTTTTCCAGGTCCCGATCTCGAAGTCGAAGTCATGCCGACCGTCCGCGGCAGCGGCAGCGGCAGCGCCCATGGGTGCCTGGGCCGCCGCCAGAGCGGGCGCCATGGCGAGACCCAGTATCGCCACCCGGGAAATGGCCGTCCAACAGTTCATCATTTCACCTTCAAGGCTGGAGAGAAGATGCACAGGATAACTGGTGGCCCGGCGACCCCGGCAAGCCGGAACTCCACGAATGACCCGCTCGATCCCGCTCCGCAAGGTCATTCAGGCATCGCGGCGAACCGGCGGACGCCCTCCGGCGCAGGCACCCATGGCGGCCGTTCCCGATCGAATATGGCGATCGTCGGCTTGAACAATGCGGGGTCGTCGAGAGAGCCCGCGTAGATGGTATGGCTGGAGTCCGACCCCGCCTCCCCGCCGAAGACGGGACCGCCGCAATCGGAGCAGAAGTTTCGGGTGGCCGGAGTGCCGCCCAGCGACTTCGAGCGGAATTGCCTGGGGGCGCCGCCGAAACGGACGGCGCTCGCCGCGAAGCCCAGAAAGGGCATGAACCCCGAGCCGGACGCCTTGCGGCAGTCGGCGCAATAGCAGAAGCCGGCATAGAGCGGCGGCCCTTCGGCTTCGTACCGTACCGCGCCGCAGAGGCAGCCGCCGGCGAATATGTTCGCTTTTTCGTCTTCCAATATCGCGCCTCCGCTCGTCTCGCCCCCCATCTTAAGGAACTTGGCGCGTGCCTTCCAGTCCGCGCCCTGCCCGACGAGGACCGCGTTCCGGAAGAGGAATAGAAATTCCACAATCCACCGCCTGAAGCGCATGACCGGTCGCGCGCGGCTGGAGAAAAAGCGGCGATAGCCCGCTATAGTCCGCGGCATCCGCCGCCTTTGGAGTAGTCCGTATGAGCCCATTGATCGCCGCCGCGCTCGCCGCCGCAAGTCCTGCCGCCGGCGCGGCGGCGCTTGCCCCGCCCGTCCCGGCCGCGGAGGCCGCGATCGCGCTTGGAACCACTTTCCGGCTGCCTTCGAAGATCCTGGGCGCCGCCCGCGAGATCAATGTGTGGCTTCCCCCGGGCTATGGCCGCGACGACCGCCGGTACGACGTCTTGTATCTTCTCGACGGCGGGCTGGATCAGGATTTCGGACATATTGCCGGCCTCGCCCAGCTCGGCGCGCTCAGCGCCACCTACGACACGCTGATCGTCGTCGGGATCAAGACCGAGAACAGGCGGGCAGAGCTGACGGCCGCGCCCGCCGACCCGCGATATCTGCAGGCCTTTCCCGAAAGCGGCAAAGCCGAGCTTTTCCGGCGGCATATCGCGGAGGAGGTCATACCCTTCATGGAGGGCCGTTACCGGACCGGAAAGCGCCGCGCGCTGATCGGAGAATCGCTCGCCGGCTATTTCGTCATCGACACCCTTCTCAAGCGGCCGGAGCTGTTTAGCGACTATATCGCGGTAAGCCCCAGCCTCTGGTGGGACGATCGCGCGCTGGCACGGCAGAGTGCGGCCCTGCTTCGAGCGCATCCCCCCGCGGGCAAGCGCCTGTACATCGCTGCCGGCAACGAAGGCGGAACCATGCGGAAGGGCGTGGACGCGCTGATCGCGAGCCTGAGGACCACCGCGCCGGCCAGCTTCGAATGGCGCTTTGCGGACAAGAGCGCCAGCGAGACCCACAGCACCATCTTCCACATAGCCGCGCTCGAGGCGCTGCGCTGGCTCTATGCGGCGGCGCCCTACGATTACGGACCCACGCCCTGGTTCATGATCGAAGGCGCCGCTCCGCCTCCCCGCAAGCCGGAAGCCCCGAAGCGATGACGGGCCGCCGGAGACAGGTCAGCACCCCGCGCCTTCCCATCGCGCGACGTCCTCAGCTGCGCCGCGGCGCCGCCGCTGAGAAAGCGGCAGCGATCGCGTCGCGCAGCGGCTTGGGCCGGAACTCCGAATCGTAGGGCGTGCCCCGCTTGATCGACCTGTCGGAGCGCGGGTCGAAGCCGGTCAGCCAGCTGTACCGGTCGACCATCCCCCAGGCGAGGACGTCGCGCAGCTGATCGTAGCTCAGCATCAGGTCGAGATAGGCCTTCGCATAGTCGGCCACCATCCGGTCCCGCACCGCGACGTCGTCGGGCGCCTTCTTGTCGTTGACGTCGAATTCGGTGACGACGAGCCTGTAGCCCATCGCGACCACCTCATCGAGGAAGCGCCGCCAGGGTCCCTCCGACTCGCGCACGATCGCCGCCACCGGCAGGTCCTTGAGCAGTCGGATATGGGACTGAATCCCGAGCGCGTGGACCGGCGTCCCGCGCCGGCGAAAGCCCTCGAGCAGCTTGAGGACGCCCGCAATATGGGTCTCGTCCTCGGTGCCGCGCTCCCAGCTCATGTAATCGTTGTAGACCAGCTCGGCATGCGGCGCCTCCTGGCGGGCGGTGTGGAACATGAGGTCGAGCATCGCCTCGCCGCCCATCGCCCGCGTGACGACGGTGTCGCGGATCGCTCCCGTTTCAGGGTCCACCGCCTCGTTGACGACGTCGTAGGAGTAGATTCGAGTCCCGTAGCGCCGGCACACAGTCCGGACATGCCCGGTGAACAGGGCCTCGGCGGCGCTTGCCGGCCGGCTTCCGAAGTCGTGGCCGGCCAGCCATTGCGGATACCATTTTTGCGGCGCCCAGAAGAGCGTGTGGCCGCGTAGCTGGAAGCCCTTCGCGCCGGCATATTCGACGATGGAATCGAGCTGGCGAAAGTCGAAGCCGGTGGCGGAGGGGCGGGTCCATTGCCATTTCAGCTCATTCTCCGGGACGAGAAGGCCGCACTCGCGCTCGAGCAAAGCCGCATAGGCCGGGTTGGCGAAGCTGCCCCGGTCGGCGCCCGGAGCGCTCCAGGCCACGGCCGAGCCGAAGCGCCGGCCGCCTCGGCGGGCGAGGCCGTCGAGCGTCGACGGGGCGCCGGCGGCGGATTCGCCCACCGACGCGCAACCCCCGACGAGCAGCGCCGCGCCAAGGCCGAGACTCTCGCGTCGCGTGATTGCCATCCAACTCTCCTGCCGGCTTTATATGGTAGCGTTAACATGCTACTTTCGATCATCCAAGCGGGACCGGGAAACATGATTCGATCCTTGCTGTTCCTGCTCGTGCTGCTGGTCGGAGCAAGCCCGGCGCGGGCGGAGGACGGATACGACCTGTGGCTGCGCTACCGGCCCCTGCCCCCTGCCCTGCAACGGCAATATGCGCCCTATCTCGGCCGGGTGGCGGTGCCTGGATCCTCCCCGACGCTCCACGCCGCTGAGCTGGAGCTCCGCCGCGGCATCTCCGGGCTGGTCGGAGCGAGGCCGGCCGGCGGCGGAATCGTCCTCGCCGGAACGCCGCGAAGCTCGGCGGAGATTGCGCGGCTGCGACTCCCGCTCGCGGCGCTCGGCGACGAGGGCTTCCTGATCAGGTCCGTCGGGTCCAAGGGCCGGCCCGCCATCGTCATCGCGGCCAATCGCGACATCGGCGTGCTTTACGGCGCCTTCGCCCTGCTTCGCCGGCTCCAGACCGGACGGCCGATCGATAGCCTGGACCTTCGCGAGACTCCGCGGCTCGGGCTTCGAATCCTGAATCACTGGGACAATCTCGACCGGAGCGTCGAGCGCGGCTATTCGGGTGCTTCGCTGTGGGACTGGCACAAGCTGCCCGGCTGGCGCGATCGGCGCTACGCCGATTACGCCCGCGCCAATGCGTCGATCGGGATCAACGGCACCGTCCTCACCAATGTCAACGCCAATGCCGAGGTGCTGACTCCGCTCTACCTCAAAAAGGTGGCGGCGCTGGCCGAGGAGTTCCGGCCATACGGGATCAAGGTCTATCTCACCGCCCGGTTCAGCGCTCCTATCGAGCTCGGCGAGCTGCCTACCGCCGATCCGCTCGACGCGAAGGTGATCGCCTGGTGGAAAGCGAAGGCGGAGGAGATCTACCGCTACATCCCGGCTTTCGGCGGTTTCCTCGTCAAGGCCAATTCGGAAGGCCAGCCCGGCCCGCAGGATTACGGGCGAAGCCACGCCGACGGCGCCAACATGCTCGCCGACGCGCTGAAGCCTCATGGCGGGATCGTGATGTGGCGGGCCTTCGTCTATACCGCCGCTCCCGGCCGGGACCGGGCGAAACAGGCCTATGAGGAGTTCCGGCCGCTCGACGGCCGGTTC
>DASVPM010000214.1:0-10420 GCA_036382815.1 Allosphingosinicella sp.
GAAGGCCGGGGCCCAGTCACTCAGTCCGCGCCGCTGGGCCCCGGCCTTCGCCGGGGAGCAATCACGCCGCGTCGGCCTCGCGCTGAAGGTCGTCCCGGTCGACCCATTCCATGTCGCGCAGGCTGAGCTCGCGGCCGTCGGCGGACTGGACCATCATCGGCGCGATCGGCTTGCGCGTATAGCGGTCGACCAGCACCGGATTGCTCGGATGGCCGGAAATCCAGCGCTCGCCCCACTGGCGAAGCGAGAGCAGAACCGGAAGCAGATCTTTCCCCTTCTCGGTCAGCCGGTAGGTGACCTTGCGGCGGTCGGCCGGATCCGGATCGCGGCGCAGGATGCCGTGCTCGACGAGACGGCCGAGGCGGTTGGACAGGATGTTGCGGGCGATCCCGAGATTTGTCTGGAATTCCTCGAAATGCCTGAGGCCGTTGAACGCGCCGCGCAGGATGAGGAACGACCAGCGCTCTCCCACCACCTCGAGGGCGGCACCGATGCCGCATTCCGCGAACACCTCCCGCAATTGCTCCGCACGGCTCATGCGCCGACCTTAGCTTTTTTCACCGCTGTAACATAAGAGACAATTTTCCAGTTGCAAACTGAAACTGTACTGCCTATTAGGTTGCATATCGCAACTGAAAGGAGCGTGTCATGAACCGGCAACTCATCTCCTCATTGCTTGCCTTTTTCCTCACCGTATCGCTGTTCGGCGGAACCGCCTTCGCTTCGGGCGCGCAGTATCGGGCCGATCCGGCGACGCCGCCCGCCGCCGCCCGGCTGGTCATTCGGGAGATCGTCTGGAAATGCGGCGCGGGCGGTTGCGCCGCCCCGCAGGGCAACAGCCGGCCGGCGGTCGACTGCTCGGCCCTGGCCCGCGAGGTCGGCAGCCTGCGCAGCTTCACCGTCGGAGGCCAGCCGCTCGATTCGGCCGCGCTCGGAAAGTGCAACGCCCGGGCGCGGTGAGGCGTCCCTGATCCTCCCCGGCATTTGCCGGGGAGGGGGACCATGCGAAGCATGGTGGAGGGGTAGCTGGCGAGGCCTGCGCCATTACCCCTCCACCACACTTCGTGTGGTCCCCCTCCCCACGAAATCGTGGGGAGGATTTAGGAAGAGGCCCGATTAACGTTGCATCGCAGCACCGCCCCACCCCATGTTGGCAACGTGCTTCGACAATATGAGCTTCTCGAGAAAGTAAGGGCCTACGACCCGGACGCCGACGAGGCGATGATCAACCGTGCCTACGTCTTCTCGATGAAGGCGCACGGCTCGCAGAAACGGGCCTCGGGCGATCCCTATTACAGCCACCCGATCGAGGTGGCCGGAATTCTCACCGATCTGCATCTCGACGACGAGACCATCGTCACCGCCATCCTCCACGACACCATCGAGGACACGGTCGCGACCCCGGAGGAGATCGAGAAATTGTTCGGGCCGAGCGTCGCCAGGCTCGTCGACGGGGTCACCAAGCTCAGCAAGATCGAGGCCCAGAGCGAGAGCCAGCGGGCCGCCGAGAATTTGCGCAAGTTCCTGCTCGCAATGTCCGGCGACATAAGGGTGCTGCTCGTCAAGCTCGCCGACCGGCTTCACAACATGCGCACCCTCCACTTCATCGCGAATGAGGAGAAGAGGAAGCGGATCGCCCGCGAGACGATGGATATCTACGCGCCGCTCGCCGAGCGGATCGGCATGTACGAGTTCATGCAGGAGATGCAGACCCTGGCCTTCCGCGAGCTCGAGCCCGACGCCTACGCCTCCATCTCGCGCCGCCTGGAGCAGCTCCACAAGGGCGAAGGCGACCTCATCGCCCGCATCGGCCGCGGCATCCGCGCCCATCTCGAAGCGAACGGAATCGAGGCCGAGGTGCAGGGCCGCGAGAAGCATCCCTTCTCGATCTGGCGCAAGATGGCCGAGCGGCACGTCAGCTTCGAGCAATTGTCCGACGTCATGGCCTTCCGCGCCGTCGTCGGCACGGTCGAGGATTGCTACCGGACCCTGGGCCTCATCCACCAGCGCTGGCCGGTGGTCCCGGGGCGCTTCAAGGACTTCATCTCGACCCCCAAGCGCAACGGCTACAAGTCGCTCCACACCACCGTCATCCATGACGAGCAGATGCGAATCGAAATCCAGATCCGCACCGGCGAGATGCACGCGACCGCGGAGCACGGGCTCGCCGCCCACTGGGCCTATAAGGAAGGCGACGAGGAGGATGCGGGGGCCCAGCATCCCTGGATCGACGACCTGCTCGAGATCCTCGAACATGCCGCGACAGCGGAGGAGCTGCTCGAGCACACCCGCATGGCGATGTACCAGGACCGGATCTTCGCCTTCACGCCCAAGGGCGAGCTGATCCAGCTTCCAAAGGGCGCGACTCCGGTCGACTTCGCCTACGCCGTCCATACCGACCTCGGCGACCAGACGGTCGGCGCCAAGATCAACGGCCGCGTCATGCCGCTGCGGACCCCGCTCGAGAATGGCGACCAGGTCGAGATCCTGGTCTCCAAGGCCCAGCATCCGCAGCCCGGCTGGCTCAGCTTCGTCGTCACCGGCAAGGCGCGGGCCAAGATCCGCCGCTTCGTCAAGTCCAAGGAGCGGGAGGAGACGGTCCAGCTGGGGCGCAAGATTTTCGACGAGATCGTCGAGCGGCTGCCCCAGCCGCTCGGCTGGGAGGCGATCACCGAGGCCCTGAAGCGCCTTCATTTCCACGATGACGCCGCCTTGATGGAGGCGATCGCCCTGAAGCGGGTCAGCGACATCGCGGTGATGGAGGCGTTGATCCCCGGTTCCACCGGCAAGGAGGGCGTGAAGCCGCCGCCGCAGCGTACGGCCATCTCGATCAAGGGCCTGACCCCCGGGGTGGCCTTCCAGCTCGCCGAATGCTGCCATCCGATCCCCGGCGACCGGATTGTCGGGCTGAGACGCGAAGGCACCGAGATCGAGGTCCATGTCATCGGCTGCGACAGCCTCGCCGACGGAGTCGACGCCGACTGGCTCGACCTCGCCTGGGGCGACGAGACCGACGGCGGAACGGCGCGGCTGTGCATCGTCATCAAGAACGAGCCCGGCTCGCTGGCGGTAATCGCCGGGATTCTCGGCCGCCACGGCGCCAACATCGTGTCGATGGACCAGGCCAGCCGGGACGGAAGCTTCCACACCTTCCATCTCGACATCGAAGTGCACGACGTGCAGCATCTGATGCGGATCCTGGCGGCGCTTCGCGCCGCCGACGTGGTGTCGAGCGCGGAGCGTTTGTGATGACGGCAGAATCTCTCGATCGCCGGCAGATGGTCGGCCTGCTCGGCGGGGCGGCCGCGGCCGCCCTGCTTCCGGGCGGGGCGCAAGCGGCGGCGCCGGCCGGCTACGTGATGTGGCGCGACCCGGGCTGCGGCTGCTGCCTCGAGTGGGCGAAGCGAATCGAGACGGCCTTCGGGAAGAAGCTGCCCGTCGTCAACGCGCCCAACATGGCCGCCGTCAAAAAGGCGCAGGGCGTGCCGGCCGGGCTCCAGTCCTGTCACACCGCCCTCATCCAGGGCGTGGTGGTGGAGGGGCACGTGCCGCCCGAGGACATCAGGCGGCTGATCGCTTCCCGCCGCGCCGGCGTCAAAGGCCTGGCCGTCCCGGGAATGCCGGCGGGAGCTCCGGGAATGGACGTGGGCCACGACGTCCGCCAGCGCTACCAGGTCTTCGCCTTCGATTCGGCGGGGCGACGTTCGGTCTTCGCGACCCACGGCTGAACGGAATGACCGACACGCCCGCCTCGATGACCTATGGCGGTTATCTCGCGCTCGACCAATTGCTCAGCGCCCAGCACCCGATCTCGAGCCACCATGACGAGATGCTCTTCGTCATCATCCACCAGACCAAGGAGCTGTGGCTGAAGCAGATCGTCCACGAGCTGAAGCTGTCGCGCGACATGATCCGGAAGGACCGCCTCATCGAGGTCCACAAGGCGCTTTCGCGGGTCTCGCGAATCCAGGCGGTGATGACGCTGAGCTGGGACGTGCTGGCGACCCTGACTCCGGCCGACTATACCAGCTTCCGCTCCGTGCTCGGCTCGAGCTCCGGCTTCCAGTCCGCCCAGTTTCGCGAGTTCGAATACCGGCTCGGGCTGAAGGACGGCGGACACCTCAAGTTCCAGGAGGAGGGCAGCGGAGCCTATGGGGCCCTGCTCGACGCGCTTCACCAGCCGAGCCTCTGGGACGAAGCCAACGCCGCCGCCGCGCGCGCCGGCCTGGACCTCCCGGAGGAGGTCCTGAACCGCGACTGGAGCCTGCCCTACCGGCCGAGCGAGGCGGTGGAGGCCGCCTGGGCCAAGGTCTATCGCGAGCCGGAGCGCCATTGGCCGCTCTACCAGCTCGCCGAGAAGCTGGTCGACATAGACGATTCGCTCGCCGGCTGGCGCCACAAGCATGTGGTGACGGTCGAGCGGATCATCGGGCTGAAGCGGGGGACGGGCGGGACGGCCGGGGTCGCCTACCTCCAGTCGACGCTGGCGAAGCGGGCCTTCCCCGAACTCTGGTCGCTGCGGACCCAGGTCTGACCCCGTCGTCATCCCGGCGAAAGCCGGGACCTCGGGGAGACCCCCTCTGCGCTCTTCCGTCCCGAGGTCCCGGCTTTCGCCGGGATGACGGCCTGCTCCTAAAGCCCCGCTTTTTCCCTGCGGATCGCAGCGATCTCGTCGGCCGCGATTCGCTCCCTCGCCCCCAGGCTTGGGTGGCTTCGGAAGATTTGGGGAAACCAGTCATATTTGCCGAGGTAGCGGCGCCAGAAGGGGATGGCGGCATCGAGATCATAGCCGGCCGCGGCCATCAGCCTCAGTCCGAACCGATCCGCCATCTCCTCGCGCTTCCAGGCCGCGCCCGCCTTGATGCCGAGCCCGCGCAAGATCCCTTCTTCGTTGCGGAGCGCCGGATGGCCGAGAATGTTGTGCGAGAGCTCATGACCGAGGACGACGGCAAGTTCGTCGTCGCTCCTCAGGAATTTCAGCATGGCGACGGTCATGACCATGGTGCGTCCGGTGGCGAAGGCGTTGACCTGGGTCGAACGGGCGAGCCGCACCCGGCCGAGGCAGGCGGCGACGGACCCGAGCCGCAAGGTCGTTTCCCGCCCCTCGCGCAGGACCCGAAGCTCGGCCGGACCGCGGCGCAGCGCCGCTTCCAGCTCTCCCTCGGCCTCGTCGGCGAGGCGGCGCCATTTTTCCCGCTTCGGTTCAGCCGCGACCGACGCGCCGGTCGGAAGCGGCCCTCCGTTCACCGCGAGCAGGACGTCGCCGGCGACGAGCCCGGCGCGGGCGGCGGGAGTGTCGGCCAGGACGGCCAGGACGCCCGGACCGCGGTCGAGGCCGTAGCGCGCGATCATCAGGGGCCGGTCGCGCGCCTCATATTCGGCGAGGTGGTGGAAGAGCATCCCGGTGAGCGGATAATGCTGTTCGCACAAGGGCGCTCCGGCAAGCGCGAGGCGATAGGCGACGAGGGCGACGCGAAGATCGTCCTTGCGCAAGGTGGTCGAGGAGGCGGCCTGGAGCGGACCGGGCTGAGGCTGGGCTGCGGCTGCCGACGCGAAGGCGAGCAGCGGCAGAAAAAGGGTCAGGCGCAGCGCTTGGCGGCGCGGGCGGGGCCTTTCACGCACGACGGCGGCCTCCGGCGAAGGGCAAGAAAAATGGCCGGATGAAGAGTGACTTCATCCGGCCAAAAACTCAAGACGGGCTGGCGCCCGGCCGAACCCTTACGGGCTGTGCGGCAGATCGTCGTCGTCGCCACCGCAGACGTCGGTCCCGGCGCAGATGCCGAGAATGATCGCGATGAGCGCGATCAGCGGAATGATGAAGCCGCCGCGCAGCTGCTCACCCTGAACGGTCTCCGTCGCCGGCGCCACTTCCGTGGTGCGGGCAGCGGCCGAGGAGGCCTGCGCCGCCGCCATCGTCGGCGAGGCGATCAACGCAACCGATGTGGTCGCAGCAATTAGTCCCTTGAAACGCACGTCAGCTTCTCCCTTCGAACTCAATCTGATCTTCTCGGTTTCGGGCTCTACCTAATCGGGGGCTCCGAGACTGTCTAGCCTCGAAAATCGATACCCGATTGAAAACCCTCCGCGCTTCCTAGCCCTCAAGAGGTTTACGAAGCCTGACCCGAACGTCAACACCCCCTATTGGTTCAATCGCGCCGAAAGATCAAGGCCTGCTGTTGCACAATAGCGACAGCCTGGGGATTTTCGGAAACGCGTTCGCCGCAATCGGACGGACCCCCTCCAAGGCTCAGCGACCGGGCGAGCGCCCCGTCGGACCACCCGGGCTGGCCCGGCCGCAGAGCCAGGCTGGCGCCGATAAGGGCGATCGTCCAGACACAAGAAAGGGCCGGACGAAGCTGACTCCATCCGGCCGATACTGTTCGAGACTTTTAAGGCTTCGCCAGCTTACGGGCTGTGCGGCAGATCGTCGTCGTCGCCGCCGCAGACGTCGGTCCCGGCGCAGATTCCGAGGATGATCGCGATGAGCGCGATCAGCGGAATGATGAAGCCGCCGCGCAGCTGCTCGCCAGCAACGGTCTCGGCCGCCGGCGCAATTTCGCGCGCGCTCGACGCGGAAGCTGCCGCCGAAGCGGTCGCCTGCGCCGCCGCCAGAGTCGGCGTCGTCATCAAGGCCACCGAGGCGGCCGCAGCAATAAGTCCCTTGAATGCCACGTCAGCTTCTCCCTTCGTACTCGAGTCTGATCGTCTCGATTTCCACTTTTATCTAGTCGAGCGGCTTCGGCGTGTCTATCCCGAAAGTGACTCTCACCGGGCGGCGAAAGTCGCTTGCCCCTTCAACGACTTAGGAGCGTGCCGTCGCACCGGCGGGCGACGGAATCGGGGCTTCTCCGGAACGGCGTCGACCTGTTGCCGAGAAGCGACACCAGGCTGGGGATTGCTCGAAATGGCTTTTTGTTTCAGAGGGTTCGCGAACCCGACCTTGGGGAGGAACCGGTGATCCCTGCGTTTCGACTGCCGCGCGTGGCCGCCTTCCTGGCCGCGGCTCTGCTCGCCCTCACCGCCGTGCCGGGATGGGCGGCGGTGTCGATCACCTTCTATTCCAAGGAACTGGGGGCGAGCTTCCCCCACGCCTTCGTCATCCTCGAAGGCACGCCCGACCGCGGCGGGGCGCGAATCGACGAGGATTACGGCTTCACCGCCAAGACGATCAGCCCCGCCATTTTATGGGGCAAGGTCGCCGGCGAGGTGATCAGCGATCACTCGGTGAGCTACGTGAAGGGCAGCGACCGCCACTTCACCGTCTCGCTCACCGATCCCGAATATGACCGGGTGATGGCGACGATCGCCCGGTGGCGGGCGGCCAGGCAGCCGAGCTACGATCTCGACCGCCATAATTGCGTTCACTTCGTCGCCGAGCTGGCCGGCGCCATCGGCATGACCGCCGACACCGGCAAGCTGATGAAGAAGCCGCGCTCCTTCCTCGAGACCCTGACCGCCCGGAACCGCGCCTGGCTGACGGCGCGCAACGCGACCTTGCATCGCAACGGCTCCCGGGGCAGCGGCCCTCTCGTCGTCCCCCACGCTTGACATTTCGGCCGCTGTCGAATGTTAGCGCCCCTATTCCGGCGATCCCGCCGCCATCCTTTCCCAGAGTGATCTTCGAATGAACGCGTCCCGCTCCGAGCAGATCGTGGTCGTCGGCCTCGGCTATGTCGGCCTCCCCCTCGCGGTCGCGCTGGCGCGCAGCTTCAGCGTCATCGGCCTCGACATAGACGAGAGGCGCGTCGAGGAGCTGAGGCTCGGCATCGACCGGACTCATGAGGTGGAGAGCGAAAAGCTGTCCGCATCCCCGCTCCGGCTGACCAGCCGCGCGGCCGACGCCGCGGGCGCCGACATCTATGTCGTGACGGTGCCGACCCCGGTCGACGGCGACAACAGCCCGGACCTCGGCCCGGTGCTGAGCGCCACCCGAAGCCTCGCCACCCTTCTCGACCCGGCGAGGAAGCCGATCATCGTCTACGAGAGCACCGTCTATCCGGGCGTGACCGAGGAGGTTTGCGGGCCGCTGATCGAAGAGATTTCCGGCCTCCGGCGCGGCCGCGATTTCTTTCTCGGCTACTCGCCGGAACGGATTAATCCGGGGGACCGCGAGCATACGGTCGACCGCATCGTCAAGGTCGTCGCGGGCGAGAACGAGGCGGTGACCGACCGGCTCGCGGCGCTGTACGGCGCGGTGACCAGCGCCGGAGTGTTCCGCGCCGCCTCGATCAAGGCCGCCGAAGCCGCCAAGGTGATCGAGAACGCGCAGCGCGACATCAACATCGCCTTCATGAACGAGATCACCAAGATCTTCTCGAAGCTCGACATCTCGATCTGGGACGTGCTCGCCGCAGCCGGCACCAAGTGGAACTTCCTGCCGTTCCAGCCGGGGCTGGTCGGGGGCCACTGCATCGGCGTGGATCCTTATTATCTCAGCTTCCGGGCCCAGCAGCTCGGACTCGACCCGCACGTCATCCTCGCCGGCCGCTCGACCAACGACGGAATGGGCGCGTGGATCGCGGACCGGGTGCATTCGCGCCTCGGCCGGGCCGGGCGGACCCTGATCATGGGCCTGGCCTTCAAGGAGAACGTCCCGGACCTGCGCAACAGCCGGGTGATCGACGTGATCCGGCGGCTCCAGGCCCTCGGCCACGAAATCACCGTCCACGACCCGCTCGCCGACGCCGCCGAAGCCCGGCACGAATATGGCATCGACCTCGCCGCGGATGCCTTCGACCGGCGCTACGACCTGGTCCTCGTCGCGGTGCCGCATTCCGCTTATGCGCAGCTGGACGACGGCAAGCTGGCGGGCCTGATCGAGACGGGCGGCCTGCTCGCGGACCTCAAGGACCTCTACAAGGGCCGCGAGCTTTCCGGAGTGGAACGCTGGACGCTCTAGATATTCCACCAACGTCGCGGGGCCTGATCCGGGCCTGCTCCAGCCCGGGAGCGAGGGGGACAGGATCGCGGGCAGGCAGGGCGGATCGCCCATGATCCAGTCCCTCGTCCACGTCGCCCTCGTCGTCCGCGATTATGACGAGGCGATCGCCTGGTTCACCGGCAAGCTCGGTTTCACCCTGGTGGCCGACCAGTATCAGCCGGAGCAGGACAAACGCTGGGTGCTCGTCGCTCCGCCCGGCTCGAGCGCCGGCTCCACTTCGCTCCTGCTCGCCCGGGCCTCCACGGCGGGGCAGGAGGAGTTCATCGGCAACCAGGCGGGCGGCCGGGTCTTCCTGTTCCTGGCGACCGACGATTTCGACCGCGACCATGAGGCGATGCGCTCGAAGGGCGTCCGCTTCGTCCGCGACCCCGCCGTCCACCGCTACGGCAAGGTCGCCGTGTTCGAGGATCTCTACGGGAATCTGTGGGATCTGGTTCAGTTTGCCGACGGAGCGCGGCCCGGTTCCGCTCCGCCGACGCCGCCAGAGCCACCCATTGCCGGGCCGACCGGACGATCCTCGAATCGAGCCGGAACCTGACGCGTCTCTGGCCGCGGCCCGAGCGCGCATTTCACGCCGCTTCGCGACCGGGCGACGTCGGGGAGATGCCCCGGGGAGAATTGCGTAAGCCTTGACGCCGGGCACCGGCTCTGTGACCCATGGCGGGGGAGGACGACCACATGCGCATCCTGGGACTCATCGCGGCCACCTCGGCCCTGGTCGCCGCCTGCGGAAGCCGGGAGCCCGGCCCGGCGGCCGCCCCGGGCAATGAAAGCGACGCTTCCGCCGAGGGGCGGTCTCCAGCCGGACCCGACACGCCCGCGGAACCGGCGGAAGGCAAAAGCGTCGCCGGGCGGTGGGATTTGCAGACCGGCGGCGACGGCGTTTCCCTGGCGCTGGCCGGGACGGACGGGCCGGCCCTCCGCTTCGTCTGCGCGGCCGGAGGAAAAAGCCTGCTGCTCAACGTCCCCGGGTTCCGGCCCATCGGCAGCGAGGAGCGGCTCTCGTTCGGCAGCGGCGCCGGGACCGCCGCTCTGGTCGCCGACAGCCGGGGCGACCGGCAGCGCGGCGGAGTCAGCGCCACCGGCGCCGTGCCCCAGGATCTGGCGGCCCTGATCGGCGGCCCCGTTTCCGCAAGCTACGGCGCTCAGCGCAGCGGACCGCATCCCGCTCCGCCGCGGGCGCTCGCGAGCGCCTTCGTCGCCGCCTGCCGGGAAGGCTCGGCTCCGGCCGCGCCGCCCGCGCCGGCCGTATCCGGCCCGGCTGCCTCGGCCGGCCCCTGTATGACCCAGGACGGCAAGCCGGTGCGCGCGATCGCCGTCCGAGCGGTCGGCACCGAACCCTTCTGGAACGCCCGGGTCGAAGGCCGCTGCGTCACTTATTCCAATCCGGAGGACCAGAAAGGGACCCGGGTCTGGACCCGCTTCGCCCCCGCGCCGGGCGGCGGGACGTGGACCGGCCTGCTGGGCGGCAGCCGGTTC
>DASVPM010000215.1:0-18617 GCA_036382815.1 Allosphingosinicella sp.
GATGATCTTCCGCCGCGCAGTGGACGCCGCAGCCTGGGGAAGCAGCCGCGCCGGCCGGGGCAGCGACATGGTCGCGATCGGCGAGGCGGTCGGCCTTGCCGTGCTCTGGTCCTCGCTTCCCACCTATGCCTTTGCCACCGGAAGCTCCGACGTCGATCCCACCTTCGGCGCCTCGATCGTCGGAGTGGCCGCGGTCGCCATCTTCGGAGTCGCCCGGCTGACGCGCTGGAGCTTCCAGCAGCTCCAGACCATCGCCAACGTCCGCACCCAGGCCGAGTCGGTCCGGCTGCTGCTCAAGGAATATGAGCATCGCGGCGTCGGCTGGCTGTGGCAGGTCGATGCGGAAAACCGCGTCATCTACATCTCCTCGCGGATGACCTCCCTGCTCGGACGCTCGGCCAGCCAGCTGATCGGCCACTCGCTCCCGGCGACTCTCGGCGGCAACAGCGCGCTCGGCCGCACCCTGCTCGCCAGGGCGCCCTTCGCGAGCCTCGAGATGGAGCTCAAGACCCGCCGCGGCACCCGCTGGATCAGCCTCGCCGGCGATCCGATCATCGACATGGCCGGCCAGTTCCAGGGCTTCCGCGGAGTGGGGTCCGACATTACCGAAGTCCGCCGCACCCAGGAGCGCCTGACGAACCTCGCCAACATGGATGTGCTCTCTGGGCTGCCGAACCGCGGACGCGTGCGCCAGCTTCTGGGCGAGGCGCTCTCCACCTCGCAGTCGAGCAATGTGCCCTGCGCGATCATGTTCCTCGACCTGGACGGCTTCAAGCCGGTCAACGACACGTTCGGCCACCCCAAGGGCGACGCGGTGCTGAAGAGCGTCTCGCAGCGCCTCGTCAAGGAAGCCGGCGAATCGGGCCATGTCGGCCGGATGGGCGGCGACGAGTTCGCCATCGTCATCCGCGACGCCCAGAGCCGCAAGAAGGTCGACGACCTCGCCCGGCGAATCATCTCCGCGGTCGCCGAGCCCTATCATATCGACAAGGCCGAGATCCGGATCGGAGTCTCGATCGGCTGCGCCTTCGGCCCGATCGACGGCCAGAGCGTCGACGACCTCATCCAGAAGGCCGATCTCGCTCTCTACCAGGCGAAGGGCCAGGGCCGCGGCACCTGCTGCTATTTCTCCGCCGACATGCAGAACGAGGCGGAGGACCGTCTCCGGCTCGAGCAGGACCTCCGCCAGGCGCTCACGCTCAAGCAGTTCCGGCTCGATTATCAGCCGCTGGTCAATGCCGCCGACCAGAGCCTGATCGGCTTCGAGGCGCTGATCCGCTGGCACCACCCGACCCGCGGAATGGTCTCGCCGATCGAGTTCATCCCGCTCGCCGAAGAGACCGGCCTGATCATGCAGCTCGGCGACTGGGTGATCGACGAGGCCTGCCGCGCCGCTTCGGTCTGGCCCGATTACATCAGCGTCGCCCTCAACCTCTCGGCCCGCCAGCTGATCCTTCCGGCCTTGCCGAACACGGTCTCCGAAGCGCTCGCCAAATACAGGCTCAAGGCCAACCGGCTCGAGCTCGAGGTGACGGAGTCGGTCTTCCTCGGCGACTCGGAGGGCTCGCTCGACGTGCTGAAGCGGCTCCGCGCCCTCGGCGTCGGGATCGCCCTAGACGACTTCGGAACCGGCTATTCGTCGCTCGGCTATCTCAACAAGGCCGTCTTCCATAAGCTGAAGATCGACGGCAGCTTCGTCCGCGACGCCGCCAACAACCGCGAGACGGTGGCGATCATCCAGTCGATCGTCCAGCTCGCCAAGAGCTTCCGGATGACGGTGACCGCCGAAGGGGTCGAGACCGCGGACGATTTCACCCGCATGCGGGACCTCGGCTGCCACCAGATCCAGGGGTACCTCTTCGGCCGCCCGATGAGCTTCGAGCGCGCCACCGACCTCATCCACGGCACCCAGAGCCGGCTCACCGCCTGATTATCGGCCCATCGGAGAGGCGAGGGAGACCCCCGCGTAGCGGACGGGGGGTAATTGGTGCAGGCTTCTCCCCCCGCGCGCCTGCATCGCAAAATACGTGCTTCCACCCTCCGAACGGGTTTCCTCTGCTCCCCGCTCCCCATCCTGACGGATGGGGGCGATATTTGTGGCACGACCCGCTATAGCGCTCCCATGCGCTTCGCAGCCGTCCTGCCGCTCCTGCTTCTCGCCGCCTGCGGCCGCGAGCCGGAGACGGCCGAGCAGTCCGAGCAACGCCACAAGGCCGCGCAGCCGCCCATGCCGGAGCTCGAACCGCCGGCGGAGACGGCCCAGGACCGCGCGGACAGCGGCGACGCGGCCGCCACTCTGAAACGCTATTACGCGCGAATCGGGTCGGGCGACTACGACGCCGCCTGGGCGATGCGGTCGGGCGAGAGGGGAGACCAGGCGCGCCGGCGCTTCGCCGCCAATTTCGCGGCCTATGAAACCTACCAGGCCGACGTCGGGACGCCGAGCGAGCCGGTACAGGCGCAGGGCTGGGCCTATGTCGAGGTGCCAGTGATGATCCACGGCACCTTCCGCGGCGGCAAGCCCTTCAGCAGCGCCGGCAGCGTCACCGTCCGCAAGGCGACCTCGGGGCCGGAGGCCGGCGGCTGGCGAATTTACACGGGGGAAAGCCGCCGCTAGCCCGACGGTATGGAACCGTTGTGCCCATCCTCCATTATTGTTATGATGTTACATAACATCAAGGAGGCCGACATGACCCACCGCCGCCGCCCCATCGCCTGCGCCGCAGCCGCCGAGCACCCCTTCAGCACGATCAACACCACGCCGATCATCGACGTCATGCTGGTCCTTCTGATCATGTTCATCATCACCCTTCCGCTCACCACTCACAGCGTGAAGATCGACCTTCCAACCGACGGCCTGGGCCAGAAGGATCCGGAAACGCACCGGCTTGCCCTCGACCGCGCAAGCCGGCTCACCTGGGACGGTCTTCCCATCGCCGAAGCCGCCCTCCCCGCTCGCCTCGCGGCGTTTCGGGAGAACCGGGACGACTTCCTGCTCTTCCGCGCGGAAGCCGAAACGCGTTATGAGGATTTCGACCGCGTTCTCGCCCACGTGAAGCGGGCCGGCGTTGAGCGACTCGGCTTCGAGCGCAACGACCGCTTCGCGCGAGCCTATTGAGAACGAAAGGCAAGGAGTGAGAGATGAAGAGCCGGGCGACCTTGGCCGTATGCGTTGCGCTCGTCGCCGGATGCGAGGACGGCGCGCCGGAGCGGAACATGACCCAGGTCGTCCTCGCCAATCCGTATAGCGACCAGCTCAAGGCGCTCAGCGAACCGACCCGGTTCCTCGGCCTCTACCGGGCCCTCCGCGACAACGGCCAGCGCTGCAAGCGGGTCGATCGGGGCCGGTATCAGCAGCAATACAAGACGATGGCGATGTGGACCGCCCATTGCACCGACACCGGCGACTACGCCCTCTACATCGCGCCGAATGGGGACGTTCAGGTCAGCGCCTGCAAGGACGCGAAAGAGCTCGGGCTACCGCTTTGCCGCCCGCAATAGGGGTCGACTTTCCTTAGACGGTCAGCCGTCGCCGCCTTTGTTGCTTCGGACCGCCGGATCCGGCGCGGCGCGGCTTTCGGAGCCTTCGTTGAGAATCGCGCGGCGTGCACCCTCCACGGTGAAGCGGCGCTCGCCGGTCTGACCCATGCGGAACAGTAACGCCGCCGTCGCCAGGGCGAGACAGGCGAGCCAGAAGCCGATCGCCGTGTCGACGGAAATCATGCGCGCGAGGCCTGAATCGAAGTCGCCCCGCCGCGAGGCGGCCGAGGCCGCCGTCGACGATCCGGCGAGGAGCACCTTGTAGACGATGAGAGCGAGCGCCGCTGCCGATCCGGCGAGATTGGCCAGCGCCGCCCTGGGCCACTCGGCCCGGAAGGTCATGACAAGACCCCCGGCGATCATGAGAAGGGCGAGCAGGACGGCAATAGAGGGCGACGAGCTGTGAGTTTCGGCGACGCCGGTCATTGGATTGCGCACGGATACCGTCCCGAGCGCGATATTGGCCCCGGAGACGCTCGCCAGCACCTGGCCCTGGCAGGAAACCGTCACCCAAGGCAGAAGAAAAGCCAGCAGGGCCACGGTCTGGGCGATCCGCGCGAGATTGCGGACCGAAGCGCCTTCGCTGGCGATCGATTCCGTGGCGGAGGCCTCGGCCGGCCGAGACACCGGCTCGCCTGTCGATCGGCCGCAGGCCGGACAATAATTGGCTCCCGGCTGAAGTTGCGCGCCGCACCCCGGACAATCGTTCATCTTGTGCCCCCTTTTCGTCCCGAACCGCGCAAGGCGTGCTGGCGTCCGCAAGCCAATTGCAGACGAATTTATGAGAACGCCAAGCTACGACCCAAGACTTGGATGCAAGGGCCATCGTCAGCCTTTCCAAGTCGTACGTGAAAGCAAAGCATCACGCCTCGCTCCCAAAGTCAAGCAGGCGACGATCCGACTTCCGGAGCTGCCTCGGAGAAGCGATAGCGGCCGCGGATACGGCTGTTGAAGTGGCGTCCCTTGATCCGCGCCTGCTTGAAAGCCTCGGCGCTGCCGGCGGAACGTCGTGAAACAGATAGCGGCGGCCGGTGGTGAACAGGACGTCGAGCTCGAGCGTCTCGGGCCGGTAGGCGATCGAGCGAATGACGGTCGACGGCATCCTCCTCCTCCCTTGACGAAGTCGGCGCGGCTGCGGAACTTCCGCTCGAGGGATAACGCGCCCGCCGCAGGCCGGTGCCGGCCCTGCGACGCGGAGGACGGGATGAACGCGGACGAAGCCGCAATTCGGGCAGTTTTGGAGGAGCGGGCGGCGGCGATCCGCGACAAGGACGCGGCGCGCGCCGTGGCGACCCTGGCCCCCGATGTCGTCGCCTTCGAGCTTGCCCCGCCGCTGTCGCTCGGGCCGGACGCGGCGCGCGACGGGGCGGGGCTCAGCGCCTGGCTTTCCGGGTGGAACGGCCCGGTCGAGATCGAAATTCGCGACCTCCACGTCGAGGCGAGCGGCGATGTCGGCTGGTGCCGAAGCCTGAACCGCCTCCACGGCGTCCTCAAGGACGGCCGCGAAGTCGACATGTGGATGCGCTCCACCCTCGGCTTCCGGAAGATCGCCGGAGCGTGGAAGATAGCCCATGGCCACAGCTCGCTGCCGTTCCTGATGGACGGCAGCTACCGCGCCGCGACGGACCTGAAGCCCGAAAGCTGACGGGCCGCCCGGTTAAGGGAGCGGCCCGCGCAGGAACCTACCAGCCGCGATACCGTCCGTCGTAACGGTTGTAGCGGTTGTAACGGTTGTAGCGGTTGTATCGGTTGTATCGGCTATAACGGCTGTCGCGCCTCGCCTCGGCGATCTCGCGCCGGCATTCGCGCAGCTCGCGGCGATATTCCCAGCGGCTGTCGGCGTGGCGAAGCTCGCGGCGGCATTCCCGCATTTCCTGACGGACCTCGCGATTACCGTGCCCGTAGCCATAACCCTGACCGTAACCGCCGTAACCGCCGTAACCGCCGTAACGCTGCGCCGAAGCGCCGGTGGCCGGAAGCGCGACCGCGGCCGCGAGCGCCGCGGCCAGAACATACATACGCATACTCGTTCCTCCTCCAAGTGGAGCGCCCGCGCGGATCGCGGACGCCGCAAGAACGAGCGGAGGATATGCGGCGTTGCATGAACTCCAAACTACGGCGCGTTCATCGGGGGTTTAGGAGATCCTCGGCCATTTCCTGGCCGCGCCGGCGCGAGGCTTCCAGGGTTTGGAGCAGCAGGCGCCTGAGGCCGCCTTCCCGGTCCAGCACCCTCAAGCCCGCTTCGGTCGTGCCGCCGGGGCTCGCTACTCGCCGGGCGAGCTCTTCCGGAGTGGCCTGCGACCGCGCGGCGAGAGCGCTCGCGCCTTCGGCCATCATCGCGGCGAGCCGCGCCGCCTGCTCCGCCGGAAGGCCGAGTTCCTCGCCCGCATCGGCCAAAGCGTCGATGAAGCGGTACAAAAAGGCCGGCGCCGCCGCTGTGAGGGCGCTGGCGACGGCGAGAAGCTTCTCGTCTTCGAACCATTCGACATGTCCCAGCGCCTGCATCACGCGGTCCACCTCGGCCCTGGCAGCCTCGCCGCCGGCCTCGTCCGTGTACAGCTCGGTGACCCCCTTTCCGACGCCGACCGGGAGGTTGGGCATGGCTTTGACGATCGCGCGAGGCACCGGAAAGAGGCCGCGCAAGGTGGCGAGCGTCGTCCCCGCGAGGATCGAGACGAGAATCGTCTCCGGCTCCAGCGCGGGGGCGAGGACCGGCGCGACTTCGGCCAGCTTCTGGGGCTTCACTCCGAGCAGGACCAGAGCGGGCACTTCATCCTCGGGGAGGGCGGTGAGGGTGCGGATCCCCGGAGCGGGGGCCCGTCCGCTGGGGCGAACGACGGTGATCAGCCGCGCGTCCGCGCCGGCCGCGAGCCAGCCTTCGAGCATTGCCCCCGCCATGTTTCCGCAGCCGATCAGGAAAAGCGGGCCGGAAAGGGTGAAACTAGCCATGTTCGCTCCGTTGAAAGGCGACCGTCCGCAGATCCGGGTCGGCCTTGACCAGGGTCACGTGCAGGGTTTCGCCGGGATCGATACCGGTGTCGCGTAATCGCGCGACCACCGGAAGATTGCATAATTGTATCCGCGCGCCGCGGTCATCGACCTCGGTGACGATCGCGGCGAATGTCTCACCCTCGCGCCCGCGCAGTATCACGGACTCGGCAAGATCGATGGCCGCGCGCTGGATTTGAGAGCCGAGAGCGTCGGCTCGAGCCATCACCGCGGGGAGCTTCTCGAAGGCGTCCGACACGACGGGCGGAACGGTCCGGCCGCCGGCCAGCGCCAGCGCGGCGCGCACGACATAGCGGTCCGCCAGGCGGCGGAGGGGAGCGGTCGCATGAGCGTAGGTGGCGGCCACCGCGGCATGCCAGGGTTTGTGGCCTTCTCGAAACGGCACGTAACCGGCCCCTTGGCTGGAACGCTGGATCGCGAGAATGAAGGCCGCCTGCATCGGATCGGAAGGCTCCAGGCTTCGCTCGAAATCGGCGAGGGTCGCTTCCGCCCGCCACTGGAGCCCGAGGCCCCTCGCGGTGTGGCGGAGGCGCTCAACGGCGCGGTCGTCCGGCTCGGCCATGACTCGATACAGACCGGTGCGGTTGGCCTGAAGCAGGTCGGCGATCGCGAGGTTCGTCGCGAGGGACAATGCCGCGTTGCGCACCTCGGACTGGAGCGGCGGCCGGAATAGAAGCTCGTATCGACCCTCCCCGACCGCCGCTATTTCCTGGGCCGGCGGATTGACCCGGGTCGCGCCGCGCCGCGCCTCGGCCCCCTGTATCCGGCGGGCAAGCTCCTCAAAGCCGGGCGGGAGGTCGGCGTCGCTTACGCTGTCGTAGGCGAGCTTCGACCGGTTGAGGATGATGGCCCGCTCTGCGGCGTCGAGACGGACCGCCCCGTCCGGCGCGATTCTCACGGTGAAGATGATTGCGGGCCGCGGGCCGCCCGGGAGCAGGCTGGCCGCTCCCTCGCTGAGCACCGGCGGGTAGAGCCCCGCCTTGCCGTCCGGCAGATATTGGGTGGTGCCGCGCCGCCAGGCCTCCCGGTCGATCGGGTCTCCGTCCTCCACGAACCAGGCGACGTCGGCGATGGCATAATGGAGCAGCAGGTCCGCGCCGCTGCGCTCCAGGGTGAAGGCCTGGTCCAGATCGGTCGACGAAGCCGGGTCCAGCGTCACGAACGGCCAGCTCGTGCGATCGACGTGCGCGGTCGGGACGCGCCTGGAAGCGACCTCGGCCGCCGCCAGCACCGGTGCCGGAAAGGCCGCCGGGACCTGGAACTGGCGGCGGATCGCAGCCAGGCCTCGTCCCAGAGCATTTTCAGGGTCTGCAATCGCCTTCATCCGGCCCTTTCGCGCCTTGGCGGAGCCGGACCGGTCCTACGCCTCGCCCTGGGTCTCGATCAGCGCGGCGGCTATGGCCTCCTGGGGGCTCTTGCCGGCCCAGAGGACGAACTGGAAGACGGGATAGAAGCGCTCGCATTCCTCGATCGCCGCCTCGACCAGGGTTTCCGCGTGCTGAAGCGTCAGGACTCCGCCTTCCTCGCCCTCGAGCAGGGTGGCGTGGCGGAAGAGGACGAGGCCGGACGAGGCCCAGAGCTCGAAATGGCCGATCCAGAGCTGCTCGTTGATCAGGCCGATCGTTTCATAGACCGCCGCGCGCTTGTCCTGGGCGACCCGGATGTCGGGCAAAGCGAGGAACTGGAGGACATGGTCCTCGTCACGCCAGACGGCCCGAAGCTCGTACTGCGCCCAGCTGCCCTGGAAATTGGCGACGATCTCGTCCTCGCCGCGCTCGGCGGCCCAGCCATGGGCGCTGAAATAATGCTCGAGCATGTCGATCGGGCCGCCCGGCTCGCGCTCCATCTCGAATTCGTCCACGTTCATCACTCAGCTTTCCGGGCCACCACTTCGGTTCCACGAAACTGCCCGCGCGCGGGCGGCGGCGCAAGAACGCAGATCAGGCGACCACAATATGTTGTGGATTATTGACCCACAGGCCCCGTACCGGCCTCTGCGCCGGGCTTGCGCTTCGGCTTTGCCGCCGCGGCAGCCTCGAGCGCCTCGACCCGGCTCTTGAGCGCGGCGCTCTCCTCCCGGGCGGCGACGGCGACCGCCTTCATCGCCTCGAACTCCTCGCGCGAGACCATGTCGAGCCCGCCCACCCAGTCGCGCATCCGGTCGCGAAAGGCGTTCTCCGCTTCGCGGCCCATGCCGGCGATGGTGCCGGCGGCGCCGTTCATCACCTTGACGAAATCGTCGAACAGACGGTTTTCGGACTGCATCGCGTGCTCCTGTGAAGTGCCTTAGAGTGCGATATCGGTAGTCGAACCTCCGGGCGCAAGCTCGGAGGCCCCGGGGTTGAGGGCGCCGATCTGCCAGGTGAGCACGGCCGCGAAGCAGAGCCAGGCGAGATAAGGGAGCATCAGCAGTCCCGCGGAACGCCGAATCCGCCAGAACAGCGCGGCGGTGACCGCCGAGATCGCGATCATCGCGAGGATCGTCCAGAAGGCTGCGCCCACTTCGTGATAGGCGAAGAAGATCGGCGACCAGGCGTAGTTGAGCAGGAGCTGCAGGAAGAACAATGCCAAGGCCGGGCCGCGGCCGCGGGCGCCGCGGGCATGGAGGATCATGGCGAGGGCGAGACCCAAGAGGATGTAGAGGATCGTCCAGGCGGCTCCGAACATCCACCCCGGCGGCATGATCCCAGGCTTGCGGAGCGCGTCGAACCAGGCATTGCCGTAGCCGGACCCGGAGATCCGGCCGGACACGGTGCCGAGCAGGAGGATCGCCGGCACGGTGAACAGGGCATAGCGCAGGAACGACATCCTGAGCTGCGACTTGGACGCGATCGCGGTCATTCAACCTCCGTCATTGCGAGGGGCGGAGCAACGCGGCAATCCGGCCCCGGCGTCCGGCCGGGACGCTGCGCTGGAATGCTTCGCTTCGCTCGCGGCTCCCCATTCCTATTCCGCGGCCAGGCGGAGCGGCCGCTTGAGCTGGGTCTGCAGCTTGCGGGCGACCGCTTCCGGCGAGCCGGTATAGCGGGCGAGGCGGGAATAGAGGAGCGGGATCAGGAACAGGGTGAAGAGGGTCGCGATCGACACGCCGAAGACGATGACCACTCCGATCGCCTGCCGGGCGCCGGCGCCGGCGCCGCTCGCGATCATGAGCGGGACCGCGCCGGACGCGGTGGCGATCGACGTCATCAGGATCGGCCTGAGACGGCGGCGCGAAGCGTCGCGGATCGCGGTGGCGACGTCCGCTCCGGCATCGCGCAGCTGGTTGGCGAACTCGACGATGAGGATCCCGTTCTTGGCCGCGAGGCCGACGAGCATGACGATTCCGACCTGGCTGTAGAGGTTGAGGGTCTGGCCCATCGCCGCCAGGCCGGCGACTCCGCCCGCGACCGCGAGCGGGACGGTGGTGATGATCACGGCGGGATGGACGAAGCTCTCGAACTGGGCCGCCAGAAGCAGATAGACGAGCAGGATGGTGAGCGCGAAGACGACCCAGATCGAGCCGCCCGCTTCCTTGAACGACTGGCTCTCGCCGCGATAGCCGATGGCGGCGATCTCGGGCGCCTGCGAGGCCTGGGTCTCCAGGAAGTCGAGCGCCTCGCCGAGCGAGTAGCCCGGCGCCAGGCCGCCGGAGAGGGTGATGGCGCGAAGCTTGTTGTAGCGGCCGAGGTCGCGGGCGCCCGCCGTCTCGCGCATGGTAACGAGGTTGGAGAGGGGCACGAGGGCGCCGGTGCGGCTGCGCACGTAGATGGTGGCGAGATTGGCCTCGGTCGAGCGGGCGCCCGGCTCCGCCTGGACGATCACCCGATATTCCTCGCCGCGGTCGACATAGGTCGAGACCCGGCGCGAGCCGAGCAGCGACTGGAGGGCGTTGGAGACGTCCTGCACCGAGACGCCGAGATCGCCCGCGCGCGCCGTGTCGACGTCGATCCGGAGTTGCGGCTTGGTTTCCTTATAGTCGGAGTCGAGGTTGAGAATGCCGGGATTGGACTGGGCCGCGGCGATCAGACGGTCGCGGGCCCGGGCCAGATCCTCGTAGGTCGAGCCGGCGATGACGAAGTTGATCGGCTGGCCGCGGCCACGGTTGAGCGACGAGCGCACGGCCGCGTTGCCGCGAACCGCCGGCAACTGGGCGAGCTTCTGGTTGACCACCTTGACGACGTCGGCGGTGGTCTTGTCGCGATCCTCCCAGGGCTTGAGGAAGACGGAGATGGAGGCGTTGTTGAAATCGTCGCTGGCGCCGAAGCCGCCGGGCACCCGCGCGATGACGGTGCGGACGGCGCCGTTGCCGACGAGCGGGATCAGCGCCCTTTCGGCCTCGTCCCGGTAGCGGACCATCTCGTCATAGCCCGTGCCCTCGGGCGCGGAGAGCTGCGCGGAAAGGATTCCGGCGTCCTCCTGCGGCACCAGCTCGGACTGGAGGGTGAAGAACAACGCCCCGGCGCCGGCGAGGAAGAGCCCCAGGACGACGAGCGGCACCAGCGGCTTGCGGATCATCCGGTCGAGCCCGCCGGCATAGCGCGCCTCGAGACGTCCGAAGCGGTCGTCGATGGCGGCGGCGAAGCGCCCCCGATTCTCGTGCCGGAGAAGCTTCGAGCACAGCATCGGCGCGAGGCTGAGGGCGAGGAAGCCCGAAATGGCGAGCGAGCCGATCATCGCCACTCCGAGCTCGCGGAAGAGCAGGCCGGTCTGGCCCGCGATGAACATGATCGGCACGAAGACGGCGCAGACGACGAGGGTCGTCGAGACGATGGCGAAGCCGACCTGCCTCGTGCCCTCGAAGGCCGCGGCCAGCGGCGGCTCGCCCTGCTCGATCCGGTGATAGACGTTCTCGAGGACGACGATCGCGTCGTCGACGACGAGGCCGATCGCGAGCACCATGGCGAGCAGGGTGAGGAGGTTGATCGAATAGCCGAATAGCCAGAGGACGGCGAAGCTTCCAAGCAGGCAGATCGGCACGGTGACGGCGGGGATCAGGGTCGCCCGCCAGCTGCCCAGGAACAGGAAGATGACGGCGACGACAAGCACGGCGGCCTCGGCCAGCGTATGCCAGACCCCCTCGATGGCCCGGTCGATGAACAGGCTCTCGTCCGAGCCGACGGTGATCGTCATGCCTGACGGAAGGTCGGGCTTGACCTCGTCGGCCAGCTTCTTGGCGGCGCCGGCGACGGCGAGGGTGTTGGCGCCCGACTGGCGGACGATTCCGATACCGACCGATTCGGCGCCGTTGGCGTGGAAGCTGCTGTACGGATTCTCCGGCCCCTGCTCGACCCGCGCGACGTCGCCCAGCCGGACGAGGTAGCCGCCCTCCCCGCGGCCGATGATGAGGGAGGCGAATTGCGCCGGGGTCGAGAAGGCCCGGTTGACCCGCAAGGTGACGTTCTGGCTCTGCGATTCGAGGCGGCCGGCGGGGAGCTCGACATTCTGCCGCCTCAGCGCCGCCTCGACGTCTGCGGGGGTGAGGCTGAAGGCGGCGAGCCGCTCGGGCTTGAGCCACACCCGCATCGAGGGACGCGCTTCGCCGAAGATGAATACCTGGGCGACCCCGTCGAGGGCCGAAAAGCGGTCGACGAGGGTGCGGTCGACATAATCGGACAGCAGGAGACGGGACCAGTCCGGCTTGGAGACGACGAGGAAGAGGATCGGCGCGGCGTCGGCGTCGACCTTGCGCACCTGCGGCGCGAGCGCTTCCTCGGGAAGATCGGCCGCGGCCGAGCTGACCCGGTCGCGGACGTCGTTGGCGGCGGAATCGATGTCGCGGCCGGGCGTGAACTCGACGGAGATGTCCGACTGGCCGTCGCGAGATCGCGAGGAGATGGTCTGGAGCCCTTCGACCCCGGCGAGACGCTGCTCGAGGATCTGGGTGATGCGGCTTTCGACCACGCTGGCGGCCGCGCCGGTATAGGTGGTCTGCACGGAGACGATGGGCGGGTCGACGTCCGGATATTCGCGGACCGGCAGGCTGGTGAAGCCGACGAGGCCGACGATCGCGATCAGCATCGACAGGACGGCGGCGAAGACCGGCCGCCGGACGGAAAGATCGGAGATCTTCACGCAGCACCCTCGAGGAGTCTAATTCCTCCCCGCGATTTCGCGGGGAGGGGGACCGCGCGAAGCGCGGTGGAGGGGTTCTTCGGACTCAGCAAGGCCCCTCCACCATGCTTCGCATGGTCCCCCTCCCCTGCGAATGCAGGGGAGGACTTGAAAACCCGTGACGGTCCAGGCGCGCTCACGGCGCCTTCGCCCGGCCCGCGCCCCCCGCCGCCTGGGCGCCTGCGGCGGGGCCGGCGACCTTCACCTTCATCCCGTCGGCGAGCTTGACGACGCCCTCGGTGACGACCGGCTGCCCGGCCTTGAGCCCCTCCACGATCTCGATCCGCCCCACCGAACGCAGGCCGGTCTTGACCGGGGTCCGCTTCGCCTTGCCGTCCTTGCCCAGGACATAAACGAAGCGCTGCTCGCCCTCGCCGACCACTGCCAGCTCGGGAACGGAAAGGCCGAGGCGCGGCGCCGTCTCGATCGAAACGGTGAGCAGCATGCCGGGCTTGAGCTTCCCGTCCGGATTGGGGAGATGCGCCCGGACCACGACCGAGCGGGTGTTGGGATCGATCACCGGATCGACGGTCGCGATCTGGCCTCGGAACGGCTGGTCGGGATAGGCGGCGGCCGTCGCGGCGATGGTGAGGCCGGGCTTGATCGTGGACAGCAGGGTCTCCGGCACCGGGAAATCGAGCTTGATGGTGGAGATGTCGCTGATCGTCGCGATTTCCGTGCCGCTGGTCACGATCGCGCCCGGCGAGATCGTCCGGAGCGACGCATAGCCGGAGAAGGGCGCGGTGATCACCCGCTCGCCGATCGAGGCTCTGGCCTCCGCCGCCTGGGCACGCGCCGCCGAGGCCGCGGCGACCTGGGTGTCGAGGCTCGACTGGGTGGCGAAGCCGCGGCGCTTCAGGGTCTGGATCCGCGACAGCTGCTGCTGAGCCTCCCGCTGCCGCGCCTGGGCCTCGGAGAGCTGGGCCGCTTCCTGGCCCTGGTTGAGGACGGCGATCATCTGCCCCTTGCGGACGAAGTCGCCATCGTCGAAGCCGAGGCGCATCACCCGCTCGGTGACGGGCGCGGCCAGGGTCACCTGCTCGTTCGCCGAGGCGGTTCCGACCGCGTCGATCGATTCGACGAAGCGCATCGTCGAGACCGGCTCGACCCGGACGACCGGGGCCGGCCTCGCCTTTTCCTTGCCCTGGTCGCCGCCACCACAGGCCGCCGCAAGCCCAAGCAACGCAAGGGAAAAGCTCAATTTCGAGATGCGCATCGGGTGGCCGCTAGCGCGAGGCCCCTCCCCTATCAAGCGCGCTGTGCAGCGAGTAGGAACTCTTTATTCCCTTCAGGGCCGGTGATCGGGCTCTCGACGAGCCCGGCGACTTTCCACCCCTGGGCTTCGACCCATAGCCGTGCCTGAGCACAGACTCTAGCGTGGATTTCAGGGTCGCGGACCACTCCGCCCTTGCCGATCTCGCCGCGCTCCGCCTCGAATTGCGGCTTGACCAGGGCGACCAGCCGTCCGCCGGGCCTGGCGAAGCCCAGGGCCGCGTCGAGCACCTTGGCGAGGGAGATGAAGCTCGCGTCGCAGACGACGATGTCGACCGGCTCGGTCACAATCGCGTCGGTCAGGTAGCGGGCATTGGTCTTCTCGTGAACGATCACCCGCGGATCCTGCCTCAGCTTCCAGGCGAGCTGGTTGGTCCCGACATCGACCGCGAACACTTTCGCCGCTCCCTTTTGCAGGAGCACGTCGGTGAACCCTCCGGTCGACGCGCCCACATCGAGCGCAACCGACCCCGCGACATCCCACCCGAAATGCTCGAGCGCGTGCGCGAGCTTGATCCCGCCCCGCGAGACCCAGGGATGCTCCTTGCCGCGAACCTCGAGCGGAGCATCCCCGGCCAGCGCCTGCCCGGCCTTCTCGATCTTCCGCTCGCCGGAAAAGACGAGGCCGGCGAGGATCAGCGCCTGAGCCTTTGCCCGGCTCTCGGCGAGGCCCCGGTCGACGAGCATCTGGTCAGCGCGGGCTTTCACACCCCCACCGAAGGCTGATTCACCCGGAGATTCGACGAAGCCAAGTCGGTATGATTGTTCGCCACACGCCTCAAGCCTTCCTTGAAGGTCGGCGCTCCGAGGTTCATCAACAGCCCGAGCGGCTGATGGGTAAGGCGGAGATAGGTCAGAAGCTGCTTTGCGTGCACCGGTGCAAACCGCTCGACCGACTTGACCTCGATGATGGGGCGTCCGCCGACCAGCAGATCCGCGCGAAATCCCACTCGAAGCCTCATGCCGTCATATTCGATGTCAATCAGCTTCTGCCTCTCCACCGGAACCTCTCGCCGTAACAAGCTTGCTGCCAGGGCAGCCTCATAGACCGATTCGAGCAGCTCAGGTCCAAGTTCCCGGTGAACCTTCAGCCCGCAATCGACCGCCAGCCTGGCCCAATCCTCGATATCCGCCATTTCCCACTCCGCGCGTCAGCGCCATCATTCGGCCCAGAGGGCCGGCGAGTAGCGACGCCGTTCCTGGCCGGCACGGTCTCTTCGCGTTCTTCGCGTATTTTCGCGTGAATGCAAAAAGCAGATTGGCTCACGCGAAGGGACGCGAAGATCGCGAAGTGGCGAGAACGCCTCCGGCCCGTGTGGCTTGAGCGCGGTGGACAAGGGCCTCCGACCGCGGCCGCCGTCCCTGATGAGATGCAGAAAATGCAACTGCTTATGTCTACCTTTGCAGTTGAGAAATTAGCGTCGCCGATGGATAGGCGTTGCGGGAGCGAAACGGCTCCCGCTTATGAGGAAGTTGAAATGCGTATCGTCGAAACCGGCGCGGCGGGCTTTATCGCCCTTGCTAGCCAGTTCCTGGTCGTCGCCGCCATCCTGCTCTAGGACGCGCCGATCGAGGAATTCTGCGAGCCGCCGGGTTTCCGGCGGCTTTTGCATTTCTAGGCCCGCGCGCCTTCCACCACCCCCGTACTGTTGTGGCGCAGAGCCTTCAGCACGGTGTCGACTATCCCCTCGGCGTCCAGGCCCGCCTCGGCATATTGCTTCTCCGGCTTGTCCTGGTCCTGGAAGCGGTCGGGAAGGCGAAGGGTGCGAAGCTTGAGGCCGCCGTCGATCAGGCCCTGGTCGCTGGCCATGGTGAGAACGTGGGCGCCGAAGCCGCCGATCGCCGCCTCCTCGACCGTCACCGCCACTTCGTGGGTGGTGAGCAGGCGGCGGATCAGCGCCTCGTCGAGCGGCTTGGCGAAGCGCAGGTCGGCGACCGTCGTCGAAAGGCCCCGGCCTTCGAGAGCGTCGGCGGCCTTGAGCGCCTCCTCGAGCCGGGTGCCCAGGGAGAGGATCGCCACCTTCTTGCCCTCGCGGACGATCCGGCCCTTGCCGATCTCGAGCCGCTCGGGGGCTTCCGGCAGAGCCAGCCCAACACCGTTGCCGCGCGGGTAGCGAAGCGCGATGGGGCCCTGGTCGTGGAGCGCCATCGTGTGGGTCATGTGGACGAGCTCGGCCTCGTCGGCCGCGGCCATCACCACGAAATTGGGCAGGGTGCAGAGGTAAGCCAGGTCGAAGCTTCCGGCATGGGTGGCGCCGTCGGCGCCGACCAGCCCGGCGCGGTCCATGGCGAAGCGGACCGGCAGGTTCTGGATCGCGACGTCGTGGACGACCTGGTCGTAGGCGCGCTGGAGAAAGGTCGAATAGATGGCGCAGAAGGGCCTGTAGCCCTGCGCGGCGAGGCCGGCGGCGAAGGTCACGGCGTGCTGCTCGGCGATGCCGACGTCGAACATCCGCTCGGGAAAGACGGAGCCGAACTTGTCGAGGCCCGTGCCGGACGGCATCGCCGCGGTGATCGCCACCACCTTGTCGTCGCGCTCCGCCTCCGCGATCAACGCCCTGGCGAAGACGGCGGTGTAGCTCGGCGGGCCGGGCTCGGCCTTGGCCTGCTCGCCCGAGACGACGTCGAACTTCTGGACTCCGTGATATTTGTCCGCGGCCGCCTCGGCCGGCCCGTAGCCCTTGCCCTTCTTGGTGACGACGTGGACGAGCATCGGCCCTTCGTCGGCGTCGCGGACGTTCTCGAGGATCTGGACGAGCTGCTCCACATTGTGGCCGTCGACCGGGCCGACATAATAGAATCCGAGCTCCTCGAAGAGCGTGCCGCCGGTCCAGAAGCCTCGCGAATATTCCTCCCAGCGCCGGGCCATGACGTGGAGGCGCTTGGGAAGCTTGCGCGCGAGCTTCTGGGCGAGATGGCGGAGGGTCAGATATTTGGGCGAGGAGACGAGGCGCGCGAGATAGTGCGAAAGCCCGCCGACCGGGGGCGCAATCGACATGTCGTTGTCGTTGAGGATGACGACCAGCCGGTTGCCCGCCGCCTGGGCGTTGTTCATCGCCTCATAGGCCATTCCCGCCGACATCGCGCCGTCGCCGATCACGGCGATTGCCCGACCCGGCCGATCGGCGAGCTTGTTCGCGACCGCGAAGCCCAGGGCGGCCGAGATGGAGGTCGAGCTGTGGGCGGCGCCGAACGGATCATATTCGCTCTCCGAGCGCCGGGTGAAGCCGGAGAGGCCCCCGCCCTGGCGAAGAGTGCGGATGCGGTCGCGGCGTCCGGTCAGGATCTTATGGGGGTAGGCCTGGTGGCCGACGTCCCAGATCAGGCGGTCGGCGGGGGTGTCGAATACGTAGTGCAGTGCGACGGTGAGCTCGACGACACCCAGCCCGGCGCCGAGATGGCCTCCGGTGACCGACACGGCCGAGATGGTTTCGGCCCGAAGCTCGTCGGCAAGCTGGCGGAGCTGCGCCGGCGTCAGCCGCCGAAGCTCCGCGGGCGTGCCCGCGGTGTCGAGTAACGGCGTATTCGGGCGGTCGGTCATGGGCGGCGATATGGTCCCTGTCGCGTGGTCCCGCTAGCCCAAAGCGGGCGCGGTGTCGAATGAGGATGTTGTGCAGAGACCGCGCAGGAGCGCTGGCTCACCGGCCGTCGTCCGGCTCCTCGATGTCCGGCTCGATCCATCTGTCCGGAGGCTGGGGAGCGACCTCCCAGACATGCTCGCCGATGACGGTGGAGGCGATCGGCTGCCCTTCCGCATTGCGCGCCGGGCGGTAGCGGAAACGGCGGACGATGAGGCGGCAGGTGACGGCGTCGAGCTCGCGGCTGCCGCTGGAGCGGGTGACGGCACACTCGCTGACCCGGCCGCTCGGGGCGACGGTGAAGCGCAGGTGGACGATTCCGCCGCGGCGCGAGCGATAGGCGCCGTCCGGATAATCGGAGGCGTCGATGCCGCCGCTGAGCCAGCGGGCGCGGGATCCCCGGCCGCCGCCGCCGCCGCCGCCGCCGGTGCCGTTGCCGAAGCGGCCGCTGCCCAGCCCGTTGCCGATTCCGCCGCTGCCGGTGCCCGGCCCGGGGACGGCCGCCGCGCCGGCGGCCATCGCGCTGCCCTGCCCCGCTACCGGAGCGGTCGGGATGGGCGGCGGCACCGGCAGGCGGATTTCGGGCGGCGGGGCGACGATCTGGGTCGGGGTATTGCGCAGGTTCGCCGGCGAGGCGGCGCCCTCGGCATTCTTCGGCCTGGCCTTGCGGGTCTTCTTTTCGACGTCCGGGCGGGCCGGCTTCGCCGGCGGCGGCGGGGGCTCCTCGTGGACGTTGAAGAGCTTCAGGGCCTCGGGGACGGCGGCGGCTGGATCGTAGCCGAGGCCGGTCAGAAGGACGTAGCCGATGAGGGCGTGGATAAGCCCGACGACGCTCGCCGATTTCAGGCGGTCCCGCTGCTCGGGTTCAAGACTCAACATCATCGGCCAGACCCTCGGCGACGGATCATTCTCCGCCCGGTGGGACGTAATTACAATGGCTTAGATGACTGGCGCCTGTCTCCCCGTCGTCCCGGCGACGGTCATCCCCCCTCGCGGCAATCCGGGCAGGTGCCACGAACCTCGATCACCGGCCGCTCCGGCGAGAAGCCGGCGGCGCTGGCGGCCGCCCGGACTCCGCCCGACAGCTTGTCGTCGTCGAGATGGGTGGTGTTGCCGCACGTGTCG
>DASVPM010000216.1:0-15419 GCA_036382815.1 Allosphingosinicella sp.
CGCACGCTCAACATCTGGAAGCGGCCGTTCGCCAGCGTCGCCGAAATGGATGCCGCCCTTGTCGAAGCCTGGAACGGTGCCGTCGGCCCGGCCGACGAAGTCTGGCACCTGGGCGATTTCGCGAGACGGCCGGGCGACGTCCCGGCGCTGCTGGAGCGGCTTCACGGCGTCAAGCATCTGGTGCGCGGCAACAACGACCCGCCCGGAACGACCGCGGCGCCCGGATGGGCGAGCGCCCAGGATTATGCCGAGATCGAGGAGGCCGGGCGGCGGCTGGTGCTTTGCCATTACCCCTTCAGGACCTGGAACGGCCAGCACAAGGGGGCGATCGACCTGCACGGCCACAGCCATGGGCGGCTGAAGCCCCTGCCTAATCAAATCGACGTCGGGGTGGACGTTCGGGGGTGGCGGCCGGTGCGGCTCGAGGAGATCCTGCGCGGCGACGTCCCTCCCTGAAAGGGAGGGTCGAGGGGCGCGCGCCGAAGTCCCCTGCGTTCGGCCGGCACCCTCCCTCAGGGCGGCTAGGAGGTCGGATTGCATCGGCGCCGGCCTCCCCGCAAAGCTGGGCCGAGCGCGAATTTCGAAAGGAGCGACGGCGGTGGAGCATAAACTCGAGCCGGTGGGGCGGGTATGCGGCGGCCGGACGGCGGCCGAGGACGACGACTGGGGCGCCAGCCGCGCAAGGATCGAGCTCGACGCGCAACGTTTCTCCGCCGATGCCCTCGCCGGGCTCGACGCGTTCAGCCACGCCGAGGTTGTCTTCGTCTTCGACCGGGTGGGCGAGGACGAGATCGAATATGGCGCCCGCCATCCGCGGGGCCGGACGGACTGGCCCAAGGTCGGCATCTTCGCCCAGCGGGGAAAGAACCGGCCGGGCCGGATAGGGGTCACGATCTGCCGAATCGTCCGGGTCGAGGGACTGGCCGTCGAGGTGGAAGGGCTGGACGCGATAGACGGCTCGCCGGTGCTCGACATCAAGCCCGTGATGAGCGGATTCCTTCCGCGAGGCGAGCTGCGCGAGCCCGGCTGGGCGCGTGAGATCATGAAGGCTTATTGGTGACGCGATCGCACAGACGGCTCTGAACCTGTCCTCTATGAGGTCGCTCCGATTGAGCTGGAACAGGTCGATGGATCCCGTGGCGCTGGCACCGCCCGTCCGGCCGGCGAAATCCGCGTAGATCCTGGACGACCGCGGGGGGCCATTGCTTGATCGAGCTTTTAGGCCGGAAATGCTCGACGTCGTGCTCGATCGAACCGAGTTCGCGTCGAGCCAAAGCACGCTCGCAGAAGATGCACTTTTAATGTCGCTATGCAGCCGAAAGCTATGCAGGCGCGCCCGCACTCGGACGAGCGAGTTTCGGGCATCGCTCCCGCTCAGCGCGATCCCGCGCTGAGCCGCGTCATGAGTATCGCGGCGCGCTTGGCCTGGCGGGGGATGCTGGAAAGGTCGACCGTCTCGCCGGGCGCGTGGGAGCCGCCCCCGGCGGTGCCGAGGCCGACCAGGCCCGGAATGAGGTGGGCGACGAATCCGATGTCGCCGGCGCCGCGCTTCAGCGGGTCGAGCTCGCCCATTTCGGCGAGGCCGAGGTCGCGATTGACCGCGTTGAGTCGACCGAGCAGCGCGCGGCTCGCCGGCGTCGGCGCCATTGGCGGGTAGCCGCCTTCGTCGAAGGCGAGCTCGGCCTCGCTTCCGGGGAGATGGCGGCCGACGATGTCCTTCATCTTCGCGATCACGCGCTGCTGCTGCTCGAGCGACAAGGCGCGAAGGTCGCCGCGTGCGATGGCGATCGGGGGGATGATGTTGGTCTTGCCGGTCGCGGTGCCGCGGATGAGATCCCTGTCGAGCTCGGCGGTGGCTCCGCCGACGACGAGGCCGACGTTGAAGGTGAGGTTGGGCTCGGGAAGCTCGGCCCGGAAGGCGGCGAGGATCCGAGCCAGCTCGTAGATCGCGCCGTTGCCCATCTGCTCGCTGAAGATGCCGCTGGAATGGCCGGTCCGCCCCTTCGCCGTGACCTGCCACGACGCCGAGCCCCGGCGGGCGATCGAGCCCATGTCGAGACCGTTCTCCTGCGCGAGGCCCTCGAAGTCGAGGGCGATTTCGGTTCGGCCCGCGGCGGCGATCAGATCGCGGCGGGCGAGCTCGATCGGGCTGCCGCTGTCCTCCTCGTCGCCGGTGAGGACGATCTCGATGTCGGCGTCTGCGAGCGTCCCGGCGGCCTTCATGGCGCGAAGTGCGGCGACCATGACGACCATCCCGCCCTTGTCGTCGCCGACCCCCGGGCCCTCGGCGATGTTGCCGTCCTTGCGGGTGAAACGCTGGAAGGGGCTGTCGGGTTCGAAGACGGTGTCGAGGTGGCCGATGAGAAGCATCTTCTTGCCCCGGCCGCTGCCCTTGTGCGTGGCGACAATATGGCCCGCGCGCCCGGCCTGCGCCATCGGCACCCAGCGAACCGTGAAGCCGAGCGGCTCGAGCTCGGCCCGCATCATGCCGCCGACCGCTTCGACGCCCGGGAAGTTGAGCGAACCGCTGTTCTGGTTCACCAGGCGTTCGAGCAGTGCGACGGAGCGGGCCTGCTCGGAATCGACCGTCCGCACGATGCGCTGCTCGGCAGGGGCGAGCTTCGCGGCGGCGGGGGCGGCGAGGAGGATGGCGGCGAGGAGGAGGATTTTCATGAGGGCTCCGTCTTGTCCTCCCCCCTCGAGAGATGGGGAGGGGGACCACCCGAAGGGTGGTGAAGGGGTCGCTGCCGAGGCGCAAGTGACTTTCTTCGGAACCTCGGACCGCCGCGCCAATTACCCCTCCATCACATTTCATATGGTCCCCCTCCCCGCCGCTTCGCGCCAGGGACGACAAGGGCGGGCCCCCATGCTAGGTTTCGAACATGCGACGCCTGTATCTGCTCAGCTTCCTCCTCCTGGCCTCTCCCGCCGCCGCCCAGGATTGGCGGACGGCGCCGGAATATGACGTGCTGCTGACGACCTACGACATCCAGCCGGGGGAGATCCGGCTGAAGGCGGGGGAACCGGTGCGATTGCGCTTCGTCAACAACAGCAATCAGGGGCTGACCTTCTCGGCCGGCGGCTTCTTCCGCGACTCCCGGCTTCGGAGGCGCGATTCCGCGCTGGTGAAAGGCGGGAGCCTCCAGGTGCCTCCGCTTTCGACCCGCACGATCGTGCTGGTGCCCAAGGCGGGGCGCTACAAGGCGACCGGCGCCAATCTCCTCCACCGGCTGCTCGGAATGAGCGGGCGGATCATCGTCGAATAGGAGCTGCAATCGATGGCCAAGGGCGACAGGAAAGCGAAGAAGAGCAAGGACAAGGTCAAGATTCCGAAGCGGATCGCCGGGGTCAAGGTCCCGAAGTCGGTCCGGGAGGCGGGCAGGCAGGCGCTGAAGCTCGCCGAGCAGCCTGCGGTCAGCGAGACCGTCGCGGCGGCTCTGCTCGCGGCGGCTGCGGCGCTGCGCGATCCGCCGGCGACGAGGCGGGCGGCGGGCGCCGCCGCCGAGGCCGCCGGCGACGCCGGGCAGGACGCGATCCGCCTCGGCGACTCGCTTCGAAAGATGGCGATCGACATGGCGAGGAGGACCCTCGACGCCTGGGAATCCAGCGATTCCAGGCCCCGCGGCGAGACCGGCGAAGTCTCCGGCGAGGGCCCTGATCGAGGTTAAACTTACCCCCATTATCCTCATTATCCACAGGCGGATTCGGCTTTCGCGAATCGGTCCGACCTGACAGGTTTCGGACGTGGCCGGAAAGGGCGGCGGACCGGAAACGGATCGCCAAACCGACGGTCCCAGCTCAAGCTGAAGGCGCCATTGATCCCCCAGGGGACGCTGGCGGCGGACGCGGAAGGCGAAGAAGGCGGACGAAGCCGCGCCCGCATAAGCGAAAGCGGATGCGAGGCGGGATTTCACGATGCCTTCGCGGCGATGCCGAGAGGCTCCTTGCGAGCCTCGAAGCGGACCGGACCGGCGAAGGCCGCGGGAATCGCCCCGCGACTGGAGCCGGCGGGAGGCGGGGACGGGCTCACGCCCCAGCCGCGGACCGAAACGGGGCTCATCGAGAGGCTTCGGCCTCGAAGGTAAGCTCCGGGAGAGTGGCGAGGCCTTCGGGCGGAGCCGCGATCCGAAGGGGATTTCCCAAGGCTTTGGCCCCGGGAGGTTCCCGGAAGAGCGGCGGGCTTCGGCCCGGCGGTTTTCGAAAGGGCGACCGGAGAGGCTTCGGCCTCGATGCGAACCCTGGAGACGGCGCGGCTTCGGCCGGGCCGGATCCGCCAGGGAAGCGACGGCAGGGATTTCGGTCCAGGCCCATGCGACCCGACGGGAATCGGCGTGGGGCCTTGCGCCTCCTTGCCGAGACCCACCGGATGCCGAACGGGGCCTCGCGGCCTCGCTCCGGGATCCGGGGGAGAGCGAAGCGGGCCGCGCCCGCCTCGCAATTCCAAAGCCGCCCAGCGAGAGATGGCCTCGCCACCCAGCGACGGCAGTCAAAGCTGGGACAAGTGGGGGCCGGTGGCGACACCGGCCCCCATTCTGATTCCCGCTCCAATCTTTTCGACCGCGTTTAAATCGATGCCTGGCGCCGTTTTCGCGCCGGGCGGACAGGAACCGGCTTCGAGCCGGACTCGTTGGCGCTTCGAACGAGAGGAGCTCGAAATGGTGGAAGAGACGAGGGACGGCGGCACCGGCGGCACGGGAGATCGCGAGGCGGCGGCGACGACCGGCTCCGCACAGCAGGGCGGCGGCGACGATCGGGCCGATGAGCTTGGCGGCGGCGAGGGCGGCGGCGCGGGCATGACCGGCGCCGGCTCGGCGACCGGCGATGCGGCACAGATGCGAAGCGAAGGCGGCGGAGGCGGCGACGGCCTCGGCGGGCCCGACGCGGGCTCGCCGGGCGGAATGGGCGGCCCGGGCGTGACGGGTGCGACCGGAGGAAAGGGACCGCCCGGAGGCGTCAGCCCGGTCCGGAACGAGAAGGGCTGAGCCTCCGCTTTCCGGGTGCGGGCGCGCATGGCCTGGCCCGCGGCTGTCGGGTCGGCACAAGGATCACGAAGGCACCCGACGACCCGCGGGTCGCCGGCTTCGCCGTCTTCGACGAATCGGGGGTGGAAGCGCTTCGCGTCACCTTCGCAATCTTCGTGATCTTCGTGCGCATCCAAGAGGCCGTCGGCCGGGATGATGACCGCGGCGTAAACCTTTACCGGCAAGGGGACGCTAAGCGGGATCGTCCAGGGTCGCCCAATGACCCAGACCCGCTCAGGACCGGCTCGGACGCGATTGGCGGCGGCGCTGCTGCTGCTCGCCGCGCCGCTGCTGATCGGCGGGACCGGGCGGCTGACCAGCCTCGACGAGCGGCTTCTCGCCGCCCACAATCGCGAGCGCAGCGCCGCCGGGCTTCCGGCGCTGGCTTGGGACCCGGAGCTGGCCCGCAACGCCGCCGAGTGGGGCGGGGAGCTTGCCGCCAGCGGCGAGTTCGAGCATGATCCCGACGTCGACGAGGAGGACCCTCAGGGCGAGAATCTGTGGGCGGGGACTCCCGGCGCCTATGCCCCGGAGGAGATGGTCGGCGGCTGGATCGAGGAGAAGAAGCATTTCCGCCCCGGCCGCTTCCCCGACAACAGCGCCACCGGCGATTTCGCCGACGTCGGCCATTACACCCAGCTGATGTGGCGCGAAAGCGACCGGGTCGGCTGCGCCCTGGCGAAAGGGGCGTCGGAGGAAGTGCTGGTGTGCCGATATCGCACCGCCGGCAACGTCGTCGGCGAGCGGCCCTTCTAGAACGCCCCGCCCGACGTTCGCGGGTCCGGTCCGGCGCCGGTCACCGGCCGCGGGCGGACAGGGAGCAGGCCGGATCGGCGGGCCGCGCTAGCGGGCGAGAAGCTTCTCGGCGGCGCCGGCGACCCGGTCGGGCTCGACATGGGCGACCGCGCCGACGAGCTTGTCGGCCTTGGCCAGCTTCTCGGGAGTCGCGGCCGCCGCCGAGTTGGCGACTGCGAGTCGCTCGACAAGGGCGGGGTCGGGCCGGGGCAGGGAGTCCGGCTCGTCGGCGCAGGCGGCGAGGGCGAGAAACGGGGCAATCAGGAAAGCGAGCTTTTTCATCATCTTGCCGCTCCAACGCGCCAGGGTCCCGGAAGGATGCGTTCCGGTCGGGAGGCCGGGGGCGGCCCCTCGGCCGACGGGTTTGAGGGCGGAAGGAATTTGCGCTTCCGGCCGGACTGCGCTAAGGGCGCGCCCTTCCAAGCCTCAGCATGGAATTTGCGGGAGGACGCTGCGGTGTCCGTTCGGACCGCTAAACTTGAAACAGGCGGATCGATCGCTCGGTCCGCCCGACTACAGAGTGAGAGACAATGGCTAAGAAGATAACGGGCTATATCAAGCTCCAGGTGCCCGCGGGCGCCGCCAATCCGTCGCCGCCGATCGGGCCCGCTTTGGGTCAGCGCGGCGTCAACATCATGGAGTTCTGCAAGGCGTTCAACGCGGCGACGACCGAGCTGGAGAAGGGCATGCCCATCCCCACCGTCATCACCGTCTTCGCCGACAGGAGCTTCGCCTTCGAGACCAAGACCCCGCCGGCGACCTTCCTTCTGAAGAAGGCGGCGAAGATCACGGCCGGCGCCAAGGAGCCCGGCAAGCAGACTTCGGGCCGGGTGACCCGCGCCCAGCTGCGCGAGATCGCGGAGATGAAGATGAAGGATCTCAACGCCAACGACATCGAGGCCGCCTCGCGGATCATCGAAGGCAGCGCCCGCGCGATGGGCCTCGAAGTGACGGGGAGCTAAGGCGATGGCGAAGCTGACCAAGAAGCAGAAGGCCCTCAACGAGGCCGTCGACCGGACCCGGCTTTACGGAGTCGACGAGGCGATCGAGGCGCTGAAGGCCAATGCGAAGTCGAAGTTCGACGAGACGATCGAAGTGGCCCTCAATCTCGGGGTCGACCCGCGCCACGCCGACCAGATGGTGCGCGGAGTCGTCACCCTCCCCGCCGGTACCGGCAAGGACGTCCGGGTGGCGGTGTTCGCCCGCGGCGCCAAGGCCGAGGAAGCGACCGCGGCGGGCGCCGACGTGGTCGGGGCGGAGGATCTGATGGAGACCATCCAGGGCGGGACGATCGATTTCGACCGAGTGATCGCGACTCCCGACATGATGGGCATCGTCGGCCGGCTCGGCAAGGTGCTCGGCCCCAAGGGCCTGATGCCGAACCCCAAGCTCGGCACGGTCACTCCCAACGTTACCGAGGCGGTCAAGGCGGCCAAAGGCGGCCAGGTCGAGTTCCGGGTCGAGAAGGCCGGGATCATCCACAGCGGCATCGGCAAGGCGAGCTTTCCGGCCGAAGACCTGAAGCGCAACTTCCAGGCCTTCGTCGACGCCATCGTCAAGGCCAAGCCGACCGGCGCCAAGGGCAAGTACGTCAAGAAGGTGGCGCTTTCCTCGACCATGGGCCCGGGCCTCAAGGTCGACGTCGCCGAGGTGGCGAGCGCCTGAGCGGACCGAGCTTCTTCGATCCAGTGACCAACGAGGAAGGGCCGGGGCGAAAGCTCCGGCCCTTTTTTCGCGCCCCCCCGGGGGGCGGGCCGGATCAGACAGGCGACCGCGAATCGGTCCCCGGCGCGGCGCCGCCCAGCTTTGCACTTGCCGCCGACTTGGGCAGTATCACGCAGCCGCAGGGGAGAAGCGATGCCTGTTCGACTCTGGACGATATTTGTGGGGGCGATGCTGGTCGAAAACCGTTGAGGCCTTCATCGCGCTGTCGGGGGGCGTGCGCGTCCGTTCGGCGTGACGGCGGACGGCGAGACTACGCCCTTTTTCAAAGGGCCTTCTTCTGTCGGCGACGGAGCCCTATTCTGAAGTCATGCCCCTCCTTCCTCCCTGGTACGAGATCGCGCTCCGGGAGCTTGCCGCCAGCGTCGCCGAACAGGGGAGCGAGGCCCATCCCCGGATCCTCGAATATCTCGCCACCTGCAACGACCTCGAGGAGGGCGAAGCGGAGCGGGATTCGACGCCCTGGTGCTCGGCGTTCGTCAACTGGTGCCTGAGGCAGGCCGGTATCGCGGGGACCGATTCCGGCTGGGCGCGGTCCTGGGCGGAGTGGGGCGAGCCGGTCGATCCACCCCGGCTGGGCGCCATCGCGGTCTGGGCGCGGGGGCGGACGTCGCCGGACGCGCCGGTGGTCACCGGTCATGTCTCCTTCTTGGTCGAGGACCTCGGCGACAGCCTGCTCGTGCTCGGCGGCAACCAGAGCGATTCCGTTTCGCTCAAGGCCTATCCGAAGCGCGGCTACCTCACCGACACGGTCGCTTCCGGAGCCCCGGTTCGCGAGCTTTACGAGCTGATCGGCTATCGCTGGCCGGTCGACTCCGGTCCGGCTAGTTCCGCGCCGTCAGCGCACCGGTGATCCCGTGCACCAGCTGGCCGCGATGCTGCATCGCCTGGCGGTCGAGCGGGAGCCGGTAGAGCGCGCGCAGGAAAGCCATGTCCTGAGTGGTGAGGTCGCGCGGCGGGACGGAGGATTCGAACAGCGTCAGGATCGATCCCGGCGGCGCCGCGTCGGCGTTCCGGATCTCGGCGAGGGCGACGAGAGCCGCGTAGGCGGCCAGGGTGTCGAGCCGCCGCCCCATCGCCTCGTCCGTGTCGATGATGACAATCGCGCTGGTCAGCACCCGGTTGGTGAGGGTGCTCAGAACGCTGCTTTCGTAATGCATCAGGGTCGGCATGTCGCCGCCGATGGATGAGCCCGCGCCGGAGCCGGCATGAGTCGCCGGCATCGACTGGGCGGCGTCGCCCGACGTGGTCTCGGCGCCGCCGTGGCGCCCGCGAGTCTCGGCCGTGTAAAGCCAGCGAACCGGCGCCGAGCCGGTCAGCACCGCCGATCTGGCGCGCGGTGAGAGGTTCGCCACTCGCCGCGGCTCGCGTTCCACCACCTCCCGGGCCAGAGCGGCGCCGTCGGAGGTGAAGCTGACGACGATGTTGCGGCGGCAGCCCTCGGGCGCGACGGCGGCGCCGACGGCTGCAGCGACCCGGCGGATCTTGGCTTCGGCGGCGCGCCTGCCGATATCCTCGAGCCCGAGCACTTCCGGACAGATCGGCCCGACCCAGCGGGCGGCGGGGGTCTCCCCGGCGGCGACGCCGGTCGCCCTGACGAAGCCGACCGCCAGGTCGTGGGCGGCGCTTTCGGGAAGGAGTGCGTTGACGGTGACGGAGTCGGGATCGGAGGGCGGAACCTGGGCGGCGACCAGAGCCAGGCCGAAGCCCGCCGCCGCGAGCGGCCGGGCCAGCCCTGGTCCGGAGAGAAAGCGGGACCGGACGGGAAATTCCTTCTTCATAGCCACCTCCTGCCGATCGCCGTCTCCAAATCCGCCTTGGCCGTCATCGCGCGGTCCGCCATCCCGGCATGGTTTCGCGCGAATGCCGCTGTCGCCAGTCATTTTCGACGAAGCGACGAAAGCCGGACGGTTGACTTGGGCCGGCCGAGGCCGGAGACGGACCCTCCTCGAGGAGATGACATGCGCCAATCCTTCCTGACCCTGGCGGCGATCGTCGCCGGCCTCACCGGTTCCGGCCCCGCTTCGGCGAAGACCGACCCGGCCGCCTGGGTGAATCGAATCCTCGCCGAGTGGGACGAGATCCAGGCGAAGGACGGCTGGGCTCCGCAAGGTGAGATCCGGCCCGGCAGCCTGGCCAGCGGTTCCGAGGCGCGGCTGGATTATCCGCTGGCGGCCGGGCGCAGCTATCGTGCCGTGGTGGTGTGCGAGCCCGGCTGCGGGGCCGGCGAAGTGGACCTGCTCGACCCCTCCGGGTCGAAGATCGGCGAGACCAGGGCCCTGGTCGAGATGCCGAAGCTCGAGGTCGCGCCGGTGGCGGCCGGGACCTACAAGCTTCGGATCGCGATGACCGACTGCGCGTCGGAAACCTGCGCCTGGTCCGCCCGGCTCTACGTCAAGCGCGCCGGCAACGCCCAGAAATAGGGGAACCTTGGGCAGGCCCGCGCTTTCAGGGCGCCATGGACGACGTGCGTTTCTTCCACCAGCAGGCCGAGAAGTGCCGTGCCGCCGCGGTCGCCGCGGAGAACGAGCATGCCCGCCGCGGGCTCCAGCAGCTCGCCAGCCATTACGAGCGCGAAGCGCGCCGTCTGAACCTGCAGGAAATCCAGGCGCGGTAGCTTCAGGTCCGTTTTCTGAAAAGTTGGTTTTCCGCCAGATGCGATCACGCGTGTCCTGCGTCACGGCCAGCGCATCCGAAACGCCTTAAGTATTCGCCTCCAATCTGTCAGGAGGAAGGCGATCATGGTCGACGTTCGCAAAATAGAAGCCACCATCGTTACGAGCGACACCGCAAATGCCCAAAGCGACGGCCGTGTCTACTTAGGAATCTGCGGCCGTGAGTTCCGCTGCAATCGCGGGGACGACGATTTCGAACGTGCGATGGAGCGGACTTATCACTTTGGTGAGAAATCCAACGTCATCGATCCGCATTTGAACAATCCGGCGAGTCCGCAGCTGACGGTTGCAGATGCCGATCGCTACCCGACCTACGTCAGGTTCGAGGATACCAAGAATAACCACTGGAAGGTCAGGAGCGTGAAGGTGCGGCTGAACGGTGAAGGTCCGGAATATGTCAACGCCATCTCGGAGCTGTTCCTGGGCTATCAGGCCGGCGCGTTCTGTTATTTGAAGAAGCGCTAGCGCTTAGCGCCGCTGCCTTCGGCAGGCTAATCTCTCCGCCGGCCCGGCGCTCCCCGGCCGGGCCGCGGCCGTTGACATTTGAGCCGGTGCCGCTACATGGCCGCCTTCGCCTCCGCTGGTTTTCCGCGGAGGCTCCGTCCGAGACCGCTGGCGCCTTCCGGGGCTTAATATCCAGCCTAGACGGGGAAAGAGATTTGCGGCCCGGCTTGGGCCGTCTGCCGAAAGCTTGCAAGCTTCGGCCGGTTCACTCTCCCCAGCACGGACAGAGGCGTTCGGCTTTGCCGGGCGCCGCACTGCGTCCGGCGGATGGTCCGCCGGGCGAATTTGGAGAGTAAGATGGATCGAGCTCAGAAGTCCGAGCAGGTCGCCGCGCTGAAGCAGACGTTCGCCGAGACGAGCGTGGTGGTCGTCACCCGCAATCTCGGCCTGACGGTTGCTCAGTCCACCGCGCTCCGCAACCGGATGCGGGACGCCGGCGCCAGCTACAAGGTGACCAAGAATACGCTCACCCTGATCGCGCTCGAGGGCAGCACCTACGCACCGATCGGCGATATGCTGACCGGCCCGACGGCGCTCGCCACGTCGGCCGATCCCATCGCGGCGGCCAAGGTCGCGGTGGATTTCGCCAAGACCACGGACCGCTTCGAGATCGTCGGTGGAGCGATGGGCGATACCGTCCTCGACACGGCCGGGATCCGGGCCCTGGCCGAATTGCCGTCGCTCGACGAGCTGCGCGCGAAGATCATCGGCCTCATCCAGGCGCCGGCGAGCAAGATCGCCCGCACGATCAACGAGCCCGGCGCGATGCTGGCCCGCGTGATCGGCGCCTTCGCGGCCAGAGAAAATGCGTAACTGAACCGACCCGTCGCCCCAGCGAAGGCTGGGGCCCCGGGACCCGGCCTTCGCCGGGATGACGAAAATCAACCGAACGAGATATGGAGACTTAAAATGGCTGACATCAATTCCCTCGTCGACCAGCTCAGCGAGCTGACCGTTCTCGAAGCCGCCGACCTCGCCAAGGCGCTCGAGGAGAAGTGGGGCGTTTCGGCCGCGGCTGCGGTCGCGGCGCCCGCCGGCGGCGGCGCCGCCGCGGCTCCGGCCGAGGAAGAGAAGACCGAGTTCGACGTCATCCTCGTCAACGACGGCGGCAAGAAGATCAACGTGATCAAGGAAGTCCGCGCGATCACCCAGCTCGGCCTCGGCGAGGCCAAGGCGCTGGTCGAGGGCGCTCCCAAGCCCGTCAAGGAAGGCGTCAACAAGGCCGAAGCCGAGGAGCTCAAGAAGCGCCTCGAGGAAGCCGGCGCGACCGTCGAGCTGAAGTAATTTCAGGATCGTCGAAGACGATCCTGGGCCAAAGGGAAGGGGCGGCTCCGAAGGGGGCCGCCCTTTTTCTATTTCGCGATCGGATCCAGTCCGCGCGCGACCGCGCGCAGCTGGTCGTCGGTCAGCTTGTCCAGCTGGGCGAGGGGCGGCCGCGTCGAATCGTAGCCGGCGATCTCGCGCGCGTGGCCGCGCATCCATTCGACATAGGCCTGCAGGACCTTGGCGTCGGCCTTGCCGTGAGCGCTCCCGCTGCCGATCTCGGCCGCATTGACGTTGACCAGCGACAGCCGCGGATAGTCGCCCAGGGCAAGCTCCGACAGCTTGGCGCGATATTCGAGATTGCTGTCGTTGAACCGGGCAAGACCCCGGACCAGGCTCTTGTCGAGGGCGTGGCGGCCTTCGTGGAACAGCATCGACTGGCGGAACGACGCCCGCCAATATTCCGCGAGGAACGCCCGGCGCAGATCGCCGCCCGGCGGAAGATCCGCTCTGGCGCGGCGTCCGACCTGATCGGCGACCTGTAGATGAATCCGGCTCGCGAGACCGGGAAGGTAAGCGACGTCGCCCGCCGTCAGCGCCGCCAGGTCGGCCGCCTCCTCGCGCTTCAGCTCTTCGAGAAGCTCGGCCCGTGCCGGACCGCCGCTGTAAAGCGCCCAGGCGGTAAAGGGCGAAGAGGTGAATTCGGGGCGGATCTGGACGATGACAGGCCCTTCCTCCGCCCAGCCGCCGGTCGCGGCCGAGCCATCCCACAGCCAGCTGTTGAAGCCGTTGGCCGCCATGTTGTCGAGAGCGATGAAGGTGGCCCGGGCGCGGTGGCCATATTGTTCGACCGGCCAGGTGCCCCTTTCGACGGCATGGCCGAAATGGATGCTGTCATAACCGTCCGAGTCGGACGCCCGGGCGTAGACGGAATAAGCGCGAAGAAGGGCCGCTTTCCGGTCTCCCGATTCCCGGGCGCCGGCCATCAAGGAGTCCAGGGTGGAATCCAGCAGCCCCTCGAGGTCAGCGGCGGAGCCTCCTCGCGCGACCCGGCGGTTCGACGCCAGGACCTCCGTCTCGAGCCTTCGGCGGGCCTCGAAATAGGCTTTCGCCTTTCCCCAGAGCGGGTCGCTCGCGGCCGTTCGGTCGAGACCGGCCGAGCGGGCGAAGCGTTCGGCGGCCTGGGCGAAGCCGGCCCGAACCAGCAGGTCGACCAGACGAAGCCGCTCCGGAGCGCCGGCGGCCGGATCGAGCCCGGCCTCGAAGACGGGGGCGGCTGCTGGATAGGCGCTCGACAGTCCCTGCGGAACATCGCCGGCGCTCAGCCAGAAATAATCCTTCCAGGCCTTCAGCGCGGCTGGAGCATCGCCTTGGAGAAGCGCCAGCTGGAGACCGATCGAGGCGCCCGGCAATCCCTCGCGGCGCTCCGCTCCGACGGCTTGCAGCAGCCGGGCACTGGCGCCCACCGCATCCTTGCGCCCCGCCGCGGCGAGATCGAGAGCGGCGGCGACCGCCCGCAGGCGGATCTGGTCGGCCAGCTCAGGCCGATCGCAAGCCTTCAGCAGGAGCTCCAGTCGGGCAAGGAGGAGATCCCCCCTTTTCGCCTCCTGAAGGACCCGCGATTCCAGCCGGGCCGTCGAGCACCGGTCCGCCATTCCGGCCGCCGCTGCGATCTCGCGCAGCGCCCGTCGCGAGTCGCCGTCGATCAGCCAGGCGATCCGGCCGAGCTGGCGATGGGCGCTGCCCCGGTCCGCGGCGCTCGACGCCGGATCGGCGGCGATCTTGCGGAAGACGGCCTCGGCCTCGGCGACCCGGTTGCGGCCATAGGCCTGCATCGCGCCGTCGATCGTCTCCGGCACCGGGTCGCTGCAAGCCGCGAGAAGCAGCAGGGCAAGATACAAAGCAAATCGCATGCTCGGCTCACCTCCTCACCACTCCGGCAAAAGCCGGAAATCCATGGACAGGTCGGCGGTCCGGTCGGACCGGTGTTCATGGATTCCGGATCAAATCCGGAAAGGCGCTGAAGGCTATGCGGCGAGTTCCGAAGGGTCTTGAACGCATTTGACCCTGGCCCGCCAATGCGCAGGGGGTCGTCCGGTGACGGCGGTCACGCAGCGGGTCATGTGCGGCTGGTCGGCAAAGCCGACGTCGCAGGCGATGGCGGCGAGCGCTTCGCCGGTCCGCACGATCCGAGCCCAGGCGAGGCGGGCGCGCGCCTCGGCCCTGTAGCGTTCCGGGCTGGTGCCGAACACCCGCCGAAACCCCCTCGACACGCTCCCCGGCGCGAGGCCGCGCTGCCGCGCCCACAGCCCGATCGGGAACAGGTCCTGCCGGCTGCGGAGCTCGGCGGCGAGGACATCGGGCCAGTCTTCCTGGCCGGCGACCGGCTCGGCGGTCGCGGCGGCCAACCGGGCGGCCGCGTCCGGGTCGCGTTCGGCGAGCGCGGCGACGAGATCGGCATCGGCAACCCGGTTGAAGGAGGCCAGATGGGGAAGATCGACCAGCGAAAGGTTGATCACCTCGGCGCTTCGCCGGCCGAAGGCGTTGCAATGCGCCTCGAACGCGCGGTGGACGAGGAGGTGGCCGGGACGGACCCGGAAGCGGCCGACGTCGCCCGCCTCGTCATAGCCGCCTGCGATGATCAGGGTCATATATCCGGCGGCATGGCGATGGCGCGGCAGGTCGCCCGCATCGCACAGCTCGCGCCCGAGCACGGCCTCGTGGAATCCGCCCGCCATGAGGTCAGGCTAACAGGAGGTCCGGGCCGCGTCATCCCGAAGGACGCCGTATGATTGGAAAGGGCGGCTCCTCCGGGAAGCCGCCCTTGCCCGCTCCGGCGCTGATCAGACCCGCTGGGCCTCGCGCAGCGGCCTGGCGACGACGCCCTCGTGGAGTCCCGACGGGTTGTCGATCCCGAAATGGGCGAGCCCCTCGCCGTCCGGAACGCCGACCGCGAACGAGGCCGAGGTGCGGCCCTCGCTTCCGTCGGGAAGGCCATAACGGGCATCGGCGACCACCACCGGAAGAACGGCGTCGCCGTCGAGGCCGGCGGTGGGAAGAGCGACCGAAGCCTCCATGGTGCGCGATTCGCCGGCACCGATCGTAACCGGCGGGGTGTCGGCATGGTCGCGCGGAACGATCAGGGCGCTCTCCGCCTCGGACGAGCCCGCGGCGAGCATCCAGGTCGAGATGCGCACGTTCTCGGCGGCGACCGGGCCGCTGTTGCCGACGATGAGCTCGAACTCGACCCGGGCGTCGGAACCGCTCACCCCGGCGCGGACCGGGCGCATCGCCAGGTCGAGCTCGGGGCGTCCGGCGGGGACCACGGTCCGGACCGGAGCGACGATCGGAGCGGCGGCGACCGGAACGACGGTCGGAGCCGGCGCGGGCTCGTAGACCCGTTCGTCGTGGACGACGGTCGGTCGCCGGCGGCGGAGCG
>DASVPM010000217.1:0-3276 GCA_036382815.1 Allosphingosinicella sp.
GGGCGAGGGCGGCCGCCCGGTCGGTGCCCGGCGCCCGTCCGAGCCCGAGATCGACCCGCCCCGGGAAGAGCGACTCCAGCGTCCCGAACTGCTCGGCGACGACCAGAGGGGAATGATTGGGAAGCATCACGCCCCCGGCCCCGATCCGGATCGTCGAGGTGCCGGCGCCGACGAAGGCGAGCGCGACCGCCGTCGCCGCGCTGGCGATGCCGGGCATCGAATGATGCTCGGCCATCCAGAAGCGGCGATAGCCGAGCCGCTCGGCCGCCTGAGCGAGGTCGAGCGAGTTGCGAAGCGCCTGGCCGGCGTCTGCGCCTTCGGGAACGGGGGCGAGGTCGAGGACGGAGAGCGGGATCATGACGGAGAAGATGGGGGCCCCCCTCCGTCATTGCGAGGAGCGTAGCGACGAAGCAATCCAGCGGGTCTGGGAGACCGCACTTTATTGCTTCGCTTCTTTCGCAATGACGGGACCTTCCGCCCTGCAGGATCAGGCTCTAGGGCATCCACCATGCTTCAGCGCAGTCCCGAGACCCGCCGCCTCTGGCGCGAAGAGATTCGCGCGACGCTGGCGCTCGCCTGGCCGCTCATCCTCACCAACATCGCCCAGGCCCTGATCCACGTCACCGACGTCGTCCTTCTCGGCTGGGCGGGGCCTTCGGTGCTGGCGGCCGGAACGCTCGGCGTGAACATCTATTTCGCGTTCCTCATCTTCGGGATCGGCCTGGTCACCGCGACCGCTCCGATGATCGCCAGGGAGCTGGGCGAGCGCAGGCACAGCGTCCGCGACGTCCGCAGAACCGTGCGGCAGGGAATGTGGGCCGCGGCCGCGCTGACCCTGCCGGTCTGGGTCGTGCTCTGGTTCAGCGGCTCGATCCTCGTCGCCATCGGGCAGGATCCCGCATTGGCCGCCGACGCGCAGCTGTTCGTCCGCGCCCTGCAATGGGGCTTCCTGCCCTATCTTTGGTATCTGGTGCTCCGCTCCTTCATCTCCGCGCTCGAGAAGCCGCTCTGGTCGTTCATCGTCGGAGTGGTCGCGGTGCTGTTCAACGGCATCGTCAATTACGGGCTTATCTTCGGTCATTTCGGCCTGCCCAGGCTCGGCCTCGTCGGCGCCGGCATGGGCAGCGCCATGGCCAACACGCTCATGTTCGCCGGATTGGCGCTGGTCGTGCTGATGCACCCGCGCTTCCGCCGCTTCCAGATCTTCGGCCATTTCTGGCGCCCGGACAGCCAGCGCTTCCGCGAAGTCTGGCGGCTCGGCCTGCCGATCGCAGTCACTTTGGCGCTGGAGATCACCATCTTCAACGCGGCCGTCTTCCTGATGGGTCTGATCGGCGCGGAGTCGATCGCCGCCCACGCCATCGCCATCCAGCTCGCCGCGCTCAGCTTCATGGTCCCGATGGGCCTTTCGCAGGCGGCGACGGTCCGGGTCGGACTCGCTCTCGGGCGCCGCGACCGCGCCGGCATCGCCCGCGCCGGCTGGACCGCTTTCGCTCTGGGCACCGGCTTCATGTCGCTGACCGGCCTGCTCATGCTGGCCATGCCTTATGCCCTGGTCACCCTGTTTCTCGACCCGGCGCTGCCGGCCAACCGGGGAGTCATCCCGCTCGCGGTCTCCTTCCTGCTCGTCGCCGCCTTCTTCCAGATTTTCGACGGCGCCCAGGTGGTCGCGGCCGGAATGCTGCGCGGTCTCCAGGACACCAAGGTGCCGATGATCTACGCCGGCCTCGGCTATTGGGTGATCGGCGTCGTTACCGGGGTCGGCCTCGGCTTCGGCCTGGGCTGGAAGGGCGTCGGAATCTGGATCGGCCTCGCGGCCGGCCTTGCTTCGGTGGCGGTGATGCTGCTGGTGCGGTGGATCCGGCGCGAGCGGCTCGGCCTCGCCGATTGGTGAACCACGCCTTGACGCTCGGCCACCCCGGCTCCTATGTGCCCGCCGCCCCTTCAGGCGCTTGCGGTGGCCGTAGCTCAGCGGTCAGAGCATCGGCTTAACACACCGAGGGTCGCGGGTTTGAATCCCGTCGGTCACCCCAGCGCGCCTGCCCAGATCAGGACCCTCTAAATGCAAGCCCCGTGGGATTATCCCGACTTCGACGATCATGAGATCGTCCACTTCGTCACGGACCGCGCCAGCGGCCTTCGCGCCGTCATCGCCGTCCACTCGACCTTCCTCGGCCCCGCCGGCGGCGGGGTGCGCTTCTGGCATTATGCCGAGCCGGGCGCCGCCGTTCGCGACGCGCTCCGCCTCTCGAGGGGGATGAGCTTCAAGAACGCCATGGCGGGTCTGCCGCTGGGCGGCGGAAAGGCCGTCATCCTCGCGGACGAGCCGCGCACCAAGACGCCCGAGATGCTCTCTGCCTACGGCCAGGCGGTGGAAGGGCTGGGCGGGCGTTACGTCACGGCGGAGGACGTTGGGATGAGCGTCGCCGACATGGTCGCACTGTCGAAGGAGACCAGGCACGTCGCCGGCCTGCCGGTGGCGCAGGGAAGCGTGGGCGGCGATCCCGGGCCGCACACCAGCTACGGAGTCTATCTCGGACTGAAGGCGGCGGTGAAGCGCGCCCTCGGCAAGGACAGCCTGGCCGGGGTGCACATCGCCCTCCAGGGCGCGGGCAGCGTGGCCTCCGGCCTTGCCCGCCGGGCCGCGGCGGAAGGCGCCCGGATCACTCTCACCGACATCGACCGCGGCCGGGCCGAGGCGCTGGCGGCCAAGGTCGGCGGCGAGGCGATAGCGCCCGAGGCGATCATGACCCTCGAGGCGGACGTGCTCAGCCCCAACGCGCTCGGCGCCATCCTCACCGCGGACTCGATCGCGGCGCTGAGGGTGCCGATCGTCGCCGGCGGCGCCAACAACCAGCTTGCCACGCCCGAGGACGGCCAGCTCATCCACCAGCGCGGGATCCTCTACGCCCCCGATTACGTGATCAACGCCGGCGGAATCATCAACGTCTCGACCGAATATCTGAAGGACGGCGATCAGGACACGGTCCGCGGTCGGATCGAGCAGATCCCTGTCCGGCTCGAACAGATTTGGAGCGAGAGCGCCGCGACCGGACGCAATCCTGCCGAGGTCGCCGACTCCATGGCGATGCGGCTGATCGGGCGCTAGTGTCCTGGTTCAGAAGTTCGGAATCTCATGACGGCTGCTGGTCGGCTTGGCTGTTGTAGAGGCAGAAGCGTTCGATCGAGGCGAGGATGTCGTCGGCGGATTTGGTCCAGCGGAAGGGCTTGGGTTCGGCGTTGTGCTGTTCGATGAAGGCTTGGATGTCGGCCTTG
>DASVPM010000218.1:0-1963 GCA_036382815.1 Allosphingosinicella sp.
GCTCGGCGAGCCCGACCACGCGCTCGAGCTCCGAGCGGAATCGATGGGCGGTCGGAAGCGGAGTCAGGCTGTCGCTCTCGGAGCGCTGCTCGAGCTCGCTGATCCGCCGCTGGGCGTCGGCCAGGGCGGCGCGGAGAAGCGCATTCTCGTCGGAAGACTCGACGGGAAGGCCGGCGAAATCGGATGCGTGCTTGGACATGGCTTCTGCATAGCGCAATCCGGTTAAGCAAAAACGAAGCTCTGGCCTCGCCGCGCGGCGCCCGATAGAGGAGCGAGGATGGCCGAGGTCGGGATCATCATGGGCAGCCGCTCCGACTGGGAGACGATGCGCCATTCCGCCGAGATGCTCGACGCGCTCGAAGTGGCCTATGAGACGAAGGTGGTCTCCGCCCACCGAACCCCGGAACGGCTCTACGAATATGCGAGGGGCGCCGCCGGCCGCGGCCTCAAGGTCATCGTCGCGGGTGCCGGCGGCGCGGCCCATCTTCCGGGCATGGCGGCGTCGATGACCCGGCTTCCGGTACTCGGAGTTCCGGTCCATTCCAAAGCTCTGGGCGGCCTCGACAGCCTTCTCTCCATCGTGCAGATGCCCGCCGGGGTGCCGGTGGGGACTCTCGCCATCGGCAAGGCGGGCGCGGTCAATGCCGGCCTGCTTGCCGCCTCGATCCTCGCCTTATCCGACGAGGCGCTCGCCGGACGGCTGGAAGCGTGGCGGCGCCGGCAGACGGACGGCGTCGCCGAAGCGCCTGAATGAGCCTTCCCCCGGGCTCGACCATCGGCATCGTCGGCGGCGGGCAGCTCGGCCGGATGCTGGCGATGGCGGCGGGCCGGCTCGGCTACAAATGCCATATCTATGCTCCCGACGAGGCGCCCCCGGCCGCGGAGGTCGCCGCCGCCTTCACCCGCGGAGCGTGGGAGGACGAGTCGGCGCTGGCCGCCTTCGGGAGGAGCGTGGACGTCGCCACCTACGAGTTCGAGAATATCGCCGCCGCGCCGCTCGCGGCGCTCGCCGCCGAGGCGCCGCTCTATCCGCCGGCGGCGGCCCTCGCGACGGCTCAGGACCGGCTCAGCGAGAAGAGCTTCATCGCCGGGCTCGGCGGCCGGCCGGCCACCTTTCGCCAGGTCGACGACCGCCAGGGCCTGGACGATGCGCTGGCGGCGGTGGGGACGCCGGCGGTGCTGAAGACCCGGCGCTTCGGCTATGACGGCAAGGGCCAGGCGCGGATCCGGGTCGCGGCGGACGCTGACGGGGCCTGGGAGTCCGTCCGCGGCGCGCCGTCCATCCTCGAGGCCTTCATCGGCTTCAGCGCGGAATTCTCAATCCTGCTGTGCCGCGCCGCCGGCGGGGAGACCGTCACCTGGCCGGCGCCCGCCAACGAGCATGAGGGTGGGGTGCTTCGCCGTTCGCTGGCGCCCGGCTACGGCCTCGGCTCGCAGGCGGCCGAAGCGGAGGCGCTCGCCCGCGACGTCGCCGAGGCGCTCCATTATGTCGGAGTCCTGGCGCTCGAATTCTTCGCGACCGGCGACGGTCCGATCTTCAACGAGATGGCGCCGCGGGTCCATAACAGCGGCCACTGGACGATCGAGGGCTCCACCACCTCGCAGTTCGAGAACCATATCCGCGCCATATGCGGGCTTCCGCTGGGCGCGACCGGGCTCACCGGCGCTCGGGTGGAGATGGAGAATCTGATCGGCAACCAAGCCGACGGCTGGCCCGCCATTCTCGCCGATCCGGCCGCCCACCTTCACCTGTACGGCAAGGGCGAGGCCCGTCCCGGCCGCAAGATGGGGCACGTGACCCGCGTGTATCGCTGACTCTGAAAATCCTCCCCTGCATTTGCAGGGGAGGGGGACCATGCGAAGCATGGTGGAGCATCTGTGTTGATGGTCAAGGCCGGGTTGGGCTCCATGTGCGGTTTTCGGTGACGAGGGTGTTGGCGAGGACGATGAGCTTTCGGGCGAC
>DASVPM010000219.1:0-2518 GCA_036382815.1 Allosphingosinicella sp.
CGCGGCCCGCGCCGCGGCCAGCGCCTCCGCCTCCGCCGGTGCGCACGGCCGAGCGGCGGCAGACCGTACCGGCGCCTGCTCCGGCGCCCGCGACTCGAGTCACGGTCCGCCCGAGCTTCAACTGCCGCTACGGGAAGACGCGGACCGAAAAGATGATCTGCGCGTCGCCGCCGCTCGCCGCCCAGGACCGGGCAATGGCGTCGCTCTATTACGACCTCATGGCCGGGGCAGATCCTGCCACGCGAGGCCATCTGCGCCGGAGCCGCGACGCCTTCCTCGGACGCCGCGAGCAATGCCGGAGCGAAAGCTGCGTCAACTCGGCCTACGCGTCGCGAATGGCGGAGCTCAGGAATATCGGAAGGGGGGACTGACCGTCATCCCGGCGAAAGCCGGGACCTCGGAGAGACCCGCCGTGACTTTTTATCCTGAGGTCCCGGCTTTCGCCGGGATGACGTTCGGGCAGGAATAGGTGTGGAAAACCCCTCTCTGAACGCTTCCATCCCTGCCCGGCACCCACCATAAGATGGCCATGGCCGGCCCCTACGTCCCCCTTCGAATCTTCTCCAGCTACACGATGCTGGAAGGCTCGATCGAACCCAAAGCGATCGCCAAGCAGGCGAAAAGGCTCGACTTTCCCGCTGCCGCGCTGACCGACAGGAACGGCCTCTACGCCGTCATGGCGTTCACCGACGCCTGCCGGGAGGCCGGGGTCCAGCCGATTGTCGGGACGATGCTTGGAGTCGCCCGCCCGGATTGTGCAGGCGGGCAGCCGGCGCTCGATTGGATAGCGCTCTACGCGCAAAACGACCTTGGGTACGGCAATCTTTGCTCGCTCGTATCGGCTGCCCATCTCGGCCGCCCCGTGGAGGAACCCCCTCACGTCACGCTCGACGCCCTGGCGGGCCGAACGGACGGTCTGATAGCGCTGACTGCCGGAGCCGACGGAGCGCTGGTGAGGCTGATTGGCCAGGGACAGGATTCGACGGCCGAGCCGATCCTGGAGCGGCTCATGGCGCTTTTCCCGGGCCGCCTTTACATTGAATTGTCCCGTCGCCGGAACGAGGACGAGGAACGTGCCGAAGCCAGGCTGATCGAACTCGCCTACCGGTACGATCTTCCGCTCGTGGCGACCAACCCCGCCTCCTACGCAGACGCGCATTTCCATGAAGCCCACGACGCCTTGTTGTGCATCGCGCAGTCGAGTCAGCTGGACCGCGACGATCGCAGGCGTTCGTCCAGGGAGGATTGGCTCAAGCCGGCCGCAGCGATGCGCGAGCTGTTCGCGGACCTGCCCGAGGCGATCGAGAACACAGGCGTCGTCGCTCGGCGCTGCGCCTTCGGCGCGCCCAAGCGCAAGCCGATCCTGCCGAGCATTGCCGGCGACACGGAGGCCGAAGCGGAGCAGCTGCACCGCGACGCCAGGGTCGGCCTCGAGGCCCGCCTCGCCCTCTATCCGGACCTCAGCGCCGGGGACCGGAAGACCTATTTCGACCGGCTCGACTATGAAGCCGGCATCATCGTGCGGATGGGCTTCTCCGCCTACTTCCTGATCGTCGCGGACTTCATCAAATGGGCCAAGGAGAATGACATCCCGGTCGGCCCCGGCCGCGGGTCGGGCGCCGGCTCGGTGGTCGCCTGGGCGCTCACCATCACCGATCTCGATCCGATCCGGCTCGGCCTGCTGTTCGAGCGCTTTCTCAATCCCGAGCGCGTCTCGATGCCGGACTTCGACATCGACTTCTGCGAGACCCGGCGCGGCGAGGTCATCCGCTACGTCCAGCAGCGCTACGGGACCGACAAGGTCGCCCAGATCATCACCTTCGGGAAGCTCAAGGCGAGGGCGGTGCTCAAGGATACCGGGCGAGTCCTCCAGATCCCCTACGGCCAGGTCGACCGCCTCGCCAAGGCCATTCCCAACCACCCCACCGACCCGTGGACCCTGGACCGGGCCCTGAACGGAGTCACCGAGCTCGCCGCCGAATATAAGAACGATTCCCAGGTGCGCCGCCTGTTCGACCTGGCGATGAAGCTGGAGGGGCTTCCGCGCCACGCCTCCACCCATGCGGCGGGAGTCGTCATCGGCGACCGGCCGCTCGACCAGCTCGTCCCGCTCTACCGCGATCCTCGCTCCGACATGCCGGTCACCCAGTTCGACATGAAATATGTCGAGGCGGCCGGCCTGGTGAAGTTCGACTTCCTCGGGCTGAAGACCCTGTCGGTGTTGCAGAAAGCGGTGCAGATGCTTGCCAGGCGCGGCGTCGCCGCCGATCTCGACCGGCTCCCCTGGGACGACGGCGAAGTCTACCGGCTCCTCCAGCGGGGCGATACGGTCGGCGTCTTCCAGCTCGAATCGGAGGGGATGCGACGGACCCTCGCGGCGGTGAAGCCGACCAGCTTCGAAGACATCATCGCGCTCGTCTCGCTCTACCGTCCCGGCCCGATGGACAACATCCCGAGCTTCGGCGCGCGCAAGAACGGCCGGGAGGAGATCCAGTATCCGCATCCCCTGCTCGAGAAG
>DASVPM010000220.1:0-11049 GCA_036382815.1 Allosphingosinicella sp.
TGATCGAGCGCGCCCCGGAGCGCTTCGAGGTGCTGGCCGTGACCGCTCACCGCGACGTCGAGGGGCTCGCCGAGGCCGCCCGGCGGGTCGGGGCGGAGCGGGCCGTCATCGCCGACGAAACGCTCCTCGAGCCGCTTCGCGCGGCGCTTGCGGGGAGCGGCACCGAGGCCGCGGCCGGCGAGGAGGCCGTCCTCGAAGCGGCCGGCGCCGGCGCCGACTGGACGATGGCGGCGATTGTCGGCACCGCCGGCCTGAGCCCGACCATGGCCGCGATTCGCGGAGGGCGGACCGTGGCATTGGCCAACAAGGAGGCTCTCGTTTCGGCCGGCCATCTGATGATCGAGGCCGCGCGGAGCAGCGGGGCGGCGTTGCTTCCGGTCGATTCCGAGCACAACGCGATCTTCCAATGCTTCGACCGGCAGCGGCCCGAGGCGGTTCGGCGGATCATCCTCACCGCGAGCGGCGGTCCCTTCCGCGACAAGAGTCTGGAAGAGATGCGATCCGCTACTCCCAGCGAAGCGATCGCTCACCCCAATTGGTCGATGGGCGCGAAGATTTCGGTCGATTGCGCCACCTTGATGAACAAGGGGCTGGAGCTGATCGAGGCCTTCCATCTCTTCCCGCTGCCCGAAGAGGCGTTCGACATCGTCATTCACCCGCAGTCGGTCGTTCACAGCCTGGTCGAATTCGTCGACGGCTCGGTTCTCGCCCAGCTCGGCTCCCCCGACATGCGTATCCCCATCGCCTATACCCTGGCCTGGCCGGAGCGGATGGCGACCCCGTGCGAGAGGCTCGACCTGGTAAAGACCGCCAGCCTGAGCTTCAGCGCTCCGGATCCCGGCCGATTCCCGGCCCTGGAACTGGCAAGGCAGGCGCTCAAGGCGGGCGGGGCCCGACCGGCCGTGCTCAACGCCGCCAACGAGGTCGCCGTCGGCGCCTTCCTGGGAGGCCGCATCGGCTTTCTCGACATCGCTTCCATCGCCGCCGAGACTCTGCAATGCTACGGGCCGGCGGCGCCCGGCTCGGTCGAGGAGGTGCTCGACATCGACCGTGAGGCCCGCGCCTCGGCAAAGGCTATCGTTGAGAGGGTGACGCGTTGAACGACAGTCCCGGTGTCTTCTGGACCATCCTGAGCTTCCTGTTCGTCATCGGTCCGCTGATCTTCGTCCACGAGCTCGGCCATTATTTCGTCGGCCGCTGGTTCGGCGTCAAAGCCGATGCCTTCTCGATCGGCTTCGGGCGCGAGCTCGCGGGCTGGACCGACTCCCGCGGGACGCGCTGGAAGCTGGCCTGGCTGCCGCTCGGCGGCTACGTCAAGTTCGCTGGCGACATGAACGCGGCCGGCCAGCCCTCGCCGGAATGGCTTGCCCTGCCGGCCGAAGAGCGGGCCCGGACCTTCCAGGCAAAGCCGGTCTGGCAACGGTTCCTGATCGTTCTGGCCGGCCCGGTGACCAATTTCCTCGCCGCGATCCTGATCCTGACGGGCTTCAACATCGCTTATGGCGTGCCCGAAACTCCGCCGGTGATCGGCGCATTTACGGAAGGCTCGCCCGCCGCGGCGGCCGGCCTTAGGTCGGGCGACCGGATCGTCAGCATCGACGGCAAGGGCATCGACCGTTTCGAGGATGTCCTTCCCATCGTCGCCCTCAAGGTCGGCGGTCCGCTCAACCTCGAAGTCGACCGCCAGGGGCGCCGCTTCCGGCTCGACGTGGCGCCGAAGATCGTCGTCGAAAGGGATCGCTTCGGCAACGAGATACGCCGTCCGATGCTCGGCATCGGCGCGGCCGAGCAGGTTCTCGAACCGGTTTCGCCACTGGGGGCGATAGCGGCTTCGGTCCAGCAATGCTGGGTCGTCGTCGCGACGACGGTGAAGGGCCTCGGCCAGATCGTCACCGGCCGCCGCTCGGTCAAGGAAATGGGCGGGCCGCTCAAGATCGCCAAATTCTCCGGAGAGCAGGCCAGCATGGGCCTTCTGGCCTTCCTGTGGTTCATCGCCGTCATTTCAATTAATCTGGGATTCATCAACCTGTTGCCAATCCCGATGCTCGACGGGGGCCACCTGTTCTTCTACGGGATCGAGGCCGTCCGCCGGAAACCCTTGCGGCCGGAGGCACAGGAATGGGCGTTCAGGACCGGCTTGGCTGCCCTTCTCGCCCTCATGATCCTCGTCACCTTCAACGATTTGGCCTCTTTTGGCCTGTGGTCGAAGCTTGGCGGGTTGATCGACTGAGCAGGATCGGGCAGGGCAGGGGCGACAGGGAAACAGGATGGCCGGTCGCGCCGTCCGTTCAGTCAAAGGGCGGGGACGCGTGACACCCAAAAATTCATTTACCAACGGCCGGCGGCTTTGCTCTGCCCTGCTCGTCGGCACCATTGTCGGCGGATTCTCGATTCCGGCTTCTGCGCAGGAGGCGGCGCCGCTGCAGCCCGCGCCGACGGCCCCGGCGCCGCAGCCCGAAGCGAGCGTGATCCGCTCCATCGTCGTGACCGGCAACCAGCGCCTCGAGCCCGAGACCATCGTCTCCTACGTCAAGCTTCGAGTCGGCGAGCCCTACGACCGCGAACGGCTCGACGAGGCGCTTCGCGACCTCTACGCCACCGATCTGTTCGCCGACGTCGCGATCCGCGACAATGCGGGCAGCCTCTCGATCGAGGTGCGCGAGAGCCCGGTCGTCAACCGCATCGTCCTCGAGGGCAACAAGCGGCTCAAGGACGAGAAGATCACTCCGGAAATCCGGCTTGCGCCGAGACAGATCTTCAGCCGGGCGAAGGCGCGGGCCGACGTCGCGCGAATCATCGAGCTCTATCGCCGCCAGGGCCGGTTCGCAGCGACGGTCGAACCCAAGATCGTCCAGCTCGAGCAGAACCGGGTCGACGTCGTCTACGAGATCAGCGAGGGGCCCAAGTCCGGCATCCGCCAGATCAACATCCTCGGCAACGAGAAGTTCGGCGACGGCGAGCTTCGCGGCGAGATGGTGACCAAGCGCACCGGCCTGCTCAGCTTCCTCGGCTCGGGCGACGTCTACGATCCGGACCGGCTCGCCTTCGACCAGCAGAAGCTGCGGATGTTCTACCTGACCAACGGCTATGCCGATTTCCGGGTGGTCTCCGCGGTCGCCGAGCTGACTTCCGACCGGCGGGACTTCATCATCACCTACGTCGTCGAGGAAGGCGAGCGCTACAAGTTCGCCGACGTCAAGGTGGAGAGCGCGATCCGCGATTTCAGCGGCGAGGGGCTCACCAAGCTGCTCCCCATGAAAAACGGCGACTGGTACAATGCCAAGCTGGTCGAGGACACGGTCACCTCGCTGAACGAGAGTGCCGGCCTGTTCGGCTATGCCTTCGCCGACGTGCAGCCCAATTTCCGGCGCGACAAGGAGTCGAAGACGATGTCGGTGACGTTCAACGTCGCCGAAACTCCGCGCGTCTACGTCGAGCGGATCGACGTCAGCGGCAATACGCTGACCCGCGACAAGGTGATCCGCCGCGAGTTCCGGATCGCCGAGGGCGATCCGTTCAACTCCGTCCGGGTGAAGCGTTCGCGCGACCGGATCCAGTCGCTCGGCTTCTTCCAGGAGAATCTCGAGATCGAGCAGACTCAGGGATCGGCGCCCGACCGGGTCATCCTCTCGACGGCGCTGGAGGAGAAGGCCACCGGCCAGCTTCAGATCTCGGCTGGCTTCTCCAGCCTCGAGCGGTTCCTCCTCAATCTGTCGATCGAGCAGCGCAACTTCCGCGGCATGGCCCAGACGCTTCGCGCCTCGGTCAATTATTCCAGCTACTCGAAGTCGGTCGAGCTCGGCTTCACCGAGCCCTACCTGTTCGATCGCAACTTCGCGGTCGGCTTCGATCTGTTCCGGCGCGATTATTCGAGCTTCAACTTCGTCAACAACAATCGCAACACGACCTACAAGCAGGTCAGCACCGGCGGCCAGATTCGCGGCGGCATGCCGCTCACCGAATATATGCAGCTGGGCGTTCGCTACGGCCTCAACTTCGACGACGTCACGCTCGACCGGTCGACCTTCTTCACGGATCCGGACGGCGCCGGGCCGCTGCCCGCCTTCTGCGACCCGCTGCGAGTCGGCCGCTATCTTTGCGACGCGATCGGCAAGCGCACGACCTCGTCGATCGGCTATTCGCTGCTCTACGATTCGACCGACAACCGACTGCGTCCGACGAGAGGCCACCGCCTCACCCTCAACCAGGATTTCGCTGGACTCGGCGGTGACGTCAAATATCTGCGCACCAAGGCCAATGCCGCCAAATATTGGAATCTCGGCGGCGGCCTCATTTTCTCGACGTCGGTCGAGGCCGGCTACATTCACAGCTTCGAGAACGATCCCGGTCCCGACCAGGATCCGGTCCGCCTCGTCGACCGCTTCTTCCTGGGCGAGCCGCAGATTCGCGGCTTCGACATTCGCGGCATCGGCCCGCGGGTGCAGCGCATCCCGTACGATGCCAACGGCAACCCGGTCACCGACCGCAAGCAGATCGTCGACGATGCGATCGGCGGCCGCGCATATTATGTCGGCCGCGCCGAGCTCGAGATCCCCGTGGGCTCGAGCATCCGCGAAATGGGGCTTCGGCCGTCGGTCTTCGTCGATGTCGGCGCGCTGTTCGGCCTCAAGAATCCGGCGACCAACCCGATCCTGCCCGGCAGCCCGCTGACCAAGGACCGCTGCTTCGACGCCAACGGCTCCGCCACGCCGCGCCCCGAGGGCGCCGCCTGCGCGCCCGGAACCACCCTGGTCCCGGGCATCCCGGCCTTCAACGAGGTTTTTCTCGGAGACACCGCCAAGCCGCGCCTTTCGATCGGCTTCGGAGTCAACTGGAACTCGCCATTCGGCCCGTTCAGGATCGATATAGCCAAGGCGCTCTTAAAAGCCGACGGGGATGACACCAAGCTGATCACCTTCAACGTAGGAACCGCATTCTGATGAACAAAATCGCTTTCGGAGCGGCCGCGGCCGTTCTTTCGCTCGCCCTCCCGGGCATCGCCCAGGCGCAGAAAGCGCCCGGCGCCGTCATCGTCGTGGTCGACACCGACCGCGTCTATCGCGAATGCACCGCCTGTAAGGCCGCCCAGACCCAGCTTCAGGGCATGGTGACCTCGGCGCGCACCCGCGCCACCGCGCTCGGACAGCCGCTTCAGACCGAAGCCCAGTCTATCGAGCAGGCGGGCGCCGCCCTGCGCAACCAGTCGGGCGCCGCCCGCGCCGCCGCGGAAACGGCGCTCAACACCCGGGTGCAGCAATTCCAGCAGCGGCAGACCACCGCCCAGCAGGAAGTCGCCCGGCTCGAGCAGAACATCCAGTCGACCCAGCAGAACGTGCTGCGTCAGATCAACGTCAAGCTGAACCCGGTCATCACCCAGGTGATGAACGCGCGCGGCGCGAACATCGCGCTCGACACCGGCGCGACTCTCGCCCGCTCCGCTACGCTCGACGTCACCAACGACGTCCTCACCGCGCTCAATGCCGCTCTGCCGTCGGTCAGCGTTACGCCGCTGCCGCAGGCGCAGCAGCCGGCCCAGCCGCAGCCCCAGGGCCGGTGAGCTCCGATCCGGCAGAAACCGCCATCGGCCCGCTCGATATCCGGCGGGTGATGGCGGCGCTGCCGCATCGCTACCCCTTCCTGCTCATCGACCGGGTCGAGGAGCTGGTTCCGAAGAAGCGGATCGTCGCGATCAAGGCGGTGACGATCAACGAGCCATTTTTCCAGGGGCATTTCCCGGGCCGTCCGATCATGCCCGGAGTGCTGCTGGTCGAGGCGATGGCCCAGGCCTCGGGCGTGCTCGCCGTCGAGTCGCTGGGTCTCGCCGGAACCGGCAAGCTGGTCTATTTCATGGCGATCGACAGCGCCAAGTTCCGCCGCCCCGTCGAGCCGGGCGTGCTTCTCAGGATCGAGGTCGAGCTCGTCCAGGACCGGGGCAGCGTCTGCAAGTTCGCCGGCAGGGTTCTGATCGACGGCAAGGTGGCCGCCGAGACCAATTTCACCGCCATGATCGCCGATCCTCCGGCGGATTGATTTGCCTCCCTTACCCTCGGCCTTCTAACCCTTCGCCGCGCAAATCCCTCTCCCATCTCGAGATGGCGAGGCGGAGGGATGCCATTCGCCGTTTACCTTCCTGATCCCGAACACGGCCTCCAGACGCGCCGAGCCCAGCACCGTCGCAGGCGCTCCGTCCGCGACGATCGTGCCTTTCTCCATCAGGACCAGCCGGTCGGCGAAGCGCGCCGCGAGGTCGAGGTCGTGCATCGCCACCACGGCGCCGTGGCCGGCCTCCACCGACTTGCGCAGAATCTCCATCAGCTTCAGCTGCCAGAGGGGGTCGAGATTGGCGACCGGCTCGTCGAGCAGCAGCAGCCGAGGCCTCGGGGCGAGCGCGCGGGCGATCAGGACGCGGCTCCGTTCGCCGGTCGAAAGGCGGTCGACCCGCCGGCGGGCGAAGGGAGCGAGATCGAGCGCTGCCATCGCCTCCCGCGCTTCCGCCTCGTCCGCGCCGAGTCGAATCACGTCCTCGGCCGCGAGCGGCCAGGCGATGTCGCGCGAGGCCGGAAGGTAGGAGAGAAGCCGGCGGCGCCGGGCCGGAGCCAGAGTTTCCGGCCTCGACCCGTCGATCCGGACTTCCCCCGACGGGCCGCCTATCCGGGCGAGCGCGTGGAGCAGGCTGGTCTTGCCGCTGCCGTTGGGGCCGACGAGGCAGACCAGCTCCGCCGAGCCCATCCGGAAATCGCCGGTTTCAAGCCGCCCTGAGAGCCCGATCCGTTCGGCCAGAAGCAGGTCCGTCATCGCTCCAGCCTCCACCGCATATGGGCGACCAGCCAGAGGAAGAAAGGCGCTCCGAGGAGGGCGGTCACGACCCCGATCGGAAGGGTCCGGCCGAGCGGGGCGCTTCGGACGACGAGATCCGCCGCCAGCAGCAGCAGGCCTCCGATCAACGCCGCCGGACCGATCGCCCGGCCGGGATGGCCGCCGGTCAGCCGGCGGGCGAAGATCGGGGCGACCAGCCCGACGAAGCCGATCGCTCCGCAGATCGCCACGCAGGCTCCGACTCCAAAGGCGGTCAGGCAGACGATCTCGATCCTGAGACGGCGGACGTCGTGGCCGAAGGACTGAGCCACCTCCTCTCCCAGGGTCAGGCTGTCGAGCGGCCGGCCGAGCCGCAAGAGCAGGATCATGGCGACCAGGGCCGGCGCCGCCGCGAAGGCGGACTGCTCGAGGCTCCGGTCGACCAGCGAGCCCATCAGCCACTCATAGGCGTCGTAGAAGGCGAAGGGGGAGGGGGCCAAAGCGAGGGCGAGCGTGGTGAGCGCTCCGGCCAATGCGCTGATCGCGAGGCCTGCCAGCAGCAGGGTGGCGGTCTCGGCGCGCCGTCCGGCCAGGGCAAGCAGGAGAGCGAGCGCCCCGAGCGCCCCTCCGATCGCCCCGAAGGCGAGCGCCAGCGGAGCGGAAAAGCCGAAGATATAGGCTGTGATCACCGCCCCGAGCGCGGCGCCGCTGGTCGTTCCGGTCAGATCGGGGGAGGCCAGCGGATTGGCGAAAAGGCCCTGGATCGCCGCTCCCGCCCCGCCCAGCATCGCCCCGTAGACGAGAGCGAGCAGCGCCCTCGGCAGCCTCAGCTCCCAGAGCAAGGCGAGCGCGAGCGGCCGGTCCTGCTCGATCAGCGCCGCGACCGGTCCCCACGGGAGGGCGAGCGACAGAACGAAGGCCAGGGCGGCGGCCAGAGCCAGCACCGGAAGGGCGAAGCGGTTCATCGCGCAACCGCCCCGCGCAGCCGCTCGATCTCCGCGATCAAGGCCGGGCCCATGCAGGTCCACGGACGCCCGTCGGTCCGGAGGTTGAGCGCCCCCCGGACCCGGCGCGCCAGTGGATGCGAGAGCCACCGCTGCTCGCTCGAATATTGTCCGCTCCGATAGTCGCTGCGCAGAAGCACCGCGGGCGGCCGGACAAGCAATTGCTCGAGCGAGACCCGGTCGCCGCGCACCGGCCGCTGGCGAAGGCCCGCAAGCGCCATCCACTGCGCCGCGAGGCCGGCCGCCTGCACGGTGCGGCCGCCGCCGCCGAGCCAGATGGTGTCGGCCGCCCGCGCCGGCCGGCTGCGCTTCAGACGGTCCATGCGCTCCAGCACGGCGCGGCCGGCCGAGGGACGGCCGAGGGCGGTCGAGACCGAGCGGACCGACCGCTCGATATCCGCCAGCGATTGCGGATAAGGCAGATCGAGGGTGCGGATCCCGAGCCGCTGCGCGATCCGGCTCCGGTCGCGCGCCCCGCCGCCCATGCTCAGGACGAGATCGGGGCGGAGCCCGGCCAGCGAGACCAGGCTTCCGTCGTTGCTCCGGTAGCGACGCGCCTGGCGCCAGAACCCGGTCTCGGCGGGCTGGTGGGCGAGATGGGTCACGGAGACGATCTGCCGGGGATCGCCGACCATCAGGAGGAGCTCGTCCGTGCACAGGTTCAGCGACGCGACGCGGCGGGGCGCGCCTTCCGCTACGCCGGCGAGCGCGAGGCTAATCGCCGAGGCGCAGGCGAAGGCCCGCATGGACCGTCCTTCCCTCGGTACGGTAGCCGGCCACGTCCTGATAGGTCTGGTCGAACGCATTCTCGGTGCGAACGAAGGCTTCCAGCTTCTTGGAAAGCTTCCAGTCCAGGCTGGCCGCCGCGAGCCAATAGTCGGCGAGGACCACGTCGCGCGCCGGAAAGGCGTCGAAGTCGAGATCCCGCCGCTTGCCGACCCAGGCGATCCGGGCGCTGATCTGCACCGGTCCGAGCCATTTGTGACCGACCAGCGACGCGCTGTGCCTCGGCCGTCGAATTTCCCGAACTGCAAGGCCTCCCGCGACCTGCCGCTCCTCGGCGTCGAGCCAGGTATAATAAAGCGCCAGGCTTCCCGACCGGCCGAGTCTCAGCTCCGCCTGAGCCTCGATTCCCCGCCTGCGGCTCGTGCCGGTGGCATTGGCGGTCGTCGAGCGGAAGGTCGCGGGATCGAAGACGTCGACGATCTCGTCATTCAGTCTCGCGGTGAAGGCGTCGAGCCAGAGGGAGAGACGGCCCTTCCAATGGGCGCCAAGCTGCCATTCCCGGGAGCGCTCGGGCTTCAGAGCGGGATTGCCGGTGAAAGCTCCGGGAAAAAAGCCGTAGAGATCGTAGAAGCTGGGCTGAGCGATCCCCTCGCCATAAGCCGCGACCACGTTCAGCCGTTCAACCGGCTTGACCGTCGCTCCCGCTCGAAGCGTCGTCGAATCGCGGAAGGCGCTGAAGCTGTCGTGGCGGACCGCGACATTGGTGCTGAGCCAGGGCCGCCAGTCGGAAGCCCATTCGAAGATTCCGGCGTCGAGCGCACGCGACCGGTCCTGGTCGGTCGCGCCGAAGAAATTCTGATCGCGGGCGTGGAAGCGTTCGGCCTGATGCTCGGCGGCCAGGGTGACCCGGTGCTTGCCCTTGTCCCTCGTCAGCTGTCCACCGACCGTGAGCCGGCTCCCCGATGTTCGGTTGAGCGGGGCACCGCCGAGGAGGTTGCGGTTCGAGCTGTCGAGATAGCTCGCCTCGATCCGCCCGATCCAGTCGCCATGCTCGGCGTCCGCCCAGCCGCGCACCGCGCCGATCCGGTTGCGGGTCGAATCCTGGGTGTCGGCGCGGCGGAAGGTGAGGGGATCGAGCCCGTCATATTCGCTCTCGCCGGTCATCCAATGGCCGACGGCGCCAAGCTTCACAGAATCGGAGGGCCTGAAGATGGCCTTGAGCGCGGCGGAGCTGTTCTCGAAGCCGTCGCGGTCGCCGGTGCCGTCGAAGGAATCGAACCCTTCGCTGCCGAGCCGGGCGGCGACCGCCGTCAGCTCGAGCTTGCCCGACCTCGCCGAGCCGTGGCCCGAGACCCGGTAGCTCTCCAGGGAGCCATATTCGGCCAGCGCCTGGACGGGGGGCCCCTCGTTCACCGCCAGCGTGTAGGCCGCCACGACACCGCCGATCGCTTCCGATCCCCAGAGCGCCGATTGCGGTCCGCGGATCACGTCGATCCTGGACAGCCCTTCTATTCCGAGCAGCTCGAAGCGGGCCTCGTTCCCCGCGGCAGGGTCGTTGAACCGGATCTCGTCGACGAAGAGCAGGGTATGGTTGGCCTCGGCCCCCCGGATCCGTACCTGGGTCTGGCTGCCGCGGGGGCCTGACACCGACACCGAGATCCCCGGAAGGCCCCGCAAAGCGTCGGCGGCGATCGGCACGTAGGGGCCGGGCCGCGTCTCCTCCGCCTTGACCGAAGTCACCGGCATCACGCTTTCCCGGGCCTCGATCGGCTCGCGGGCGCCCATCACGACGATGTCGCGCTCCGGATCGTCCTCTTCCGCGGGACCGGGCGGCGCCGCGGCGGCGGCCGTGACGGCAAGGGTGATCAGCAGGCAGTGCATCGGGCTCCTCCTTTGCCATAAGACGACAGGTCGTCTCGGAGGAGCCGGGCGTTCGCCCCGGCGCCACGCACGATCGGCTGGTCCCGGCCGGGTGCGGACGACGGCAAAGGCAGGTTCCTGACTCTCGGCTCGGGCCGATCACAGTTGCGGGCACAGCGCCGGATTCTCGCCGGCTTCCCTTTTCACCCTTCCCCCGCCGCGTGTACGGCGTGAAGGGCACCTTCGCTGGGCAGGGCGTTAGGCGGCGGCGGCGCGCCTTGTCAAATCGGGGTGCATTGGGTAGAGGGCCTCACGACCTTTCCGTCAGGCTGGTCGGAACCAGCCACATCCAAGGAAATCAAAGACATGAAGAACGGCGCCCATCCCGATTACCATATGATCAAGGTGCAGATGACGGACGGCACCACATTCGACACGCGCTCGACCTGGGGCAAGGAGGGGGATACTTTGACCCTCGATATCGATCCCAAGGTGCATCCGGCCTGGACCGGCGGCCACGGCAAGATGGTCGATTCCGGCGGCCAGGTCGCCCGCTTCAACAAGCGCTTCGGCGGGCTGACGCTCGGCAAGAAGTAAATCGGGCAGCTGCGTGGTCCCGCTGATCGAGACCGCGCGGCTCCGACTTCGAGGGTGCCGCGAGTCG
>DASVPM010000221.1:0-10519 GCA_036382815.1 Allosphingosinicella sp.
ATAGGGCATGTGCGGGGCCCAGGCATAGAGATAACCCCCCACCGCGGGCCCGGCGATCGCGCCCGACTGCCACGACATCGAGCTGAGCGCGATCGCTTGGGGCAGGGACTCGCGGGGAACGAGGTTGGGCGCGAGCGCCCCCAGCGCCGGGCCGGCGAACGCCCGGGCCACTCCGAGCAGGCCCGCCACCGCGAACAGCCAGGGAAGGGTGGTGGCGCCCGTGTAGGTGAGGATGGCGAGGGCGAGGGCGCAGGCGAGCTCGAGCGCGATCGAGGCCCGGGCGATGAAGCGGCGGTCGACCCGATCGGCGACCCAGCCCGTGACCAGGGTGAGCGCGAACAGCGGGATGAACTGGATGAGGCCGATGAAGCCGAGCTGAAGCGCCGCTTTCTCCAGGCTCATCGTCTGACGGGCGATGTCGTAGACCTGCCAGCCGATGACGATGATCATCGACATCTGGGCGATTGTCGAGGAAAGCCGCGCCGTCCAGTAGAAGCGGAAGTCGCGGATCCGGAACGGGTGGGGGGCAGGGGCGGCGGTCATCGCGTCCGCCCCTAGGGCGGCGCTCCCGGCGCCGCAATGGCCCGACGCCCATACCCTTCGTTAACCTTGTTCGGCTAACGCCCGGGGATGCAGCGCGTTGGTTTCGCCCGGTCTTGGCCGCCTCAATTCCGACTGCTCGCGCCGGCCGTAGGGGGAGGCGTCGAGGCCACGCGTGAGAGGGTCTGGCCGGTCTGGGCGCTCGTCCTGCTCGGCCTCGTCGCGGCGGTCGATGTCCTCTGGCTGCTTGCAACCCCGGTGGCGCTGGTCATGCCGATAGCGCCCCTGTCGGGTGCGGCGGTGATCGCTGTCCTGCTTGAACGCTTTCGCCTGATTCCCCGGCTGCACATGCTGCTGTCGGGTATCGCCTTCATGCTCGTCGCCTGGCCGGCGCTTCGGATCTACAACCATCTCGTGATGACCACCGCGCTTCCGCTCGCCGATGCCCGGCTGGCGGGCTGGGATTCGGCGCTCGGCCTCGATTGGCTCGGCTACATGCTCTGGCTGGACCGCCATCCGATTCTGCTCGAAGCGATGGACTGGGCCTATGGGGGCCTGATTGCCTATTCGGCCGCCGCGTTCGTCCTTCTGCTGCTCCTGGTCGGAGTTGCCCGAGCGCGCGAATTCCTGCTTCTCTTCGTGCTGACGGCGCTCGCCGCCTCGACCATCGGCCTGTTCTTCCCGGCGCTTGCGGCGATGAAATATTATGCTCCCGACCCGGACCTGTTCCACACGGTTCGCCCGAACCTCGGCACCTATCATGTCGCGGTCCTCGAGCGCCTTCGAACCCTGGCCGCGCCCGTGCTCGACCTGAGCCACATGCCGGGGCTGACCACCTTTCCCTCCTTCCACACCGCGATGGGAGTGCTGGTCGTCTGGTCCGCTCGGGGGTCGCGGCTGATGTTCGTTCCGATGCTTCTGCTCAACGCCCTCATGATCGCCTCAACCCCCGCTTTCGGAAGCCATTATTTCGTCGACGTGCTGGCCGGAGCGGGAATCGCCGCGGCCGCAATCTTCCTGCTCCGACTGCTGGACCGGAAGCGCAATTCGGGAAGCTGAGAGGGCGACGCGCCATCTCGTCATCGCGCCCGCTTATCGCTAACGCCTCCCGGCACCTGCCGGGAGAGTCGCCGATGTCCAGAAAGCTGTTCGCCGCCGCGTCCGCCTTCGCCTTGCTGCTCGGGGGCTGTGCCTCCAACGGCACGGAGGAGGCCTCGGCCTCGTCGCCGCCGTCGCGCTGGTCGGCTTTCTCCCAAAGCTTCATCGACGGCTATTTCCGGGTCAGCCCGGCCTTCGCGGTCGGCCAGGGCAAGCATGAGTATGACGGGCAGCTGCCGGACTGGAGCGAGACGGGCCTCGCCAACACGGCCCAGTTCCTGCGTTCCTCGATCGCCGCGGCGCAGGCCTTCGATCCGAAGGCGCTCTCCAGGACCGAGCGGTTCGAGCGCGACTATCTGATCGCCCGTGCCCGCGGCGACCTGTTCTGGATCGAGACCGCGGACCAGCCGCATCTCAACCCGGCCTATTACATGGGCAACGGCCTCGATCCGTCGGTCTACGTCACCCGCCCCTATGCGCCGCCTGAGACCCGGCTCCGGGCCTTCATCGCCTATCTGAAGGCGGTGCCGCGGGCGGCGTCGCAGATCCGGGCCAATCTTAGGACGCCGCTGCCGGCGAGCTTCATCGATTACGGCAAGGCCGGCTTCGGCGGCTTCGCCCAATATTATCCCACCGACGGCAAGGCCGCCTTCGCCGCCGTCCGCGACCCCGCGCTCCAGTCTGAGCTCGACGCCGCCGCCCGCGAGGCGGCGCGGGCGATGAAGGGACTGGCCGACTGGCTGGAGGCCCAGCGGCCGAACGCGACCCAGGATTTCGCGCTGGGGGCGGACAAGTTCGCACAGATGGTCCGCGATACCGAGTTGGTCGACGTACCGCTCACCGAGCTCGAGGGGATCGGCCGGGCCGACCTCAAGCGCAACCAGGACGCCCTACGCTCGGCCTGCGGCCGCTATGCGCCGGGCGCGACCTTGCAGGCCTGCATGGACAAGATGGGCGCCAACAAGCCGGAGGGCGGCCCGGTCCAGGCGGCACGGGTCCAGCTCACCGGCCTCAAGGCCTTCATCGCCGCCAAGGACATCGTCTCGATCCCGGGCACCGAGGAGGCCAAGGTCGAGGAGGCACCGCCCTACAACCGGCAGAATTTCGCCTATATCGACATTCCCGGGCCCTACGAGACCGGCCTGCCCTCGGTCTATTACATCGCCCCGCCGGATCCGTCCTGGTCGGCGGAGGTGCAGGCGGGCTTCGTGCCCGGCAAGGCGGACCTGCTCTTCACCTCGGTGCACGAGGTCTGGCCTGGCCACTTCCTCAATTTCCTCCACGCCAACCGGTCGCCCTTCACCTTCGGCCGGGTGTTCGTCGGCTATGCCTTTGCCGAGGGCTGGGCGCATTACAGCGAGGAGATGATGTGGGACGCCGGGCTCGGCGAAGGCGACCTCGAGACCCATATCGGCCAGCTCTCCAACGCCTTGCTCCGCGACTGCCGCTACCTCTCGGCGATCGGGATGCACACGGGACGGATGACGATGGAGCAGTCGAGGCGGCTGTTCCTGAGCGAATGCTATCAGGACGAAGGCAATGCCAGGCAGCAGTCCGCGCGCGGCACCTACGATCCGGCCTATCTCAACTACACGATGGGCAAGCTGATGATCCGCCGGCTCAGGGACGACTGGACGAGGAGCCGGGGCGGACGGGAGGCGTGGAAGCAGTTCCACGACAGGTTCCTGAGCTATGGCGGGCCGCCCATCCCGCTGGTGCGGGCGCAGATGATGGGAGGCGGGGCGAAGGCGGTGTTCTAGGCTCATCGCGTTCGGCGAGTCCGTCATCCCGGACTTGATCCGGGATCCATGAACACCGCCGCCTCCGAATCCGCACCGCCGCGTTCATGGATTCCGGCCTTCGCCGGAATGACGGCTTGCGCGAAGGTGACGAAAGTGCCGGTACGTGGCAGCGAATTTGCGACGAAGCGAGGCCATGTCACCACTGCCCGCGCTGCGCCCGCTCGATCGCTCGGAGCGCCGCGGCGAGCAGGCGGTCGTCAAAGACCCGGCGGGTGCCGCGCTGCAGGCCGCCGTAGAAAACCGGTACCTCCGCGCCGTTGAGCGCCCGGTCGACTCCGGTGAAGACGGCGTTCATCCGCCCCATCCCTCGAGCCTCGCGCCAGGCGCGGGCAAAGCTGCTGTCGGGCCCGGCGCGCTTGAGAAGCTCGTAAGCCGACTTGCGGCTCATCCCGACCGCCGCCGCAGCCCAGGCGACGATCCCAATCCGCGCCAGCACGGCGATAAAGGCGCGCTGGCGTTCGGGCGTCCAGCCGTCGTGGCGATTCGAGGCCGAAGGGACGGGGTCGAAGGCCGGAAGGTCGGTGGGCGAGTCGCTCATCTATGAGTTTATGACTCAAGAGGAGGGCTGTAGGAAAGTTCTTTTTTTGTTCTAATCGAGCATTCTCCATTCTTGCTATACGAACTTCGGATAAGTCACGGAGATCAGGCTTCTTTCTAGAAAATGCAGAGCCCGTGGCGTACTGTCGGGGGTGGATAGGGAGGGTGCGTTGAACCACGCCGGGAACCAGCCTAGTGTCGCCGACTCTGAGGAGCAGGTGATGGACTCCAGGCGGCTGAGCATCGAGCTTCGCGAAGATCTGGCCGAGATCGTCGACGCGCTGGTCGAGTCCGGCAGCTACGCCGATGCGAGCGAGGTGATCCAGGAGGCGCTGGAGCTGTTTACGGCGCAGGACGCACCGCTGGAGGACTGGGTGCGCACCGAGATGGTCGCGGCCTATGACGAGTGGAAGGCCAATCCCTCGGGCGGGCTCACGATAGACGAGGTGCGTGAGCATTTGCGAAAGGCGCGCGAAGAGCGCCAGCTCCGGGCGTGAAATCCTACACTGTCCGGTTGAGACCGGCGGCTGCTCGGCATCTGACGCAAATCGAGGCCCGGATCGCCGAAGAGGCCACGCCGGAGATCGCAGAGCGATATGTCGAAGCGATCCTGGAGCGCTGCTATTCCCTGGACAGGTTCCCCGAGCGGGGAACCCCTAGAGACGATCTTCGGCCCGGCCTTCGTACGTTTCCGTTCAAGGGAACCGTCGTGATCGTCTTCGCTGTGGAGGAAAGCGAGGTGGCGGTGCTTGGCATCGGCTGGCGGGGTCAGGACCTCATGCGGATTCTGGACAAGGAGGGCTGAGCAGGGAAAATAGTAACTGTCCCCATTTTTCCAACTTCCCCTTACCAACGTTCGAGCGGTTCCTCGTAGACCGTATAGGTGACCTGACGCATGGTCGGCAGGACCCAGTCCACCCGAAAGTTGACCATCACTCTGTCATGATCGCGAGCCATGCCGAACCCTGAGGCGATGCAGCCGTCCTCATATCCAGCCGGAAGCAGGATCGCGATGTCCTCCGGCTCACCCGCTCCAGTCCAAGAATTATCCTCCAATGCGAATTGAAAACGGACGGTCTGTCCCGCCTCGCTAATGACTACCTCACTGTCACCGTTCGATAAAACGACCCCGCTCATTATTACGCGCTGACCGTTCATTTTTACCGCCATCCCCGAATTCCTTAACTCACGCCAAATCCACGAAGCTGTCGAGCACCCGCTTCCGTCCCGCATGCTCGAAGTCGATCTCGAGCTTGTTGCCCTCGATCTCCGCGACCTTGCCGTAGCCGAACTTGGCGTGGAAGACGCGTTGACCGACCGAGACGTCGCCTCGGCCCGGGTTGCCGAGGCTGACCGCGGAGGCCCGCGCCTCCATCACCCGCGGCGGAGTCCGCTCGAAGCCGCCGGTGACGGCCCTTCGCCAGCCCGGGCCTCGCCCGCTCCCCCGCGCCACGTCGGCGAACGGATCCGCCCGCTCCGACCAGTTTGCCCGCCACAGGCTCTCGCCGCCGCTCATCGTCTGCTCCTGCTCGATATGGGCGTCGGGGAGTTCGGCGATGAAGCGGCTTGGGATGGAGCTCGTCCACTGGCCGTAGATGCGGCGGTTGGCGGCGTGGAAGATGAAGGCCTTTCGCCTCGCCCGGGTGATGGCCACGTAGGCCAGCCTTCGTTCCTCCTCGAGGCTGGCCTGGCCGCCTTCGTCGAGCGCGCGCTGCGACGGGAAGACGGCTTCCTCCCAGCCGGCGAGGAAGACGGTGTCGAACTCGAGGCCCTTGGCGGCGTGGATGGTCATGATCGTCACCTTCTCGGTGTCGCGCTCGGCGTCATTCTCCATGACCAGGGAGACGTGCTCGAGGAAGGCGCCCAAGGTCTCATATTCCTCCATCGCGCGGGTCAGCTCGGCGAGGTTCTCGAGGCGGCCGGCGCTTTCGGCGCTGCGGTCGGCCTGGAGCATGGCCGTGTAGCCGCTCTCGTCGAGGACGAGCCGGGCGAGCTCGGGATGGGGAAGCTCGGCGAGGCGGGAGCGCCAGCGGGCGAAGTCGCCGACGAGGTTTCCGAGCTGGCGGCGGGCCTGGGGGGTCAGCTCGTCCGTGTCGAGGATGATCGCGGCCGCCATCAGCAGCGGCACGCCCTGCGCCCGGGCAAGCGAATGGATCTTGGCGACGGCCTTGTCGCCGAGGCCGCGCTTGGGGGTGTTGACGATGCGCTCGAAGGCGAGATCGTCCGAGGGCTGGGCGATGATCCTCAGATAGGCGAGCGCGTCGCGGATCTCGGCGCGCTCGTAGAAGCGGAAGCCGCCGACGATCCGGTAGGGCAGGCCGATCGCGATGAAGCGGTCCTCGAACTCGCGGGTCTGGAACTGGGCGCGCACCAGGATCGCGACCTGGTCGATCCGGCCGCCTCGGCGCTGGACCGTCTCGATCTCCTCGCCGATGCGACGCGCCTCCTCGGGCCCGTCCCAGACCCCGACAACCCGGACCTTGTCGCCGCCGTCATGCTCGGTCCACAAGGTCTTGCCGAGGCGGCCGCCATTATGGGCGATGAGGCCGGAGGCAGCGGCGAGGATGTGTGGGGTCGACCGGTAATTCTGCTCGAGCCGGACGATCTTGGCGCCCGGGAAGTCCTTCTCGAACCTCAGGATGTTGGCGACCTCGGCGCCGCGCCAGGAATATATGGACTGGTCGTCGTCGCCGACGCAGCAGATGTTCCTGCGCTCCTGGGCGAGCAGGCGCAGCCACAGATACTGGCTCTGGTTGGTATCCTGATATTCGTCGACCAGGATATATTTGAAGCGCTGCTGATAGAAAGCGAGCACTTCGCGATGCTCCTTGAGGATGACCAGGACGTGGAGCAGCAGGTCGCCGAAATCGCAGGCGTTCAGGGCCTTCAGCCTTGCCTGGTAGAGGGCGTAGAGCTCGGCGCCCTTGCCGTTGGCATAGGCTTCGCTCTCCGCGGCGTCGATCTGCGCGGGAGTCCAGCCGCGGTTCTTCCAGCGGTCGATGAGGCCGCCGAGCATCCGCGCGGGCCAGCGTTTCTCGTCGATGTCGGCGGCGGAGATGAGCTGCTTGAGCAGGCGGAGCTGGTCGTCCGTGTCGAGGATGGTGAAGTTGGACTGCAGGCCGACCAGCTCGGCGTGGCGGCGCAGCATCTTGGCGGCGACCGAATGGAAGGTGCCGAGCCAGGGCATGCCCTCGACGGCGTCGCCGACCTGCCGGCCGACCCGCTCCTTCATCTCGCGCGCGGCCTTGTTGGTGAAGGTGACGGCGAGGATTTCGGACGGCCAGGCGAGCCTCGAATAGACGAGATGGGCGAGTCGGGCGGTAAGCGCCGCGGTCTTGCCCGTGCCCGCCCCAGCGAGGACCAGCACCGGCCCGTCCGTGGTCAGCACGGCCTCGCGCTGGGGGGCGTTGAGCCCTCGCAGATAAGGGGGTTCGGGGGCCTGGGGCTGGGGGAGAGTCACCCGGTCGAGGTAGGGAACATAAGGGGCCGGGGCAAGCCGGTCGGGCGGCGGTCGCGGGAGATCCGCGCCAGCTTCGGGGCGGCGATCCTCATCGCGCCGGCTTGCGGCACCAGAATTTTAGCATGGAGCGGAACAGCATCGGCTCCTCCCGCTCCAGGGCGGCCCAGGCCTGGATGTCGCGGAAGGCGGGATCGTCCGGATGGTCCCAGCGATAGCGCGCGCGGCGGGTGGGGGAGGGGATATCGAAAGCGAGCAGCTCGAGGCCGAGCGCGTCGAGGCCGCGGGCGATCCTGGGCACATCGAAACTGTCCTCCTGCGGATGGAAGAGCAGATCGTGGACGCCCGCCAGCGTGTGGAAATCGCTCGCGCTGGCGACCGAGGCTTCGGGCGCGGCGATCAGCCGCCGGCGAGCCTCGCGCAGCAGGTCGTCGTCGACCGGGCGGCGGGCGAGGTCGGCCAGGCTCGACCGCGCGGAGCTTATGCCGAGCCTTGCGAGCCTGCTGTAGACCATCACCCGCATCGCCCCGCCGGGTTCCAGAACGCCGGCGAGCGAGGCCCGGCCGGCCTCCGGATCGGGGAGATGATGAAGGACGCCGCTGCAGGCGATGAAGTGGAAACGCCGGCCCAGATCGCCCACCCGATTGAGGTCCATCGCCCGGAATTCGATTCGCGCGGGAGGGCCGGTGCGGCAGCGTTCGGCGGCATAGGCGATCGAGCTTTCGCTGAGATCGATCGCCGTGATCCGGGCGTCGGGAAAACGATGGGCGACGAGCGCCGCCTCGCGCCCTGTCCCGCAGCCGGCGATAAGCACTTCGGCCTCGACCGGAAGGCGGCAGGGGCGCCCCATATCGACCCCCTCGACCTCGGCCGGAACCGTCGTCGGAACGGGGACGGTGACCCGCGACCAGGGCGGATAGGGCCAGAAGCGATATTGCTCGGCCACGGCCCCCGTGACCGGATCGTCGAAGCCGGCCCGCTTGCCGGCCGCGGTCCGGCGGGGGCGGTAGGCGTCGGCGATCGGGGAGCCCCGCTCCAGGTCGAGCCTGGCCCGCTCGTCCTCGTCGAACGGCCAGGCTCCTCCATTATGCCCGGCCTGCGCCGCAAGGGCCGCGACGAGGCGGGGGAAAGAGGGCGAAGCGCCGGTCATGAGCAGCCAGCGGCGGACGCGGCCGAGCATGCGCTCCACCTCGAGCCAGGCGACATAGGCCTGCTCGAGCAGGTCGAGCGCGAGCCGATCTGCCTCCAGTTCCCGGGCGAGCGCCGCGGGGTCGGCGGCGAGGGGCCGGAGGCTCCCGCCCGGACCGAGCAGGACCTGCCACCCGGCCGGCGCCACCGCCATCGGATCGAGCGCCGGATCGACGATCAGGCGGGCAAGGCCCTCGCGCCAGTCCGGCCCGGCAAGCGAGGGATTGCGGGCGAGCAGGCGCGCCGCCAGCCGCTTCGTCTCCGCATCGTCGGGATCGTGCGCGAAGGCGAGCCGCGCGGCTTCCAGCGCCTGCGCAGGGCGTCCCGCGCCGTTAAGTTCGCGGGCGGAGCGCAGCAGGGCAGCCGTCTCGCTCGCCATCCGCGCCTCAGGCCGAGCGCCGGAGGAGAAGCAGCCGCGCCTTGCCGAAGCGACGTTCTGTTTCGAGCGCCAGGCCTTCGGGCAGGACCAAGGGCTCGGGGCCCTTCTCGACGCTGATCCAGCCGCCCTCCGCCGCCCAGCGGTCCCTCGCCGCCCGGTCGAGCGCCGCCTGGGCGAGGCCCTCCCCGTAAGGCGGGTCCATGAAGATGAGGTCGAACGGGGCGCTCGGCCGTCCGGCGCGCTCCACGGACCCCGCGCGGACCTCGCTCCGGTCGCCGGCGTCGAGGCGGGCGATATTGCGCTCGATCGCGGCGAGCGCGCCTCGGTCCCGCTCCATGAAGGTGCAATGCGCCGCGCCCCTCGACAGGGCTTCGAGGCCGAGCGCCCCGGTTCCGGCGAACAGGTCCGCGACTCGCAGGCCCTCGAAGCTGCCGAGGCGGCTGGAGAGCATCGAGAAGAGCCCCTCGCGGGCGCGGTCGGACGTGGGACGGGTGGAGTCGCCCGGCGGAGCGAGGAGCGGCCGGCCCCGCCACCGCCCGGCGATGATCCTCACCTAATTCCTCCCCGGATTTTTCCGGGGAGGGGGACCGCCGGAACGGCGGTGAAAAGGTTCTTTCCCCGGACGCCCGAGTACCCCTCCACCACGCCGCTTCGCGTCGCGGTTCCCCTCCCCCGCAAAGGCGGGGGAGGATTTCTGGCCGCTCAGCCCTTTTCGGAACGCCACCAGATCGTGCTGGCGCACCTCGTCGACGGCTCCCAGCGGCAGGTCGGCGAGCGGGAAGGGGCCGTAGGCGGTGCGCAGCAGGCGGGAGACCTGGAGGCCGAGATGCTCCAGCACCCGGCGCACCTCGCGATTCTTGCCTTCGGTGAGCTTGAGCTCGATCCAGGCGTTGCGTCCGGTCCGGCGCTCGAGATTGGCGTCGATCGCCCCGTAGCGGATGCCCTCTATCTCGACGCCCTGGATGAGCTCCTCGAGCCGCTCCTGGCTGATCTCGCCGAAAACCCGGGCGCGATAGGTTCGCTCGACCCCCGACGCCGGAAGCTCGAGCTGTCGCTTGAGCTCGCCGTCGGTGGTGAGAAGCAGGAGGCCCTCCGTGTTGAGGTCGAGCCGACCGACCGGCATCACCCGCGGCAGGCCCGCAGGAAGCCGGTCGTAGATGGTGGGACGCCCCTTCGGGTCACGCTCGGTGGTCAGAAGTCCGGCGGGTTTGTGATAGCGGAACAGGCGGGCGGGGGCCGGCGCCTTTACCGGCCTGCCGTCGACCGTCACCCCGTTGAGGGAGGTCAGGAGGGTCGCGGGAGTCTCGACGGCCTTGCCGCCGATCGCGACGCGGCCCTCGGCGATCATCCGCTCGATCTCGCGACGCGAGGCGATCCCGGCGCGGGCGAGGAGCTTCGCGATCCTCTGCGGCTCCTTCGGATTCTTGGGGGGTGGGGGCAGGATATCCTCCTTGGGAGCCGGACGGCGGGAAATATGCGCCCAAGCGACGCAAAGCCCACGGCACGGGCCGCACTTTC
>DASVPM010000222.1:0-6379 GCA_036382815.1 Allosphingosinicella sp.
GCTGCGCAAAGCCGCCGAACGAACCGTCGACGCGACCTGGAAGCGTATCGGCTCCCTCCTCGACGCCTTCCCACCCCACGAATGCGCAAACTACCTGCGCAACTCCGGATACGCTTCAATATGAGCAGAACAGACTCTAGGGTCAATTAGGCGAATTGGGTCCGCCGCCGCCCTGGGGGGCCATCCCGCCGGCGCCGACGGCGCCGATATTGCCGAACAATTCGTCCCAGATGCTGGTGCGGCGGCCGAGCGTCGGAGTCTTGGCGCGCATCGGATCGATCGAGACCACATCCTCGATGCCCTTGCGCTCCACCGAGGCGACGTTGCCTGCCGGGTCGAAGCGGACGTGGAGCACCGTCTGGACGTTCACCCGGGGATGGTTGAACGCATAATTCTTGGTCCGGCGGGAGACGTAATACCAGTCATTCTGGTCGAATGTGCCGGTGAAGGTCGGCCGGCCGAGCGTGTTCTCCACCGAATCCTTGTTGTCGACTCCCGGCTGGACCGCGCTCACCAGGGTTTCATCGACGAGATAGCCCTGCAGGTCCTGAGTCTTGGTGCAGCCGCCGGTCGCCAGCCCCGCCGCCGCGGCGATGACCAGTGCCGCTTTTCGTCCCGAAACCATCATATTGGAAAAAACTCCGTAAAACCGGCCCGCGCGCAGCCTGTGCGCCGGCGCCCGCCTTGCCGGCAGGGCCAGGCCCCCCAATATCCGACAAAGGCTGAACGGCGCAAGTACGGCGCCCTTTTGACGAGGAGATCTCACCTGGCCCTGCTTTCACGCCTGTTCGGCGAGCGGCGCGAGCGCGCGGCCTTGAGGCCGCTTTACGACGCCCTCGTCGCCGCGGCGCGCGCGCCGGCCTGGTACCGCGAGGGCGGGGTTCCGGACACTCTGGAGGGCCGCTTCGACATGGTCGCCGCGATGCTCTCGCTCGTCCTCCTCCGGCTCGAGGCGGAAGGGGAGGACGCCAGGGCGGAATCGGTGGCTCTCACCGAGATCTTCATCGACGACATGGACGGCACCCTCCGCCAGATCGGAATCGGCGATTTCGTCGTCGGCAAGCATGTCGGCAGGCTGGTGGGAGCGCTCGGTGGACGGCTCGGCGCCTTCCGCGAGGCGCTGGGCGGCGGCGCGGACCTCGAGTTGGTCGTGAGGCGAAACGTCTACCGCGACGTACCGGCCCCGGATTCCCAGATCGCATGGGTGGAGGCGCGGCTTCGCGCGATCGAGGCGCGGCTCGCAGCGACGCCGATGGAACCGTTGCTGGCGGGGACGTTTCCCGCTCCATGACCGAATTCAGCCGCCTCTACCGCCTCGAATCCTTGTCCGCCGAGCCGATCCGAGTGGAAATCGAAGCCGGGCCGGGCGAATGCGAGGCACTGGCGCGCCGCTTCGGGCTCGTCTCGCTCGATTCACTGGCGGCCCAAGCGGAGCTCAGCCGCTCGGGCGACTCCGCGATCGCCGTCGGCAGGCTGGGAGCGAAGGTAATCCAGAGCTGCGTCGGCTCGGGCGAGCCGGTCGAGGCGGAGGTCGCGGAAGATTTCCGGGTGGATTTCCGGCCCCTTCCCGCCGACGTCAGGCCGGACGACGAAATAGAGCTTGGCGAGGGCGAACTCGACATCGTCTTCTACGAAGACGGGGCAATCGACCTCGGCGAGGCGGTCGCGCAGACCCTGCTGCTCGGCCTCGACCCCTACCCGCGCTCCCCGGCCGCCGAAGCCGCGCTCAGGGAGGCCGGGGTGAAGAGCGAGGAAGAGGCGCGCGCCGAATCGAGCCCGTTCGCAGCGCTCGCCGCGCTCAAGGGGAAACTGGGCGATTAATCCGTCACCGCACCGTGTGAAGAATGCAGGTGCCTACCGGCCGATGGGTTCCAGCCTTCCGCTGGAATGACGCTTTCGTGTCAGAACGGCACCTCGTCGTCCAGGTCGCTGTCGAAGGCCGGCGCAGGACGGGACTGGGGACGCGATCCGCCGCTTCCGCCGAAGCCGGAGCTGCCGCTGTCATAGCCGCCGCCATAATCGTCGCCGCCGCCGCCGCCGCCGCCACGGCTGTCGAGCAGGACCAGCTCGCCCCGAAAGCGCTGAAGCACCACCTCGGTGGAATAGCGGTCGGCGCCCGACTGGTCCGTCCACTTTCGGGTCTGGATCTGGCCCTCGAGATAGACTTTCGAGCCCTTGCGCAGATAGGATTTGGCTACCCTGCCGAGATTCTCGTTGAAGATGACGACTCGGTGCCACTCGGTCCGCTCCTGGCGGTTGCCGTCCTTGTCCTTCCAGTTCTCGGAGGTGGCGACGCGCAGATTGACCACTTCGCCGCCATTGTTGAGCGAGCGGCTTTCGGGGTCGTCACCGAGATTGCCGACCAATATGACCTTGTTGACGCCCGCCATCACTCATTCCTTCCGTACGTTTCGCGTTCGCCGGGACGATAAGCGAGGCCGTTGGTGCGCGCTATCCGATTTAGGAAATTATCCCCAGCTCTCGTCATCCCGCGAATTACGTCGTCGCCAGCCGGTTTACGCCCCGCCGGTTGCGGCCGAAGCCGGCCAGCAGGATGGCGAACGTCGCCGCCTGCGCCAGAAGTCCTTCAACGGTGGGATAAAGGCCCAGTATCTCGAAACGCGGCGCCCAGCGGACCGGGATCACACCGACCAGCCCGGCCTCCTGCAGCGCCGCCACGCCCTTGCCGGCCAGCACCACCGCCAGCACGGCGATCAGGATCGAGCTGTACGAGAAGAATTTGGCGATCGGCAATTTTCGGCTGAAGCGGAGCATCAGGATCGCGATGAAGGCGAGAAGGGCGAGGCCGGACGCGGCGCCGGCGACCAGCGCCCCGATCCGCCCCTCGGAGGACAAGGCGGCAAAGAACAGGATCGTCTCGAAAACCTCGCGATAGACGGCGATGAACGACAGCAGGAACAGGAACCAGGCCGACTTTTTGGACAAGGCCTGCCCGACCTTCTCGCGGATGTAGCGCTGCCATTCGTCGGCCTGCGACTTGCCATGCATCCAGATCCCCACGAACAGGAGGATCAGGGCGGCGAGGATCGAGCCGAAGCCTTCGGTCAGCTCGCGGCTGGCTCCGCTGATCGACAGGAAATGGGTCGCCGCCCACCAGGTGGCGAAACCTGAGACGAGCGCGGCGATCCAGCCCCAGTGGACGGGCCGGACCATGTCGCCGCGATCGGCCTTGCGCAAAAAGGCGAGCATTGCGACGACGATGAGTAAGGCTTCCAGGCCTTCGCGCAGAAGGATGGTGAAAGCGCCGAGGAAGGTCGAGGCGGCGCTTCCTTCTTCCGGCGCCAGGGCCCGCTCGGTCTCGTCGAAGAGCGAGTCCAGGGCGGCAACCCGCTCGCGCACCTCGCCGGCCTCCCTTCCGGCGGCGATGGCCGCGCGAAGCTCGCCCATCGCGGTCTCGACCCGGGCCATCAGGCCGGGATCGCGGGCGGACAGCATCGGCTCGACCGGTTCGAAGCCGTCGAGATAGGCGGCGAGCGCCAGCTCCTTCGCGGCCTTGCCGTCGCCCGACTCATAGGCGGCGAGGCTCTGCTTCAGCTTCTCGCGAGCGACGCTCAAAGACGAGCCGCCCCTCTGGGTCACCGCATCGGGGTCGCTCCGAAGATAGGCGATGACGGCGCCCGCCTTGCCTTCGCCGAGCCGCTGCGACAGCCCCGCCTCGCTGAGGCCGGTCAGCGCCGCCGCGTCGGGAACCAGCGCCCTTACCTTCTCGTCGCCGTCCCAGATCCGGCGCCCCTCGGCGGCCAGCGCCGCGGGATAGGCGAAGCGGCCGGCCTGAAAGGCCAGCGCCCATTTGTCGGCCTCCGGCAATTGGCCGAAGCTCTGCATGGCCGTGCCTTCGAGGCCCTGGTCGATCACCTGATAGAGCGCGAAGAGGCTGCGCTCGCGCGCCCGCTCGCGGTCGGCGAAGGCGATGGGCGGCGGGTCGAGCGTTGCGGCAAGCGGCGTCTTGGCGTCACCGGCAGCGCCGTGGCAGGCCGCGCAATTCTGCGCATAGAGGGCGGCGCCCCTCGCCGGATCGGGCATCGTCCGCGGGGCCAGCGGCACCGGATAAGCGGCGATGAGGTCGGCGGCCAGTCCGTGGGCCAGCCCGGCGACCTCGGCCGGCGCGGACTTGCGGGCGACCGCCGCCTGCAAACCTCGCGCGGACGCTACCAGCCGGGCCTTGGCCGGCTTTTCGGGGAGCGCTCCGATCCGCTCGCGAACCGAGGCCGAGAACTCGGCCATCTCCTTATATTCCGCGGCGCTGACGACCCGCCCGTCCTGGACCGCCCCGGGATAGTCGACCGCGATATAGTCGAGGAGACGCCAGCTCGTCTGGACCTCGGCATTCTGGGCAAGGGCCGGGGCAGCGCCGAGGAAGGCCAGCAGACACAGGAGCAGAGGAGCGAGACGGCGGAACACCAGGCTCGGCTAATCCAATTGCGACTGATTATCAATAACAATTAGGCGGCGCCTCTCTGCGCTTTCCCGCTCCGCTCGCCTCGTCAGCGCGTTCCGCCCGCCGGCGCCTCGTCCATCAGCTTGCGCGTCAAATAGATCATCTCCAGCGCGCTGACATGCGCCTGCTGCTTCAGGTTCGCGCCCGAAGCGTGGCCGCCTTCGGTGTTCTCGTAATAGAGGAAGGGCAGGCCCATCTCCGCCATCCGGGCGGCGAACTTGCGGGCGTGCTGGGGCCCGACGCGGTCGTCCTTGGTCGTGGTGAAGATGAAGGGCTCGGGATAGGCCGTACCCTTCCTCAGATTGTGATAGGGCGACACCTTCTCCCAGAAGGCCCGGACCGCGGGCTCCTCGACGCTTCCATATTCGCCTTCCCAGGAGGCGCCGGCCGCGATCTTCGAGATCCGCATCATGTCGAGCAGCGGCACCTCGATCAGGGCGGCGTTCCACAATTCGGGATGCTGGGTGAATGTGACTCCGGTCAGCAGGCCGCCGTTGGAACCGCCGCGCATCCCGAGCTTGCGCGGGCTGGTGATCTTGCGGGCAATGAGGTCGCGGGCGACGGCGGTGAAATCGTCGAACACGATCTGCCGCTTCGTGCCGAGGCCCGCGTCGTGCCATTTCGGCCCGAACTCGCCGCCGCCCCGGATGTTGGCGAGCGCATAGACTCCGCCCCGCTCCAGCCACAGCTTGCCGGTCGTCGCGGAATAATTGGGGGTCTGGCTCACCTCGAACCCGCCATAAGCGTAGAGCAAGGTCGGGTTGCTGCCGTCGAGCTTCACGTCCTTCCGGTGGACGAGGAAGTAGGGGATTTTGGTCCCGTCGCTCGACGTCGCCTCGAACTGCTCGGCGACCAGGTTCGAGGCGTCGAACTTCGCCGGCTGGGAGCGGATCGCGCGCGCCGTCCCGGTCCGCGCCTCCGCCAGGTAAAGGGAAGGCGGAGTCAGGAAGTTGGTGACCGAGATGAGCGCCTTGTCGTCGTCCTGGCTGATGTCGACGAGGCTGACGGTCGAATTGTCCGGAAGCTGGATCGACGATCGGGTCCAGCCGCCATTCGCGGCCGGAGTGAAGAGCAGGGTCCGGCCGCGGACATTGTCGAGCGTCGAGACCATCAGGACGTTCCTTGAGGCGGCCGCGCTCTGCATCGCCTCGCGGGGGCCGGCCGCGTAGATCAGGGTCGGCTTCGGATGAGCGGGATCGGCCTTGAGCTGCTCGAGGTCCGCCGCGACCAGCGCTCCGGCCGGAAAGGCCGTCCGGCTTCCCGCGGGCCTCCAGGCCTCGCGCGTCTCGATGACCACCCGGCCCTTGATCATGTCGCTGAGGCCGGCCTTGGCCGGGATCGCCAGACGCCTCGGGCCTTTCGGGCCGAGGATGTAGGTCTCGGAGCGGAAGGTATCGAGCGGACGGTCGACCACGGAGAGGGTCCGGCCTTCCCCGTCGCGAAGGACGAAGGGCGTGACTCCGTAGCCGCCGTCGTCGGCGCTGCCGCGGTAGACCTCGACGGCGCCCGCCAGAGCCTGCCCCCGCTTGAGACGCTTGACGATGAAGGGATAACCGGTGCGGCCCAGGTCGCCCGGCGCCCATTCGCGGCTGATCAGCAACGTATCCTCGTCCTCCCAGGCGATCCTCTGCTTGCCCTTGGGGAGAACGAAGCCGCCTTCGACGAACTTCGCGGTCGGCAGGTCGAACTCACGCACCGTTACCGCGTCCTCGCCGCCGTCGGAAAGGCTGATCAGGCAGCGCCGCTCCGCCGGTCGGGCGCAGCTCAGGCCCTTGTAGACCCAGTTCGCCTTCTCCGCCGCGGCGAGCGCGTCGAGGTCCAGGACGGTCTCCCATTTCGGCTCCGGCGACTGGTAGTCGGCAAGGCTGGTCCGGCGCAGGATTCCGCGGACATGGTCGGCGTCCTGCCAGAAATTGTAGA
>DASVPM010000223.1:0-3173 GCA_036382815.1 Allosphingosinicella sp.
TGACCGTCGCCCCAGCGGCTGGGGCCCCCGGGGGCGAAATACTCCCGCGCCCTTCGCCCGCCGGGGACCCAGCCTGCGCTGGGGCGACGGGTTGCTTCTTGACCGCACCCCCTCCCCAAGCGAAAGCGGCTCGCATGGCGAGAGGCGCGGGGAAGCCCGGAACAAAGAAAAAGAAAGGCGGCCTCGCGGAGACGACTCGCTTTCTGCTGCTCTTCTTCCTGTTCGCCATCCTCCTTCGCACCTTCGTCGTCGCGCCATTCATGATTCCGTCCGGCTCGATGATGCCGGAGCTCAGGATCGGCGATTATCTGTTCGTGGCGAAATGGCCCTACGGCTATTCGCGCTACTCCATCCCCTTCGGCCTCGCCTCGTTCGACGGGCGCTTCTGGGCGGAGGACCCGAAGCGGGGGGACGTCGTCGTCTTTCGCTATCCGGGCGAGGACGAGGATTGGGTGAAAAGACTGATCGGGCTGCCGGGGGACCGGGTGCAGATGCGCGGTGGGCAGCTCTTCCTCAACGGCAAGGCGGTTCCGAAGGTGAGGATCGCCGACTGGCTGATGCCGGTTACCGCCAACAGCCCCTGCCGCTATGGCGGGCGGGTGTTGGCCCCGGTCTTCGACCGCGGCGAGCGCGTCTGCCGCTATCCGCGCTTCCGCGAGACCCTGCCGGAGGGCCGTTCCTACGAGGTGCTCGACCAGGTCGAGGGGGTCGCCGACGACACGCCGGTCTATACCGTCCCCGCCGGCCATTATTTCATGATGGGCGACAATCGCGACGACAGCGCCGACAGCCGCTTCAGCCTCGAGCAGAAGGGGGTCGGGCTGCTGCCCGGCGACTATGTCATCGGCCGGGCGATGATCGCCTTCTTCTCGACCGACGGCTCGGCCGAGTGGGTCAAGCCCTGGACCTGGTTCTCGGCGGCGCGGTGGGAACGGGTGGGGCGGACCTTCTGATGGAAAAAGCGACACTGGCCTGGCTGGAGGAGACGCTCGGCCGCGCTCCGGGCGATATCGCCCTGTTCGAGCGCGCACTCACCCATGCCAGCTTCGGCGAGGCGCAATATGAAAGGCTCGAATTCCTCGGCGACCGGGTGCTCGGCCTCGCCGTCGCAGCCTGGCTCTACGAGCTTTTCCCGGACGAGCCGGAGGGGCAGATGTCGAAGCGCCTCAATGCGCTGGTTGCGCGCGAGACCTGCGCGGAGGTCGGCCGCGGCCTCGGCATCGGCGACCGGATCCGCCTCGGCAAGCAGGCGCGCGAGGACGGGGCGTCCGACAGCGACAACGTCATCGGCGACGTCGTCGAAGCTCTGATCGGCGCCCTCTACCTAGATTCGGGGCTGGAGGCCGCGGAGGAATTCGTCCGCGCCGCCTGGGGCGACCGGGTCAGCACCCGCGACAAGGCGCCCCAGCATCCCAAGTCCGCGCTCCAGGAATGGGCGGCTGCACAGGACCGCAAGCCCCCCGCCTACCGCCTCGCCGGGCGCAGCGGTCCGCAACACGCCCCGACCTTCGTCGTCGAGGTCGAGATCAGGGGCGTCGGCTCCGCGACCGGCGAGGGCGCCTCGAAGCAGGAAGCGGAGAGGGCGGCCGCGGAGAAGCTGCTGGACCAGCTGAAATGACCCGGAGATGCGGCCTCGTCGCCGTCGTCGGAGCGCCCAATGCCGGCAAGTCGACGCTCGTCAACGCCCTGGTCGGCCAGAAGGTCGCGATCGTCAGCCCCAAGGCGCAGACTACCCGCACCCGGCTGATGGGCATCGCGATCCTGGGCGAGGCGCAGGTGCTGCTGCTCGACACGCCCGGAATCTTCGAGCCCAAGAGGCGGCTCGATCGCGCGATGGTGGCCGCCGCCTGGGCCGGGGCCGCCGACGCCGACCTGATCGCCCTCGTCGTCGACGCGAAAACCGGCTTCTTCCGGCGGCTCGAAGAGATGCTCGACACTCTCAAGAACCGCCGCGAGCCGAAAATACTGGTGCTCAACAAGGTAGATCTCGTGAAGAAGGAAGTGCTTCTGGCGCTTGCGACCCAGCTCGGCGAGCGGCTCGGCTTCGAGGACATCTACATGGTCTCGGCGGCGAGCGGCGACGGCGTCGCCGACCTCAAGGCGGCCCTCGCCGCGCGCGTTCCGGAAGGGCCCTGGCACTTTCCGGAGGAGCAGGTCTCCGACGCCAGCGAGCGGCTCGCCGCCTCGGAGGTGACGCGCGAGCAGCTCTACCTCCAGCTCCACGCCGAGCTCCCTTATGCAAGCGCCGTCGAGACCGAGAAATATGAGGAGCGAAAGGACGGCTCGGTCGCAATCCACCAACAGATCCTGGTCGGCCGGCCGACCCAGCGCGCCATCGTCCTCGGCAAGGGCGGAACCCGGATCAAGGCGATCGGCGAGGCGGCGAGGAAGGAGCTGGAGGCGATGATGGGGCGAAAGGTCCACCTCTTCCTCCACGTCAAGGTCAGGCCGGATTGGGAGGAGGACAGGGGGCTTTATCGCGAGATCGGGCTGGATTGGGTGGAGTGAAACCGGAACTCGATTACGTCAGCATCTTCGAGGGAGACCCGCTGCCGGACATTTCTCGATATTCTTCCTTTCGGGCCGTATCATCATCGAAAGCGACACTTCGCCCGGGTGGCGCTCGCTCGCCGCTCGCTGGCTGATTGGGGCGGGGTGCCGTTATGCGATGGCTTGGGGAATCGACAATGAGGAATGGCACGACGAGATCGATTGCTCGCTGCTCGAGCAATTCGAATACGGCGGGATTCCTGACGATCGCTTCATCATGACGACTTGGCACGAGGATTTGGACGAAACCCTGTGGTTCGCCCAATTCTGTGCCTCAAATTCATATGACGGTGTCGAGCTTACGAGCACGCTGCTGGTGCACGTTATCGCGGCGCCGGTACGGGATGAAATGTTGACCCGCTTCAGGGCGGCAACAGATTGGGAAGGGTAAACGCGGACCTCGCACCGCCCTCTCGACAAGGTGAAGCCGACCGGGAGTTGGTTCGGGCTCTATCGCAAGATCGGACTCGACCGGGTGAGCAGCTAGAGTCTGTTCTGCTCATATTGAAGCGTATCCGGAGTTGCGCAGGTAGTTTGCGCATTCGTGGGGTGGGAAGGCGTCGAGGAGGGAGCCGATACGCTTCCAGGTCGCGTCGACGGTTCGTTCGGCGGCTTTGCGCAGC
>DASVPM010000224.1:0-5337 GCA_036382815.1 Allosphingosinicella sp.
GCTGCGCAAAGCCGCCGAACGAACCGTCGACGCGACCTGGAAGCGTATCGGCTCCCTCCTCGACGCCTTCCCACCCCACGAATGCGCAAACTACCTGCGCAACTCCGGATACGCTTCAATATGAGCAGAACAGACTCTAGAGTCGGTCCTGATGAGGCTGAATCGCTTCCCGGCGAAGGCCGGGATCCAGTCCTTCCGGTGGTGCTGCTGGACCCCGGCCTTCGCCGGGGAACATGGGCTTCAATGTCATCAGGACAGACTCTAAGTTGACGGGCTGCACGGCTGCATAGCGCGCAACGGGGAAATTATTCCGCGGCGGCCAGCCGGCGGATGGACCGGTTCTCGTGGCGGAAATTACCCGCCTCGCTCCGCCGGAGGGCGCCGGCGACCGCGGCGGCGACGATCTCGGCGTCGATCGCCGCGAAGCGATCGAGACGGCCGCGCGGCACGAGGTTGACCGCCGGACTCAGGGCGATCCCGATCCGCTCGCCGAGCCGCCGGTCGCCGCCTCGCGTCCCGCGCAGCAGGCCCGGCTGCAAAATGTCCAGCCGCGCGAACCCTATTGCCGCCAGCGCCGCCTCCATCTCGCCTTTTGCCCGCAGGTAGAAATTGGCCGATCGAGGGTCGGCGCCGACGGAGGATACCGTCACCATCCGGGGGGCGCCGGCGGCGGCCGCCGCGGCCGCGAACGCCACCACGGAGTCGAAATCGACCGCCCGGAACGCCTCCTTCGACCCGGCCTGACGCATCGTCGTTCCAAGCGCCGAAACCGCCGCGTCCGGCTGGAGCGACGAAACGATTTCGGGCCATTCGCCCGAGGGAGCGACATGCTCGCGCCAGTTCGCATGAACGATTCCGCTCGGCCGCCGAAGCAGCGCCTCCACGGCCCACCCCTGCTCCAGCAGCCTGCGCGCCGCGCTCGAGCCGACGAGCCCGGTCGCGCCGATCATCGCGACCCGCAACTCAATATCCTTCCGGAAGCTCGACGGGTCCGACCAGCTCGCGATGCTGACGGACGGCGTAGCGGTCCGTCATCCCGGCGATGAAATCCCCGATCGCGCGGAGCCTCGCGATTTCCCCCGCCTGGGCCTCCCGCCATTCGGGAGGGAGCTGGCCGGGGTCGTCGCGATAGGCGCCGAAGAGGTTGGCGACGACCTGCTGCGCCTTCTCGCGCACCGCGATGACAGGCGGCGCGTTGTACATCCGGGCGTGGAGGAAGCGTTTGAGAACCGCCTCCTCGGCGGCCATGCCCGGCGAGAATCCCGCGAGCGCACGTCCGGCGCCGCGCACTTCGTCGGCGGTCTCAACTCGGGCATCGGCGAGCCGGCGCGACGTCTCCTCGAGAACGTCACCGACCATCAGTCCGATCTGGTCCCGCACCAGCTCGGGCACCAGCCGCGCCTCGTCGATATCGGGGAAGCGGGCGCGCACCTCGGTCCAGGCGCGCGCGATCAGCGGCACTTCGAGCAGGTCCGCGAGGGTGAAGAGTCCCGCGCGAAGGCCGTCGTCTATGTCGTGATTGTCATAGGCGATGTCGTCGGCGACCGCCGCGACCTGCGCCTCCAGGCTGGGCCAGCTCGTCAGGTCCAGCGGAAATTCCGAATCCGCCTCGGCCAGCGCCCAGGAGGGCTCCGGAACCGGACCGTTATGCTTGGCCAGCCCCTCCAGCGTCTCCCAGCTGAGGTTGAGGCCGCGGTGGCGGGGATAGGGGCTTTCGAGCCGGGTCAGCAGCCGGATCGTATGGGCGTTGTGGTCGAAGCCTCCGGCCCGGGCCATCTCGGCCTGAAGCACCTCCTCGCCGGAATGGCCGAACGGCGGATGACCGATATCGTGCGCGAGGCACAAGGCTTCGGTAAGATCCTCGTTGAGGCGCAGCGCGCGGGCCAGGGTTCGGCCGATCTGTGCGACCTCCAGGCTGTGGGTGAGCCTGACCCGGAAATGGTCCCCGTCCGGCGCGACGAAAACCTGGGTCTTGTGGCGGAGGCGGCGGAAGGGGACGCTATGGATGATCCGGTCGCGGTCGCGCTGGAAGGCGTCGCGGGGGCCCCTCTGGCCGGTCTCCGGCTCCCCGTGCAGCCGTCCGCGCGAGGCCGCCGGATCGCAGGCATAAAGGGCCGCAGGCCTCACTTCGCGGGAAGCTTCTCGACCTTCTGCCCGGCCGGGCTGGTCCAGGCGAAGCCGCTCAGATCCTCGGCCTTGAGCTGGTTGACGAAGGCCTGTGCCTCCCTGGCGCTGGCGAAGGGACCGACGAGAAGGCGGTTGGTGGCGTTGAGCGGAGTGGTCCAGGCGGATCTCGGCCCGAGTAGCTTCGGCGCCTTCGCCTTGAGCCGGGCGAACTCGCCGGGCAAGGCGGTCTTGACCGCGCCGCCCGCGACCTGGACCCAGACCCGGCTGGGCTCGGCCGGGCCCGGCTTCGGCTTGCCCGCCGCCGCGGGCTTGGGCTTGGACGCGCCCGTCCGGGCCGCGGCCCGCTCGGGCTCAGCAATGTGCGCGATCGTCGCGGACAGGTCGGCGAGCCGGCTGCCGGCCGGAACGGCCTCCGCCTGGGGCGGGGGAGCGGCGGGCTGGGCGGCAGCGATCTGGACTTCGCTGGGCTGCGACCGGGGTTCGGGCGCCGGCTGAAGCTGCTGCGGCGGCGCCGAGGGTTCGACGGTGGCGATTTGAACCTCGGCGGGCTGCGCCTGGACCTCGGTTCCCGACTGCGCCTGGGCCGGGCTCGACGTCTCGCTGGTTCCAGGGGGCGTCCGGTCCTGAGGCACTCCGACCGCTGGAGCGGGAATCGCCGCGGCCGCGACCGCATTTTCGTCGGCGATCCGGGCCGGGGTCGCGTCCGCCGTCTTCGCCGGTGCGTCCGGCTTGCGTCGCGGTTGGCCTGGATTAAGCCCGCGCGACCAGCTCCACGCCGGGTTGCCCCCGCCGAACCCCGGGCTAGCCGAGGAGCGGCTCGTCCTCGACGGCTGCCTGACGCCCGCGAGCGCCCTTTCCCCGCCGGACGCGACGGTCGGGTTGCCGGTAGCAGGCTGCTGCCTGACGCCGGCCAGCGCTTCCCCGGCGTCCGGCTTGGCGGGCCGACGAGCCGGGGACGTCCGCCGAACCGCCGGGGCAAGGCCGTTTTCGGAGCCCGGGCGACGCCGCGCCGCGGTCGAGTCCGGCTCGGTCGGCGGCGCGCGGCGGGCGAGCGATTCCTGGCTCGGGTCGGGGCGGCCGGCGTCGGTAACGGCGCTTGCGAAGTCGTTGGCCGCATAGGAGGACGGCGGTGGAGTCCGGCCGTCCTGGGGAAAGACCCCGAGATGCACGGCAAGCGCACGCTCGGCCGGCGCGAGGGTCGGCAGCCGCGCCAGGAAGGGGCTCATCGCGCTGGCCTGCGGCCCCGGCATGGCGGTCTGGACCGCACGGGTGGCCCCGGCGGTGTCCCCGGTCAAGGCCAGCACCAGCGCCCGGGCGCGTTCGGCCGCCCGGTCGCGGACGAGCAGCTGGTCCTCGAGCAGGCGTAAGGCCGGCTCGCGCTCGCCGCTGATCGCCAGCGACAGAGCGAGCCGCCGGGTGACCTCGTCGTCGCGGCCCTTCTGCAGCGCGGTCCGATAGTCGCGCTGCGCTTCCCGGGGATTGCCGGCGATATCGTGGGCGAGCCCGCGGTCGCGCGCGAGATCGGCCGCAGGCACTCCGAGATCCGCGGCGTCGCGGAAGAATTTGAGGGCGGCGTGCGGCTGCTGCAGCTGAACCAGAGCCGACGCGATCCACATCTTCACCCGGCCGTCGCGCGGTATCTGCTCCTCCGCCCGGGCGAAGAAGGTCAAAGCCGCCTGAGCGTCGCCAAGGTCAAGCGCGGCCCTGCCCGCGCCCATCAGCGCGGTGACGCTCTTGGGATTGGCGGCGAGGCTTCGAAGATTGCGGGACAGCGCTGCATTCGGGCTCTCCGCGAAAGCGCCCGTGCCGGTGCCGGTCTGCGCCGAGCCCGGCGCCGCCGTGAACATTGTCCCCGCACCCAGCACGGCCAGGCCGAGCCGGAAGCCCCTCCGCAATGAAGTCATTGCGCCGTTAGAGCGAGTGGTTCCGCGAGGGGCAATGCCCATGCGCTCAATCGGTTAGCAAGGGCGGCGAATGGGTGAAACATTCCTCCCCGCGATTTCGCGGGGAGGGGGACCGCGCGAAGCGCGGTGGAGGGGTTCTCCGGAGTCTCTAAGGGCCCCTCCACCATGCTTCGCATGGTCCCCCTCCCCTGCAATGCAGGGGAGGAATTTAGGCGCTTACTGGTTGTTCTGACGCCCGAGGAACCGCGGAATGTCCAGCGGGTCGCGGCGAAGGCGGGGCTGGGGCTCTTCCTCGACCTGGGCCTTGGCGGCGCCACGGGCGATGCTCGACATGCGCTCGAACAATGTGCCGCCCTCGCGCGCGGGGCGCGCCTCGGGCTCGGCCGCCGCTTCGGGCTCCCCGTCGATCCAGCTGCGCGTGCCGGGAGCGACGCTCTCGGGTCCGCCGGCGAAATCCTCCTCGATGAAGCTTTCGCCGCCATCGTCCTCGTCGCCGAGCATCGCCGCGTCGAGCAAAAGCTCGTCGCCCGCTTCCTCCTCGGCGACCGGGGCGTCGAGAGTCAGCGCATCCGCGGTCTCCTCGGCGACCTCCGGCTCGCCGGCGACTTCCGGCGCGGCTTCTTCCTCCGCGACCGGCTCCGGCGGAGTCAGCGTGACCTTCTTGGCGTCGGTGGCCGGCGCGGCGGTGCGGGCTCCGGGGAAAGTGAAGACCTTTGCCGGCTGCGGCGGCGCCTGGGTCACCGCCTCGGCGTCGATCCCGGTGGCGACGACGGAGACCCGGATCCTGCCCTCGAGCTCGTTGTTGAAGGCCGAGCCCCAGATGATGTTGGCGTCGGGATCGACCAGTTCCTTGATGTGGCTGGCGGCCTCGTCGACTTCCATCAGGCGCATGTCCTCGCCGCCGGTGATCGAGATGATCACGCCGCGGGCGCCCTTCATGCTCACTCCGTCGAGCAGCGGGTTGGCGATCGCCTTTTCCGCGGCCTCGATGGCGCGGTTGTCGCCCGAGGCTTCGCCGGTGCCCATCATCGCCTTGCCCATTTCGCCCATCACCGAGCGGACGTCGGCGAAATCGAGGTTGATGAGGCCGGGCATGACCATCAGGTCGGTGATTCCGCGGACGCCCTGCTGGAGGACTTCGTCCGCCATCATGAACGCTTCCTTGAAGGTCGTGTTCGGGTTGGCGATGCGGAACAGATTCTGGTTCGGGATGACGATCAGCGTGTCGACATGCTGCTGCAGCTCCTCGATGCCCGCATCGGCCGAGCGGCCGCGGCGATTGCCTTCGAAGGAGAAGGGCTTCGTG
>DASVPM010000225.1:0-9541 GCA_036382815.1 Allosphingosinicella sp.
CCGCGTCGCTTCGCTCCTCGCAATGACGAGGTCACTTTCTCATCCGCCACGCAACCCGATTCCCGCGCCGTCGTTCTGCCGCTAAGAAGAAGGAATGCGTTTGGACCAGACAGCCCAGTGGCAACCGACCCCGGCCCAATACCAGGCCCCGGCAGGCCCGCCCCAGCAACCGCCGCCCGGGCCGCCGAGGCGCGCCTGGTACAATCCGCTGCGCTGGGGCTGGAAGCGGATCGTCCTTGCCGTCCTCGCCTTTTTCATGCTGATCGTGGCCTGGCTGGCGATCACCGCTCCGCTCTCCAAATCGCTTCAGCCGATCGCGGCGCCGAGCCTCACCCTGGTTTCGGTGGAGGGCCAGCCGATCGCCCGCCGGGGCGCCGACATTCGCGAACCGGTGAAGATCTCCCAGCTGCCCAAGCATGTGCCGGCGGCGTTCATCTCGGTCGAGGACCGCGGCTTTCGCGACCATCTCGGGATCAGCGTCCGCGGCATCGCCCGGGCCGCCTGGCGCAACCTGGGCGCCGGCGGGGTCCGCGAGGGCGGAAGCACGATCACCCAGCAGCTTGCCAAGATCTCCTTTCTCACTTCCGAGCGGACGATGGGCCGCAAGGCTCAGGAAGTCCTCATCGCCTTCTGGCTGGAAGCCTGGCTGAGCAAGGACGAGATCCTCGAACGCTATCTCTCGAACGTCTATCTCGGCGACAACACCTACGGGCTGCGCGCCGCCTCCCAGCATTATTTCAGCGTCCCCCCGGAGAAGCTGAGCGTCACCCAAGCGGCGATGCTGGCGGGAATGGTCAAGGCCCCGTCCCGGCTCGCCCCGACGCGTAACTACAAGCTGGCCCGCGCGCGGGCGAAGGTCGTGATCGCGACGATGGTCCGCGACAAGGTCCTGACCCAGCGCGAAGCCAACCGGCTGAAGCCGGCGAAGCTCAAGGTCGAGCGCGAGAAGGTTGTCCCCACCGGCACCTATTTCGCCGACTGGGTGCTGCCTATGGCCCGGGCCCGCGGCGAGGCGGGCTATGGCGACGAGGAGGTGCAGACCACACTCGAGAGCCGGATGCAGAAGCTTGCGCTCCAGACCGTGCGCAGGGCCGGCCTCGGCAAGGCGCAGGTGGCGCTGGTGGCGATGCGGCCCGACGGCCGGGTCGTCGCCATGGTCGGCGGCCGGGACTATGCGCGCAGCCCGTTCAACCGGGCGACCCAGGCGCGGCGCCAGCCGGGCTCGGCCTTCAAGCTGTTCGTCTATCTGGCGGCGCTCAGGGCCGGAATGACGCCGGACACGCCGGTCGCGGATACGCCGCTGAGGATCGGCAAGTGGCAGCCCAAGAATTACGGCAACCAGTATCGCGGCACCCTGACCCTGCGCGACGCGCTCGCCTTGTCGAGCAACGTCGCCGCGGTGCGGCTGTCGGAGCGGGTCGGCCGGCAGAACGTCATCCGGGCTGCCCGCGACCTCGGAGTCAGGAGCCCGCTCAACGACAATCCGAGCCTCGCGCTCGGCACGTCGGGCGTCACTTTGCTCGAGTTGACCTCCGCCTACGCGGCCGTCGCTGCCGGCGCCTATCCGGTGCGCCCCAAGGGGCTCGAGGACGAGGTGAAGCCCTGGTATCAGCGGCTCTGGAACAAGGCGACCGGCGCGAGCGGGGATCCGGCGTTCGACGAGCTCAAGGAGATGCTCGGCGCCGTCGTCGGCCAGGGCACAGGCCGGGGCGCGGCGCTCGCCGTTCCCGCCTTCGGCAAGACCGGGACCACCCAGGACAGCCGCGACGCCCTGTTCGTCGGCTTCGCCCAGGATCTCGTGGTCGGCGTGTGGGTCGGCAACGACGACAACAGCCCGCTCGCCGGGCAGATCGCCGGCGGCGGACTGCCGGCCCGGATCTGGCGCGACTTCATGACCCAGGCCGTCGGAACGACTCCGGCCAAGACGCTGGCGCCGCCGTTGGCGGCTCCCGCGCCCAGGGCCGGCTTCAACGGCTCGGTGACCCTCCCGATCGAGGGAACCGACGGTTACGAGGTTGGAGTGCAAGTGAACGAGAACGGAATCAGCGTCACCGGCGACGGCGCCCCCTTCCCGATCGAGGAACTTCCGCCCCGCGAGGAGCGAGGCCCGGCCGACACCCCGCGCCGCGACCCGACCGACGACGCTGGCCCGCCACCCAGGGACGAGCCGCCGCCGCCGCCCGAAGACGAAGACGGCGTCTTCTAAAAGGGCATGGCTGAGGGCGAAAAGGAGAAGCTCGCCGAGGAGCGCACCGGCCTCGCGCAGGACCGGACGATCCTGGCCAACGAACGGACCTTCGCCGGATGGCTTCGGACCGGCTTCGCGGCCGTCGGCATAGGTTTAGGTTTCCAGGTGCTCTTCAAGGCGATGCAGCCCGACTGGGTGCCCAAGGCGATCGCGACCGCCTTTCTGCTCGCCGGCGCCTATGTGATAGTGGTGGCGGAGCGGCGCGCCGCCGCGGTGATGGAGCGGTTGGACAGGCATGAGGCCGCCGAGCTCCGGCCGATCAACCTCAAGGTGGTGAGCTGGACCGCGGTCGCGGCGACGCTTGCCTTGATCGCGGCGATCTGGCTGCTGGAGATGAAGCCGGCTTAGCGCGTCGCCCCGGCGCAGGCTGGGGCCCCAGGGGGTGAAAGGCGCTGGCGCCCTTCACCGCCGGGTTCCCGGCCTTCGCCGGGTGACGGCTTGGTCAGTAAGTGCGGGTGGCGCCCGACGCGCGGCTGCGGCGGTCCCAAAGCTTCTTGGCGACCCAGGCTCCGCCGACGGCGAGACCGAGGGGGCCGAGACCGCGGCGGGCGATGGCCGGGGCCAGGGCGCCGAGAAGCAGGCCGGTGCCGCCATTATAACGTCCCGCGAGCTTGCGGCCGAGCATGGCTCCAGCGATTTTACCGATCATTACTCAACTCCTCGAATGGGTTCGCGGGCAAGAGCGCTGGAGGGGGATAGAGGTTCCGCGTTGGCCCGTCATTGCGAGCGAAGCGAAGCAATCCAGAGGCTCCGAGGCCAGAGGCTGGATTGCTTCGTCGCTTCGCTCCTCGCAATGACGGTCAGGGCAGGAACAGCTCCGCCGCGGCTTCGACGATGGCATTCAGGTCCAGCCTGTATTCACGGTAGAGATCCGGCAGCGTCCCGGTCTGGCCGAAACGCTCGATTCCGAGGGGGCTGACCCGGTGGCCGAGCACGCCTCCGAGCCAGGAGAGCGAGGCCGGGGCGCCGTCGAGGAGGGTGACGAGGCCCGCGGTGGGCGAGAGCGGCGTGAGCAGCCGCTCGACATGCGAGGGCGCGGCCCCCTTCCCGCCCCAGCGGCCGCGCCGGCGCTCGCTCCAGCCGCGGTGGAGGAGGTCGGGCGAGGTGACGGCGAGCAGGCCGAGGCCGGGTACGTCCTCCCTAAGCGTCTCCCAGGCGGCCAGTGCCTCGGGGGCGAGGGCGCCCGAATAGACCAAAGCGGCTTCCGAGCCCGGCGCCGGCTCGCGAAGCCAGTAGCCGCCCTCCAGAGCGCCGGCCTTCCAGCTTTCGCCGGCCCGCTCGGCCTGGCGGATCGTCCGGGTGGTGAGGCGCAGATAGACGCTTTCGCCGGCGGGCGATTGCATCAGCCGGAAAGCCTCCTCCATGAACAGAGCCAGCTCGTCGGCGAAGGCGGGCTCGTAATGTCGGAGGCCGGGCTGGCCGAGCGCGATCAGGGGGGGATTGATCGACTGGTGGGCGCCCCCCTCGGGGCCGAGCGTCACGCCGGACGGGGTCGCGACGAGGAGGAAGCGGGCGTCCTGGTAGCAGGCGTAGTTGAGGGCATCGAGGCCGCGGGCGATGAAGGGATCGTAGACGGTGCCGATCGGGAACAGGCGGGTGCCGAACAGGTCGCCGGCGAGCCCCAGGGCCGCCAGCATCAGGAAAAGGTTGTTCTCGGCGATGCCGAGCTCGATATGCTGGCCGGCGTCGGTGGCGCCCCATTTCTGGGCTGAAGGAATCTTGGCCGCGGCGAAGACGTCGGCCAGACCGCTCCGCCGGAACAGGCCGCGCTGGTTGACCCAGGCGCCGAGGTTGGTCGAGACGGTCACGTCGGGCGACGTGGTGACGATTCGGTCCGCCAGGGCCCCGCCGGCGCGGCTGAGGTCGAGCAGGATCCGCCCGAAAGCGGCCTGGGTCGACTGCTCGTCGCCCGTGGGCGCGGGGATCGCCGCCATCTCGACCTGATCCCAGGGCCGCTCGCGCTTCGCGCGGGCGATCGCGCTCGCCTCGACAAGGGCCTTCACCCCCTCCACCGAATTGCCGCCGAGCCCGGCCCAGGGCTCCCACTCCTCCCCTTCGACGATTCCCATGCGATCGCGCAGGGCGGCGATCTGGCCGGGGTTCATGAGGCCGGCATGATTGTCCTTGTGGCCGGCGAAAGGGAGGCCGAAGCCCTTGATCGTGTAGGCGATGAACAGGGTCGGGACGTCGTCCCGGGCGCCGTCGAAGGCTTCGACGAGGCTGGCCATGTCGTGCCCGGCGAGGTTGGTCATCAAGGAAGCGAGCGCTTCGTCGTCGAGCGAATCGACGAGCGGCTTCGCCTCGGGCGCTTCCTTCAGCAGCCGTTCGCGCCAGGCGCCGCCGCCGAGATAGGTGAGCGCGGCATAATCGGCGTTGCCGCATTCCTCGAGCCAGGCCTTCAGGGCCTCGCCGCCGGGCTCGCCGAACGCCGCCTCCAGCGCCTTGCCGTATTTGAGGGTGATCACCCGCCAGCCGCAGCTCGCGAAAATCTCGTCGAAGCGGCGGAACATGCGCTCGGCCGTGGTCGCGTCGAGCGACTGGCGGTTATAGTCGACGATCCACCAGCAATTGCGGATGTCGTGCTTGTAGGCCTCGATCAGGCATTCGTAGATATTGCCCTCGTCGAGCTCGGCGTCGCCCATCAGAGCGACCATCCGGCCGCAATCGGCCGGCGCCAGCTCGCCATGGGCGACGAGGTAATCCTGGACGAGGCTGGCGAAGGCGGTGATCGCGACGCCCAGGCCGACCGAGCCGGTCGAGAAATCGACCGGGATCCTGTCCTTGGTCCGGCTCGGATAGCTCTGCATGCCGCCGAAGCCGCGGAAATTCTCGAGCTGCTCGCGGCTCTGGCTGCCGAGCAAATAGTGGACGGCGTGGAGGACGGGCCCGGCATGGGGCTTGACCGCCACCTTGTCGTTCGGGCCGAGCGCGTGGAAATAGAGCGCGGCCATGATCGCCGTCATCGAGGCGCAGCTCGCCTGGTGGCCGCCGACCTTGAGCCCGTCGGGACTGGCGCGCAGATGGTTGGCGTTGTGGATCGTCCAGGCGGAGAGCCAGCGCAGCCGCTCTTCGAGCAGGCGCAGGGCGGCGAGGTCGGGACCGGAGGTCTTCTTCAGCATGGCGGCGGCCTTAGCGGCGTCGGCCGCAACAAGCGATATGCGGGAGCGAAGTTCATGAAGTTCACGATGTCGGGAAATTCTTCCAGGACCGCTCGCGACGGTGCCGAGCGACCCGGAGTGGGACGAGTTGGACAAGTTGGACGAGTTGCACACGGCAGAAGATTTTTCGATCGTCGGCGGGCGCAAGGCGCGCGAGGAAGAAGGTGCGAGGCGCTCACGGCTTGTCGCCTTTCGGTGCTCCGCCCGCCTCGGCAAACCGTCGCGCCGACTCCCAGGCGGCGGCGAAGCTGCGGCCCTCGGGGTGCCGCCGCAGGGCCTGGGCGGATTGCCGGGTTTTGCCTAGGCGTTCGGCCGCCTTGGCAGGGCTCAAGCCGCGCGCGATGCCGATGACGAAGCGGATCTGGAGGTACGGAGTCCAGCCGTCGCGGCGCGGGCGGACGGGAACGGGTATGAAGTGGAGGAAGGGAAAGCGGGACATGGCACAAGCATATCAGATTCCGAACAAAGAGAGAACACTTCTTCTAATCCTCCCCTGCCTTTGCAGGGGACGGGGACCACCCGAAGGGTGGTGGAGGGCCCTTGCCGACTTGAGAAGAACCCCTCCACCGCGCTTCGCGCGGTCCCCCTCCCCGCGAAACCGCGGGGAGGAATTAAGGGTTTAATGCGATCCCTTGGCGTCCGTGCCCATTTGCACGTCGATGACCCGCCGTCCCTCATAAGCGAGGATTCCGGGCACCGCCGCCAGCCGGGCGATGGTGATCGCGCGCGGATCGACGAAACGGCCGACGGCGCGATATCGGGCCGGACGCACCGAGGATGCGGGAATGCCGGCGGGCAGCGGGCTGTCGCTCCGTACCGGCCGGACCGTCGCCGCCAGCGGGGCGTGGATGGCCACCGATCCGGAGCCGAGGCCGGTCTCGTCCTTGAGCTCGGGGATCTTCGAAAGCTTGTCGGCCCGGTCGCCCATGAAATAGCCCAGATCGGTGATCACGCCCGCCGGCGCCTGGAACCCGACGGTGCCGAGGCACATGCAGGCGAAGAGCGAAGGCTTGACGGCCGCCGAGCCGTAAGAGGCGCCGTAGAGGACAAAGTCGCCGGGCAGGATCTCGACGAGATAGGTGTTTTCCCCCGGCGCCCTGGCGAAGGCCCGGTCGGTATCGACCCGCCGCACGTTCGCGACTTCGTCCCAGACGAACTCGAACGTCTCGAAGCTCGGCTCCGGCGGTATCTCGCCGTTGTACGGCCTGCCCGCGGCTTCGGCTTCCGCCTTCCGGCGCAGCTGGGCCGCGCGATGCCGGAGCAGCCCGGGCTCGGCTTTCGCCCAAGCCTGGCGGCGGGCGGCGGTGTAGCGCGCCATCTCGGCCGCGCTCGGAATCCGCATGAAGATGGGCTCTACCGAGAGGACGCCCTCGGGCCTGACCCTGCGGAACAATATGTAGGCCCGGTCGGGCCTGACCGTGACGGCCGTGCCCGCCTCGATCTCCACCATCTCGTCGGGAGCGCGGGCCGCCACCGCGAAGGGCGCAAACACCAGCAGGAGCGCGAGGAGCAGCCTCATTGCGTCACCGGCTGCGCATCGGGGGCGGGCAGCGACGCCGCCTTCGCCTGGACGGCGATCGAACGCACCGAATAATCGTCGATCAGCTGCCGCCAGATCTTCTCGGCCACCGGATAGCGGACATAGCCCCGGGTCTCCAGGCAGCGGCGCACCGGCGCCTGGCTGGCACGGCGCTCGATGCCGCCTCCGATCAGCGCCATGATGCCCATTCCGACCAGCCCGTAATTGTTCGCCGGCTGGAAGCGCTCGACGCCGGGTCTCTCGCTCCAGGGGGCGAACATCGGCAGGCTTCGGTCCGCATATGGGACCGGCAGGTAGCGGTAGCATTCGCTGAAATCCTCATAGGCCTCGGCGTAGCTGACTCCCGCTTTGTGGAAATAATAATGCTTGCCGCCGTTCGCGATGACGTCCGGATCGCGACTGGGCGTGAGGTCGGGAAGCTCGATGGTCGCCGGATCGGGCGGTGCTTCGCTTTGGGCGAAGGCCGGAGCGGCGTTGCCGGACAGGGCCGCGAGCGCGGCCGCGATGACTATCGTCCTGTGCATGAAACCCCCTTCACCCGCAGCGAAATTGCCGCAACTGCGAGCGGGTAACAAGAGCGTTTTTCCGCTCGGGACGGGGACTTAAATCCTCCCCCGGATTTCCGGGGGAGCGCGGTGGAGGGGTTCTTCGGAGTCCGGGAAGAACCCCTCCACCATGCTTCGCATGGTCCCCCTCCCCGCGAAATCGCGGGGAGGATTTTGTGCTATGCGAAGCGGTTGGCGCCTCTCGCGACGCTTATCGCGTGGCGGGCGGCGAGGCGGGTGGAGCGGGTCCGCACGGTGTCGAGCGAGAGCCATTCGCCGGTGGCGCGGTCGCGGGTCAGGGTCAGGGTCAGGTAGCCGCGGCGCTGGACGTCGGCCCATTTCAGCGCCGGGTTCCGGGCGCGGATGGCGCGGACGACCTCGGCCGGGACGATACCCGGCGTATACGCTTCGAGGCCGGGCGAGGTGACGCTGGAGCCGGCGAACTCGGCCCCGGCGGGAGTTCCGCCGAGGTCGAGATCGAAGGCCCAGCCATTGTGGCTGTCGCCGGAGAGGACGAGGAGATTGGCATCGGCGTCGAGCGCCGAGCGGAGCAGCCGGTCGCGGGCCGCGGGATAGCCGTCCCAGGCGTCGAGGTTGAGCGGAAGCCCGACTTCGGCGGCGGCGGCGCCGATCGCGGTCACCTGCTTCACCTCCGCCGGAGCGTCCGCACGAAGCCAGGCGCGGGCCTCCGCCGGAAGCGCCCAGGAGCCCATCACAGTCTGCTGCGCGAGGAGCTGCCAGCGCGTCCCCTGCCCCGTCGAGCGCTTGAATGCGCCGGCGAGCCAGACCTCCTGGCCGGAGCCCATCATCGTCCGCTCCGGATCGCGCCATGGGCCGTCGCGGAAGCGCGTTAGCGAGGCCTTGATGTCTTCGCCGCGCCGCAGCGCTTCGCCGAACTCGAGAGGGCGGCTTCGCGCGGTGAGCCGGGTCTCAGGGCGGAACAGGGTGGCGAGATCGCCGATCTCGTAGCTCTCCCAGCTCTTCTCGGAGACCGGCAGCCACTCGCGATAGGCGCGCTGGGCGGCGGCCTTGCGGATGTCCCACGGCCCTTCCTTCGAAGGATCGTGATTCTCGGCGCCGCCCGACCAGCTGTCGTTGGCGGTCTCATGATCGTCCCACATCATCACCATCGGCGCCGAGGCGTGGAGCCGCTGAAGATCCGGATCGGCGCGATAGGCGGCGTGGCGCAGCCGATAGTCGGCGAGCGCCACCGCTTCGTGCGGAGGGTCGAGCAGCCGGCCGGGGACCGCTTCGCGGGCGGACGGATATTTACCCGGATGATATTCGTAATAATAGTCGCCGAGATGGACGAGCAGGTCGAGGTCGCGGCGAACGGCGGCGTGGGCGTAGGCGTTGAAATAGCCGAAGGCGAGGTTGGCGCAGGAGAATATCCCCAGGGTGAAATTGGGGGTGCGGCCTTCGGGGAGGGTCCGGGTGCGGCCGGTGACGGCAGCGGCGCCGCGGAGGTTCTCGAACCGGTAATGATAGGCGCGGCCCGGCTTCAGCCCTCTTGCGACCGGCTTCACGCACCAATCCTGCTCGGCCGTAGCCTCGACCGTCCCTTGCGCGACCGGGCGGCGGAAGTCGCTCGTCTCCGATACCTTCCAGGCGAGCAGCGAACGGTCGCCCGTCACCGGCACGTGGCGGGTCCAGAGCATCACCGAACGCTGCCCGGGCTCGCCGCTGGCGACGCCGTGGGTGAAGCCGCGCGCCGCAGTCAGCTGCGCCATCCCGGGCACGGCCAGGGCGCCGAGTCCGAGGGTTCCGGCCTTGAGGAGAAGGCGGCGGTCGAGATCGATGGTCATGGGGGGAGTGTGCAGGGAGGGCGAGAGGATATCAATTCCTCCCCGCGATTTCGCGGGGAGGGGGACCGCGCGAAGCGCGGTGGAGGGGCTCGTCGCAGGTCCGGAAGGCCCCTTGCATATTGCCCGTAGGCCGATCTGGTTATGGATTGGTCGACCGCCGGGGGTGGCCACCCCCGGCGGTCGGACGGGCGGGATCGTATGCCCCTGGGTTCGATCCGAGGTGGAGCTGGATCCGCCCGTCCTTC
>DASVPM010000226.1:0-2838 GCA_036382815.1 Allosphingosinicella sp.
TCGCCTCCCTTCGCTCGGCCGTCGAGAGCCTCGACACGGTCGAGGATCCGGCGCTTCGCCGGCAGCTGCTCGAGATCGTCCGGAGCGACGTCGTCCGGCTCGACCGGCTGATCGTCGACATCGCCGAAGCCTCGAGGCTCGACGCCGAGTTGAGCCGAGCGCATTTCGAGCCGGTCGATCTCGGCCACCTCGTCGAATCGCTTCTCGACCTGTGGCGGCCGCGGGCGGCCGAGCGGCAGGTCCGGGTCGCCTTCGCCCGGCCCCGGGTCGGAAGCGCGGTCGTGCTCGGCGACGAGTCGCGGCTCGCCCGGGCGATCGACAACGTCGTCGACAACGCCATCTCCTTCTCGCCGCCGGGAAGCCTGGTCGAGATCGGAGCGGCCCGGTTCAAGGGCGAGGTGGTGATAGCGGTCGAGGACCAGGGGCCGGGCGTGCCGGAGGAAGCGCGGGCATCGATCTTCCGCCGCTTCCACAGCGTCAGGCCGGAGGCGGACGGGTTCGGCCGCCACTCCGGACTCGGCCTGGCCATCGCCAAGGCGACGGTCGACGGCCATGACGGGCGCATCGAGGTGGAGAGCCGCCATGACGGCCGCAGCGGCGCGCGTTTCGTCCTCCACTTTCCGGAAGCGCCGCCGCAATGAGCCTTCCGCCGGACGAGACCCTCCACGCCTCCTGCGTCTCGATTCGAGGCCGGGCGGTGCTGCTCGCCGGGCGGTCGGGCGCGGGCAAGTCCGATCTCGCCCTGCGGCTGATCGACCGCGGCGCGCAGCTGGTGAGCGACGATTATACCGAGCTTCGCGGCGTCGGCGACACCTTGCTGGCCTGGGCGCCGGCGAGGATCGCGGGGAAGATCGAGGCGCGCGGAATCGGCCTCCTCGAAATCCCCGCGGCGCAGGGCGTTCCGGTGTGCCTCTATGCCGATCTCGACCGCCCGCCGGAGAGGCTTCCCGAAGCGGCCTCGATCCGGCTCGCGGGGCTGGATATTCCGCTCGTCGCGCTGGCGGCGCTTGAGCCTTCGGCGCCGCTCAAGCTAGAATATGCGCTCGTGCGTTTCGGATTGACCCTTTGACCGCCGGCGCGGCCCCGCAGCGAATCCTGCTGGTCACCGGTCTTTCCGGCGCCGGCAAGTCGACGGCGCTGAGAACGCTCGAGGATCTGGGCTGGGAGGTCGTCGACAATCTGCCGCTGTCGCTGCTCGAGGACCTTCTCGAAACCCCGCTCGGCAAGGGCAATTCGAGGCGGCGGCGGCCGCTCGCGCTCGGCGTCGACAGCCGCACCCGGGACTTCGACGCCAACCGCATCGTCCAGCAGATCAAGGCGGTGGCGAGCGGGCAGAAAGTCCCGGTCGAGACCCTCTATTTCGACTGCGCCGGATCGGAGCTGCTGCGCCGCTATTCGGAGACCCGCCGGCGCCATCCGCTCGCGCCCGACCGCCCGGCCACCGACGGCATCGCCGCCGAGCGCGAGCTGATGGAGCCGCTGCGGCGCTGGGCGGACCATGTCGTCGACACCACCGACACCGCGCCCAACGCGCTCCAGCAGCAGATCCGCCAGCGCTTCGGCGGCGGCAAGGTCGCGCCGACCCTGTCGGTCATGTCGTTCGGCTTCGCCCGGGGAATTCCGCGCAATGCCGACAACGTCTTCGACCTGAGGTTCCTGAGGAACCCCTATTGGGTCGACTCGCTTCGCGAGCTCACCGGCCTCGATCCGGCGGTCGGCGGCTATATCGCCGGCGACGAGGCTTATGGCGAAGCCCTCGAGCGGATAGAGGACCTCATCCTCACCCTGCTTCCGCGCTACGGCGCGGAAGGAAAATCCTATGTGACGATGGCGTTCGGATGTACCGGCGGAAGACACCGCTCGGTGCACGTCGCCGAACGGGTCGCTGCCCGGTTGCGCGAGGCCGGATTTTCGCCCACGGTCGAGCATCGCGACCTCGCCTCGCCGCCGCGCGAGGGGGTCGAAGGCGGCGGCGGGGGCAAGTCGCAGGATTGGGACGTTTAGATGATTGGTCTGGTTTTGGTGACCCACGGCCGGCTTGCGGCTGAGTTCGTTCGGGCGATGGAGCATGTCGTCGGGCCGCAGGAGCGGATCGAGGCGATCTGCATCGGCCCCGAGGACGACATGGAGGGCCGCCGCAACGACATCGCCGAAGCGGTCGCCAAGGTCGACGACGGCAGCGGAGTCATCATCCTCACCGATCTGTTCGGCGGAACCCCGTCCAACCTCGCAATCTCCCTGATGAAGTCGGAGAAAGTGGAGGTCATCGCCGGCGTCAACCTGCCGATGCTGATCCGGCTCGAGGGCGCCCGCAAGCTGCTCGACGTCAGGGCGGCGGTCGCCGCCGCGCGCGAGGCGGGACGCAAATATATCTCGGTCGCTTCCGAAATACTCGGGGAAACCGTCTGAGCGTGGCCAGCCGGACCGTCGAGATGAGGAACAAGCGCGGGCTCCATGCGCGAGCCAGCGCCCGCTTCGTGACTCTCGCCGCCGGCCTTCCCGCGGCGATCGAGGTCGAGAAGGACGGCAGCCGGGTCTGCGGAACCTCGATCATGGGGCTGATGATGCTTGGAGCGGCAATGGGCGACAAGATCACCATCCATACGGAGGGGAACGGGGCGGACGAGGCGCTGGAGGCGCTCGTGGCGCTCGTCGAGGACCGCTTCGGCGAGGAGTGATGGGACGAATCACCTTGCTCCCCGGCGAAGGCCGGGGCCCAGCCCCGGTGCCGACTGGGCCCCGGCCTTCGCCGGGGAACTGCTGCTCGACGTCAGGGCGGCGGTCGCCGCCGCGCGCGAGGCGGGACGCAAATATATCTCGGTCGCTTCCGAAATACTC
>DASVPM010000227.1:0-3668 GCA_036382815.1 Allosphingosinicella sp.
TGCTGCCTAGGTATCATATCGACATGAGTATCAAGCGTGTGTTGGGTCAACGCCTTGGCCGCGTCCAAGCGGCCTAGGTACGCGCCATGACCCCAGACCTTTCTGAGTTTTCGTACGGCTTCGCTCTAACCAATGAGTTTGTCGCTTCATTGCAGCATCTGAATGCGGCCCCTGTATTCCCAAGCTTGATAGAGGAGGGCCGAGCAGGTGGAGGCTATGACGTCAAGCTGGATGCCCCTGGCCTGGCGCTTTATATCCAGTTCAAGAGGGCTGACTGTATGGTTAGAGGCACCGCTTCGGAGTGCACCTCCCTCGGGCTAGTGCCGCCATTTTACCGAATGTACATCACAGAGCGACGCCGCTCTAAGCAACACGATTTACTCCTCTCGCTCGATCGCCACCCGAATGTCGTATTTTACGCAGCTCCGCGGTTTCATACCGTGCAGGAGCTAAATGACGCCTTTTCGGCAGGAGCAGTCAGGCCACGCTCTTTCTTCATCAAACCCTCTGCAATCGGGCCACTAGACCACCTGAAGCATCACGTGACATTCACCGAGAGCGCTCATTACGTATGCTCTGAGCCGCGAAGGGTTGATGCTGTTCCCGGCGCCGAACTCGAATCGCACCTACGGGAGGCGTTGTCGCGCCAAACGAAGACGTTGCGAGAAGGTGGTCTGAGCGAGATGGTCGAGGCTGTAAGGGCGGCCGTGGCCGAACCGGTTGGACCACGGTGGACTAGCGCGGAGCAAGAGACCTACCTTCAGGCGGTAGAAGACCGGCGTCCGTTGCGAGAATTGACTGAGCAGATGATAGACGGCGCGCTTGAACCGCCGGAGCAAACGGTCGTGAACCGCATTGCTGGCAGACCTAAGGAGGCCGAGGAAGGGCAGCTGAGGGCCTTGGCTGACACAGCAATGAAGATATTTTCTGCGCAACTATTCGTTGTACAAGAAAAGTAAGCTTCGCTGTCTTATCCCCGTGGGGGGATGACGCCGCCGACCAAGGGGCCGCTGTCGACGAACAATACTCCCTTCGCTTCGAAAGCTTGGCGCAATGCTTGGGCACGCGCCGGCCGAACGGACTCTCCAGCCTCAAACCGAGCAATCGTGCGCCGACTAACGCCGGAGGCGTCGGCAAGGTCTTGGAGGGACCAGTCGAGCGCCGTTCGCGCCATGCGGCACTGGGTGATGTTCAATCTGGCACTCTCAGGGCAAAAAGCACTTGCGCCTGCTCCTTGAGTGTGGCACTAGCAGTGTCATAATTGCAGAACCCCAACCCGATCGGCGGGAGACCCTTGGTCATGGCTTCCAGGGAGCATAGCGGCGTGCGGGCTTCACTTCCACCTGTGGATGGTGGCGAAGCTCGTGCTGGCGGCGACGAAAGGCTTGTCGCGTCAGGCGGCTTTACCCGCCGGACGGTCCTGGGCGTTTCGGTTGCCGTGCCGGTGCCGGGCGCCGCCTCGTCATCGCGAGGAGCGGAGCTTAGCCTGCCCGGAGCGTTTGCGAAGGGTGGCGATCCAGGCTGGATTGCCTCCCCCGGCCTGCCGCCGGGGTCGCAATGACGGCAGAAGCGGGAGTATTGGCGGCAGGCATTCGCGGTCTTTCGCGAGGCGGACTGCGCCAGGGAGAAATTCGAAATTGCCGCTTCCGCGGCTTCGGCGGGGCCGGAGGGGCGGTCGTTCGATGCGCAGGAGGCGCTGGACGACGAATATGGGGTGTTCGTGGGCGTGGCCGATTCGGCGATGATCGCGCTGCTCGAGGCGCGGGCGCCGGACCTGCAGGCGCTGGCCGTCGAGATATCCCTGATCTCGGCTCATTCGGTCTGGGAGATCGATGGTGGGGAAGACTGCCTGGCATGGCTGGAGGCGGATGCCCGGCGGCTGGCGGAGGCGGGCCAGGGCCCCCTTTTCCGTCATGCCGGACTTGTTTCAGCATCCAGGGTGGAGCAGCGCCGCCTTCGCATGCGGGACCGATTGCCCCTGAGCTGCGCTACACTGGACCCTGAAACGCGTTCGGGGTGACGAAGGAGGAAAGTCATGGGGCGGCCCGTGACGTCGGAGCGGTTCGTCCGGCTAGAGGCCGGACGCCCGGCCGCGCGGGGGCGAGTCCTGGCGCTGCTTCGGCGGCGCTTTGCGCCGGCGGCGCTGCGCTGGCTCGCCCTGTGCGAAAGGGGCGCAGGGCGGCCTGCGCCGTCGGACGGGTTCGGCCGGTCTTCCCGGCCGCCCCGCCGGCCGATCCGAAGCGCTCCGTTCGCTGCTTGCGATCGCTGCGCGGTCGCGGCCCGGCTCACGGGCACTTTGTCGGATTAATGTAGGAAAATTCCTGCTTTACTGGGCCTGGTGGTGATTCGTGCGGGGCGGGTGGGGCCCGTCCCGGGCGGTGCGGGAGAAAGGCGATGGCGGGGCGGGAGCGGCGGCGGGGGCGGCCGGGGGCGATGCCGGGGGCGGCGGAGTGGCGGGCGCTCGGGCGGCGGCTCGCGGCGGAGATGGTCGAGCTCGGGATGGCGCCGGCCGAGGCGGAGGCGGAAGCGGCGAGGAAGGTCGAGCGGGCGCGGCTGAGGGCCGAGTGGGCGAGCGAGCGGCTCGACACCTTTTTCGAACTGCAGGAGAAAGCCGGCGAGGCCTATGAGCGGCAGATCGAGGCCCATCCCGACATCGACTGGGAGGACGAGGACGCGCCCGACCTGCCCGAGCCGCCGGAGGCGGCGGCCGCCCAGGCCGTCTATGCGGAGGTGATGGCGGCGCTCGACGACGATTGCTGGCCGCGGCACCTCCATTTCCGGAACGTCTGACGAGAGGGGGAGCGGGACATGGCGCTGGGATGGAAGTGCAACGGCTTCACGCCGGCAAAGAAGGCGGCGTGCCTGGAGGCGCTGGGCCGGGGGGTGACGGTGGAAGTGGCGTGCCGCGAGGCCAGGATCTCGCCGACGACCTTCTACCGGCACGAGAAGAAGGACCCGGAATTCGCGTCTTTGTGCCGGGCGGCGCGGGCGCGGTCGGGCGGGACGGCGAGCCTCGAGACCCTGGCCTGGGAGCGCGGGGTGACCGGCATCGCCGAGCCGGTGGTGCAGGGCGGCAAGGTCGTCGCGACCCGGCTGAAGCGCTCCGACAGCGTGTTCAAGCTGATCCTCGAAGGCGCCGATCCGGCCCGCTTCGGGCTCCCGCTCGAGGCGCTCCGCAAGAAGATCGAGAAGGAGCTGAGGCCCCGGATCGAGGCGGAGATCCGCGCCGAGATGGCGGAGCGCGAGGCGGCGGCGCGGCGCGACGGGCCGGCCATATTCGACGAGCTGGCCGCGCGGCTGGCCGAGATCAAGGCGGAGAAAGCCCGGGAGGAGAGGCGGCGGCGGGCCGCGGGGTAGGCTCGAGGCGCGCGGCGTCACGGGGCGGCCCGTGACGTCGGACGGGTTCGGCCGCCGTGCCGGCCGGCCCGCCGGCCGCGCGGGGCGAGCCCTCGCGCTGCTCGTGATTGCTGCGCAATCACCGCGCTGCTTGAGGCTCGCCTTGTGCGGAACAAAAAAAGAACTTTCAAATTGGGTTTGCTCATGTTTTGTGGGGGGTCGTGGCGAATCGGCCGGCGGGGGTGGGGCCTTCGCCGGCCGCATGAGGAGACCGGAGATGACCATCGAGAGCCGATTGACGGAGTCGGACTGGGCCGAGTTCCGGCGCGCCC
>DASVPM010000228.1:0-1582 GCA_036382815.1 Allosphingosinicella sp.
TGCCTGTTGAGCCGGTCGAAGCGCTCCAATGTCGAAAGCGATCCGCGCCCGCCACCCCCGGATCCGGCCTGTACCGGGGCGGGACGGCGCCGCGGCGAGACGCTAAGAGGGCCGGAGTCGAGGCGCCGGCGTCGAGGCGCCGCCGCCGGACATGTCTCGAATGGCCAAGGACGCCCGGCGCGTCGCCCCCAACGGAGCGCCGGGCGTTCGGTCGCGGGCGGGCCCGCGCCGACTCGCTTTGGATCCAAGCGGCCGGGGACGGAGATTGGTCCGAATCCGGACGTTTCGCAAGCGTGCCGGCGGGCTCGCCCCGCAATTGGCTTGTGGCTGTTATCGCTCGAAAATTTCGAGCTGCCGACTGAAGTTACATGTAGATTTAATCTGGATCGCTATGGTATTGGAGGTTTACCTAGAGTTGGAATGGCTTCCTCTCATGGTGGGGACCGGGGGGTTTCCTTCCACGGGCCGCTCGGTCCCCTTAGACCGCCGCGCCGCCGCGCGCGCGGGACGCTCAGCCGCCGCTCCACGGCGGAGGCGAGCCGAGGTCCTTCGGCTCGGGCCGCGTGACCTCCCAATTGGCCCGCTCGAAATGACCGGCAATATGATCGGCGACGGCGCCATGGACCTGCGGCTCGGAATCGGGGTCCTGCCGCTTGTCGAGCGCGGCCAGCTGATGCTTCTCGAGCGCGCGCCAGATATGCTTGGGCATGACTCGAAGCCAGACCCGGATCGCCCGGGCGAGTTCGGCGGGGGTGACGGTGATTCGCGGCTCCATGTGGAACAAATAGAGAACAACCCAACGCGGCTGCAATGGATTTTTGCATATTTCGAAGCTCCGCGCTTCCCCTTCCGTGCCGCGAAATCTACCTTGGCCGGATGTGCAATCTCTATCGGCAGCGAAGCACCGAGGATCTGGGCCGCCTGTTCGACGCCGTCCCGCTCGATCTTCCGTTCGAGCCCAGGCCCGATATCTACCCCAAATACGAGGCGCTGGTGGTTCGCAAGGAGGACGGCCGGCGGCGGCTCGACTGCATGGCCTGGGGCATAATCCGGACGATGGCCGGCAAGAGCGGCAGGCCCGTCAAGAAGGCGATCACCAACGTCCGCAACCTCGATTCGCCCTTCTGGCGCTCGACTCTGGCCAATCCGGCCCAGCGCTGCCTCGTCCCGTTCACCAGCTTCGCCGAGCCGCGGCCGGGCAAGGATCCCGAGACGGGCCGCCCGGCCAATTGGTGGTTCACCATCGAAGGGGAGGAATGCTGCGCCTTCGCCGGAATCTGGCGCTGGAGCGAGGACCGGGCCCGCTTCGCCTTTCTCACCTGCGACCCCAACCCCCTCGTCGCGCCGCTCCACCCCAAGGCGATGCCGGTCATCCTCCAGCGCGAGGATTACGATTCCTGGCTCGACGGCGAAGCGGCGGACGCCTGCTCGCTGGCTTCGCCCTTCCCGAGCCAGTTGATGCGCGTCGCCTAGTCCAGGGCCTCGTCCACGCGCTGCCGGCGGAATCGAGCGCCGCGGCTACACCGACGGCAGGTCGAACTGCGCGGCCAGCGCTCGAAGCGGCGCCATGCTCGGCCGCGCG
>DASVPM010000229.1:0-15106 GCA_036382815.1 Allosphingosinicella sp.
GAAGTGCCCCGGCCGAGGCTGGGATCCGACCGGACCTTGTTCGACAGCAAGGTCGCGGGCCGCTCCGGCGGCACCGGGATCGTCTTCGACTGGGCCCGCCTCGAGGGCCGAGCCGATCTCGGCCGCGCGGTGCTCGCCGGCGGTCTCAGGCCCTCTAATGCGAGGGCCGCGGCCCGGGTCGGAGCCTTCGCCCTCGACGTCGGGTCCGGGGTCGAAATGGCGCCCGGCCGAAAGGATGCCGGGCGGCTTTTCGCCTTCTTCGAGGCGCTTCGCCCGCCGGCGCGGGGGGAGGCGACGTCGTGAGCCGCCCCGTCATTCCCGCGAAAGCGGGAATCCCGCTCCTTCCTCTCGTGCGCCGTCAAGGTAGCGGGATCCCCGCTTGCGCGGGGGCGACGGAGGGAAGGGCGATGACGAAATGCGGCTGAGCGGACGCTTCGGCGATTATGGCGGGGCTTATGTGCCGGAAATCCTCGTGCCTGCGATCGAGCAGCTCGAGGCTGCCTTCCTCGACGCCTCGGAGGATCCGGCCTTCGGCGCGGAGCTCGACGCTTTGCTCTCCAAATATGCAGGGCGTCCCACCCCGCTGACCCGGTGCCGCAACCTCGGCTCGGAGCGTGCGCGAATCTATCTCAAGCGCGAGGACCTGCTCCACGGCGGCGCCCACAAGACCAATCAGGTGCTCGGCCAGGCGCTTCTCGCAAGGCGGATGGGCAAGAGCCGGCTGATCGCCGAGACCGGCGCCGGCCAGCACGGAGTCGCCACCGCTCTCGCCGGGGCCCTGTTCGGGCTGAAGACCCGGATCTACATGGGCGCCCACGACGTCGAGCGGCAGAAGCTCAACGTCTTCCGGATGGAGCTGATGGGGGCCGAGGTGGTGCCGGTCGAAAGCGGCGCCCGGACCCTCAAGGACGCGATAAACGAGGCGCTGAGGGACTGGGCGGCCAGCTTCGAGGACACCCATTATCTGCTCGGCACCGTCGCCGGGCCGCACCCTTTTCCGCTGATGGTGCGCGAATATCAGCGCGTCATCGGCAAGGAGGCCCGGGCGCAGATATTGACAGAGGAGGGGCGGCTCCCCGACGCGTGCATCGCCGCGGTCGGCGGCGGTTCGAATGCCATCGGCCTGTTCGCGGACTTCGTCGGGGACGGGGCCGTGCGTTTGATCGGCGTCGAAGCGGCCGGGCGCGGGCTCGATGGCCGTGAGCATGGCGCGACGTTGCTGCGCGGCCGGCCGGGGATACTTCACGGCGCCGAGACTTATGTCCTGCAGGACGCGGACGGGCAGATCGACGAGAGCTGGTCGGTTTCCGCCGGCCTCGACTATCCGGCGGTGGGGCCCGAGCATGCCCATCTCAAGGACAGCGGCCGCGCCGAATATGTCGGGGTCACGGATGCGGAGGCGCTGGCCGCCTTCGCCCTGCTGGCGCGCTCCGAGGGGATCATCTGCGCGTTCGAATCCGCGCATGCCCTGGCGCAGGCGCTGAAGATGGCGGAGGCGGCGGATAAGGAAACCTTGCTGGTGGTCAATCTCTCGGGCCGCGGCGACAAGGACATGGAGCAGGCGCGCAGGCTGCTCGGGGCGGCGGCGTGACCCGCTATCGCGCGATGTTCGAGCCGCTCGGGGCTCGAGGCGAAGGGGCGTTCGGCGCCTTCGTCATGCTCGGCGATCCGGATCCGGCGGCCAGCGCCTCAATCCTGGACTCCCTGGTCGAGGGCGGGGCTGACATGCTCGAGGTGGGCATCCCCTTCTCGGACCCAGTCGCCGACGGCCCGGTCATCCAGGCCGCCGCGGTGCGGGCGCTGGCGGCGGGGACCAGGACGGCGGACTGCTTCCGGCTTCTCGGCGAATTCCGGGCCCGCCATCCCGAGCTTCCGGTAGGGATCCTCACCTACGCCAATCTGGTGATGGCGAGGGGCCGCGAGGCCTTTTACAACGCGGCCGCCGAAGCGGGGGTCGACAGCGTCCTCGTCGCCGACGTCCCTTTGCTCGAGGCCGCGCCGTTCCTCGCGGCGGCGCGCTCGGCCGGGGTGGCGCCGGTACTCATCGCCGCGCCCAATACCCCGCCCGGGCGGCTGGTGTGGATCGCGGCGGAAGGGGAGGGCTATACCTATTGCGTCGCCCGGGCCGGAGTGACCGGCGCGGACGCGCAGGTGCGTTTCGCCGCCGACGTGATCGCGGCGCTGAAGTCCGCGGGGGCGCCTCCGGCGGTTCTCGGCTTCGGGATTTCGAAGCCGGAGCATGTGCGCTCCGCGCTGTCGGCAGGGGCGGCGGGGGTGATTTCCGGCTCGGCGATCGTCGAGCGGATCGCGCGTGGGGAGGATGTCAGGAGCTTCGTCGCAGAAATGAAGGCGGCCACCCGTGATCCCGGCGGGTGAAAGACGCTTCGCTGTTCGCCCGCCCGGGCCCCCAGCCTTCGCCGGGCGACGATTTCCGCTACCGCCGGTTGATCAGCCGGTAGATGAAGAGGATGATGATCGCTCCGATGACCGCGGCGATGAAGCCGGCTCCAGAGTTGTTCCGGTCCCAGCCGAGCTTGTGGCTCAGGAATCCCGCCAGCAGGGCCCCCCCGACCCCGAGCAGGATGGTGACGATGCAGCCGCTCGGACCGCGGCCCGGCATTATCAGCCTGGCCAGCGCGCCCGCGAGCGCGCCGATAACGATCCAGCCGAGGAAGCCATAGTCCGCCAGCAGGTTCATCCAAGTCCCTCCTTACCCTCGCTTGCTCGTTCGCCCCTGTACCGCTTTCGAGTGGTCAAACCCCAACAAAAAATGTAGGAAGCCGGTTCCGCCGCGTGGGGGCGCGCGACAGATTAGACTTGAGGCAGGTGCTATATTCGGCTAACACAGTAGCCGAAGCGGCCTGCCGCCGGTCCGGTGTGGGGAAAGATGAGAGCTATGAACTTCGAGTCGCGCAAATGGCGTAGTGGCGGCGCCGAAAGCGAACAGGTGATCGTTGTCGACGAGGCCGCGGTCGCCCGCCGCCGCCGCAGGAACATCATCCTCGCCGTGCTCGCGGTGGCCGTCCTGGCGGCCGTCGCCTGGTTCATGCTCGGGCGAGGCGGAGACGAAAAGCAGGGGGCAGCGGCGGGCGGCGACGGCAAGAACGGCGCCGCCGCGGCGCCCGCCGTCAGCGTCATCGTTCCCGGCCGCCAGCAGGTGCCCCGCACGATTTCGGCGACCGGCACGCTGGCCGCGCGCCGCGACATGCCCGTCGGCGTCGCCGGAGAAGGCGGCATGGTCTCTCGGGTTCTGGTCGAGGCGGGCCAATGGGTCGGCGCCGGCCAGACGCTCGCGGTGATCGAGCGCTCGGTTCAGTCGCAGGAAGCGCAGCAGCTGGCCGCAAGCATCGAAGTGGCCCGAGCCGATGCGAGGCTCGCGCAGCAGGAACTCCAGCGCGCCCAGTCCCTCGTCGCGCGCGGCTTCGTCTCCAAGGCGGACGTCGAGCGTCGGATCGCCACGAGGGACGCCGCCAACGCGCGAGTCAGGGTCGCGCAGGCCCAGCTCGGCGCCTCCCGCGCGCGGATCGGACGGCTGGACATCCGGGCGCCCGCCGCCGGGCTGGTCCTCGACCGCAGGGTCGAGCCGGGGCAGATCGTCGGCGCCGGCTCAGGGGCGCTCTTCCGGATCGCCCAGGGCGGACAGATGGAGCTGATGGCCCGGCTGCCGCAGACGGATCTCGCGACGCTGTCGGTAGGCGTGCCCGTGACCGTCACTCCGGTGGGCTCGCAGCAAAGCTACCTCGGTTCGGTCTGGCAGATCTCTCCGATCATCGATCCGCAGACCCGCCAGGGCGTCGCGCGCATCTCGATCCCCTACAGTGCTGAGCTGAGGCCCGGCGGCTTCGCCGCCGCCGCGATCAAGGCTGGAGCGACGGTCGCGCCGCTGCTGCCCGAATCCGCGGTCCTCACCGACGACGCAGGCACCTACGTGCTGATCGTGACGCCGAACAATACCGTCCAGCGCCAGGCCGTCCGGATCGGCACCGTGATCGACAAGGGCGTGGTGATCGCCGAGGGCCTCAACGGCAACGAGCGGGTCGTCCAGTCGGCCGGCGCCTTCCTCAACCCGGGTGAGAAGGTGCGTCCGCAACGCGCGGTCAGCCGCTAGGCGACAGGCCGATTTGGAGTCGATGAACGATGCGTAACATCTCGGCCTGGGCGATCCGCAACCCGGTTATCCCGATCGTCCTGTTCACCTTCCTGCTCGCCATGGGCCTTCTGGCCTTCATGCGGATGGACGTGAACCTCAACCCGGACGTCAGCGTCCCGGGAGCGAGCGTCTCGATCAGCCAGCCCGGCGCGGCGCCGCCAGAACTGGAGATCCAGATCACCCGACGGGTCGAGGCCGCGGTCCGCGGGATCGAAGGCGTCACCGAGATCAATTCGTTCATCCGCGAAGGCAACAGCAACACCTTCATCAGCTTCGAGATCGGCACTCCGATCGACCGCGCCGTCACCGACGTGCGCGACGCGGTGGCGCGAATCCGCGGCGACCTTCCCGAGGGCATCCTCGAGCCTCAGGTGCAGCGCGAGGAAAATGACGATTATCCGGTCGTCTACATGTCCGCCGAGAGCACGGCGATGACGGTGGAGCAGCTCTCCTGGTTCATCGACGATACGATCAACCGCCGGCTGATGAGCGTCGAGGGGGTCTCGATCGTCAGCCGGACCGGCGGAGTCAGCCGCGAGATCCGCGTCGAGCTCGATCCCGTGCGGATGCAGTCGCAGGGGATCAGCGCCGCTCAGGTCAACCAGCAATTGCGCGCGATCAACGTCAACGCCGCGGGCGGACGCGCGGAGATCGCCGGCTCGGAGCAGTCGGTCCGGGTTCTCGGCAGCGCGCTCACGGCGCATGCGCTCGGCGAGACCCAGCTTTCGATCGGCGGCGGCCGGACCATCCGGCTCAACTCGATCGCGAGCGTCCGCGACCAGTGGGCCGAGCAGAGCAGCTACGGCATCCAGAACGGCCGCCAGGTCATCAGCTTCATGGTCCAGAAGGCGAAGGGCTATTCCGACCTCAACGTCTACAACGACGTGATGAAGCAGCTGAAGGAGCTCGAGAAAGAGGATCCGCGGGTCAGCTACACGCTGCTCTTCACGCCGGTGCAATATATCGAGGGCCAGTATGAGAGCTCGATGCGGGCGCTGGTCGAAGGCGCGCTGCTCGCCGTCCTCGTCGTCTTCCTCTTCCTTCGCGACTGGCGCGCCACGCTCATCTCGGCTATCGCCATCCCGCTCTCGGCGATTCCGGCCTTCTGGTTCATGGACATGCTGGGCTTTACGCTCAACATGGTGACGCTGCTCTCGCTCAGCCTCGTTGCCGGCGTGCTCGTCGACGACGCGATCGTCGAGATCGAGAACATCGTCCGGCACATGAGGATGGGCAAATCGGCCTATCAGGCCTCGATCGACGCGGCCGACGAGATCGGCCTCCCGGTGGTCGCCACGACCTTCTCGATCGTCGCGGTCTTCCTGCCGGTAGCGATGATGGGCGGGATCATCGGCCAGTATTTCATCAGCTTCGGCCTCACCATCGTCATCACGGTGCTGATCAGCCTCGCCGTCGCGCGCATGATCACGCCGATGATCGCGGCCTACTTCCTCAAGTCGCACGGCCAGGCCAAGCATGGCGAAGGCTGGCTGATGGACAAATATCTCGGCCTGCTGCGCTGGACCCTGCGCAACCGGTGGAAGTCGGTCATGATCGGCGCCGTCTGCTTCGCCGCCCAGATCGGCGTGTTCATGATGCTGCCCAAGGCGTTCCAGCCTGAAACGGACGAGGATACGGTCCAGGTCGCCATCGAGATGCCTCCGGGCTCGACCCTCGACCAGACCCGCGCCGTCGCCGACCGCGCGGCGTCGCTGGTGCGCAGCCAGGGCGACGTCGAATCCGCCTTTGCCTCGGTGCGCGCCGGCAATTCGACCATCTACGTGTCGCTGAAGGACCGTGGCGAAGGGCGCGAGCGGACCAGCACCGATTTCGAGCGCCAGGTCGGCCCGCTCCTCCAGGGCATTCCCGACGCCCGGGTCACCTTCCGCGCCCAGAACAGCATCGGCGGCCGTCCGGTCGGAGTCCTCCTTTCGAGCTCCGACCCGGTCAAGCTCCAGCAGGCCGCGCTCAAGCTCGTCGACGACATGCGCAAGCGTCCCGAGCTGGTGGCGCCGCGAATCGCCGGCGACATGAGGCGCCCGGAGATCACCATCACGCCTCGGCTCAACCTGATGGCGGACATGGGAGTCACCACCTCGGCGATGAGCCAGGCGATCCGCACCGCCACCCAGGGCGAGATCGACCAGGCGAGCGCTCGTTTCTCGCTCTCCGACCGCCAGGTACCGATCCGTGTCGCGCTCCAGGAGGATTCGCGCCGCAGCCTCTCGACGATCGAGAACATGCCGGTGCCGACCACCGCGGGCGGCTCGGTGCCGCTCAAGGTCGTCGCGACCATCAGCTTCGGAGCCGGCCCGGCCCAGATCCAGCGCTTCAACCAGGAACGCCGGATCCTCATCGGCGCGGACCTCAAGCCGGGCGTGGTCGACAAGGAAGCGATCATCGAATCGCTGCCGATCCTCAAGAACCTGCCCGACGGAGTCGAACGCGCGCGCTCCGGTCAGCAGCGGGAAGAGGCCAAGCTGATGTCGGAGTTCATGGGCGCCCTCATCTCCGGCACCTTCCTCGTCTTCGCCGTGCTGGTGCTGCTCTACAAGCGGCTGATGGCGCCCTTCGTGAACATGGGCTCGCTGCTGCTCGCCCCGCTCGGCGGCTTCCTGGCTTTGTGGGTGTCGGGCCACGCGGTGTCGATGCCGGTGCTGATCGGAATCCTGATGTTGTTCGGGATCGTCGCCAAGAACTCGATCCTCCTGCTCGATTTCACGATCGTCGAGATGGCCAAGGGGGTGCCCAAGGAAGAGGCGATCGTCGACGCCGGCCACAAGCGCGCCCAGCCTATCGTCATGACGACCATGGCGATGATCGCGGGAATGGTGCCGACCGCGCTGTCGCTGGAAGGCGACGCGAGCTGGCGCGCGCCGATGGCGGTGGTGGTGATCGGCGGCCTGCTGCTTTCGACTTTGCTCACCCTGGTGCTGGTGCCGGCTTCGTTCAGCCTCGCCGACAGCTTCGAGAAGTGGCTGACTCCGAAGTTCGGACGGATCATCACCTACAACGGGCCCAAGGATCACGGCCCCGCACCGGTGGAGCAGCCCGCAGAGTGAGGCGAACGGGCGGATCCCGGACGTCGCCTTCCGGAGGCGGAAGTGAACCAAAAGGCCCGCCCGGCTATTGACGGGCCGATGAACCTCACCGAGCCGTCCGGCGCCGTCCGATCCGCTTCGCCCGCGAAGGACCTGCGCAACATGCGCATCGTCGCGACGGGCATGCTGGTGGCGATGGCGGCCTTGTTCCTGTTCGCCAACAGCCTCGACGAGGCCCACCCGCCCTTCGCCTTCGTCAAGGCGTTCGCGGAAGCCGCGATGGTCGGCGGCCTCGCGGACTGGTTCGCGGTCACAGCCCTGTTCCGTCACCCGCTCGGCCTGCCCATCCCGCACACCGCGATCATTCCCCGCAACAAGGACCGGATCGGGGCGACCTTGGCTTCGTTCCTGCGCGACAATTTCCTTACGCCCAAGGTCGTCGCCCGGCGGATGCGCAGCGTCGACATTGCCGGCGCCATCGGCCGCTTCCTCGCCAATCCGCCGCCCGAGGGCCGGCTCCGGCAGGGCGGCTCGAGGCTGATCGCCGACCTTCTCGAAGCGCTCGACCAGGAGCGGCTCGGCGGGATGGTCAAGTCCGCCGTCGCCTCGCGGATGCGCTCGCTCGAAGTCTCGCCGCTGATCGGCCAGACGCTCGAGGCGACGATCACGGAGGAACGGCACATTCCGATTCTCGACGGGATCGTGACCTGGGCCGGCCGGACGCTCGACGCGAACGAGGACCTCATCCGGAAGATGGTCCACGACCGCGCCAATCTGATCATGCGCCTCGCCGGCCTGGACGCGAAGCTGGCCGACGGGATCGTCGACGGGCTCAGGCGCCTGACCATCGACATGGCGATCGACCCCGCGCACCCCTTGCGCGCCAAGGCGGAGGAGGCGCTGGCCGCGCTCGCCTGGGACATGCGCTTCGATCCGCAGATGCAGGCCAAGGTCGAGGGTTGGAAGAACGAGATCATCGCCAACAAGGCGGTCACCGACTGGCTCGGCGGCCTCTGGGAAAACAGCCGCGCCGCCCTGCTTCGCGCCGCGCGCGATCCCGAGGCGGCGATGGCCGGCCGGTTCGGAGAAGCGCTGAGGCAACTGGGCGAGACCCTGCAGCAGGACGGGCGGCTCAACCAGGCGATCAACCAGTTCGCCCGCCGCCTCGTCGCCGGCACGGTCGCCACCTACGGAAGCGGCATCGTCACCCTCGTCTCGGAGACGATCCGCGGCTGGGACGCGCGCACCGTCACCGGGCGGCTGGAGAATGCGGTCGGGCGCGACCTCCAGTATATCCGGATCAACGGCACGCTCGTGGGCGGGCTGGTCGGGCTGGCGATCCACACCGCCGAGGTGCTGGGCTGATCCCCCTCCCCAGCGAAGCCTGGGGCCCCCAGCGGGTAAAGACCGCCGCCCTTTTTACCCCTGGGGTCCCAGCCTTCGCTCGGACGACGGGAGATCAATCCCCGCCCGCGCGCTCGATGTCCGCTCCCACCGCCTGGAGCTTCTCCTCGAGCCGCTCATAGCCTCGGTCGAGATGGTAGACCCGGTGGACCTGGGTCTCGCCCTTGGCAGCGAGGCCGGCGAGCACCAGGCTCATCGAAGCTCGAAGGTCGGTCGCCATGACCTCGGCGCCGATCAGCCCGTCGACCCCGCGGACGACGGCAGAACGGCCGCGAACCTCGATCTCGGCGCCCATCCGGTTCAGCTCTGGAACGTGCATGTAGCGGTTCTCGAAGATGGTCTCGGTGAGCAGGCTGGTACCCTCGGCGAGGGTCAGCATGGCCATGAACTGCGCCTGCATGTCGGTCGGGAAGGCGGGATAGGGGGCGGTCGAGATGGAGAGGGGCTTCAAGCCGCCGTCGGCGGTGACCCGGACCCCGTCGGCCGTGTCCTCGACGATCAGCCCGGCGTCGCTGAGACCCGAGAGGATGGACGGCATCGTGTCCTTGCGCGCGCCGACCAGCTCGAGGGAGCCGCCGGTGATGCCCGCCGCGCAGGCGTAGCTGCCGGCCTCGATCCGGTCGGCCATTACCGCATAGGTGGCGCCGTGCAGCCGGTGCTTGCCGCGGACGGTGAGCGTGTCCGTCCGAAGTCCTTCGATGTCCGCGCCCATCGCGATCAGGCATTTGGCGAGGTCGGTGATCTCGGGTTCGCGTGCGGCATTCTCGATCACCGTCTCGCCGCGGGCGAGGACGGCGGCCATCAGCGCGTTCTCGGTGGCTCCGACCGAGACGAACGGAAAGGTGATGGTGCCGCCCTGGAGGCCGCCTTTGGGCGCCTTGGCACGAACGTAGCCGGCGGCGACCTCGATCTCGGCACCGAGCGCTTCCAGCGCCTTCAGGTGCAGGTCGACGGGCCGCATTCCGATCGCGCAGCCGCCCGGCAGCGACACCGTCGCCTCGCCGGCGCGGGCGACGAGCGGGCCGAGGACGAGGATCGAGGCGCGCATCTTGCGGACGATGTCGTAGGGGGCGACGGTCGAGGCGAGGTTGGCGGCGCGCAGGGTCATGACCCTGCCATATTCGTCGGACCGCGCGCCCTCGACGGTAGTCGAGACTCCGAGCTGGTTGAGGAGGTGGCCGAAGCTGTCGACGTCCGCGAGGCGCGGCAGGTTGCGAAGGGTCAGCGGCTCGTCGGTGAGGAGGGCGCAGGGGAGGAGCGTCAGGGCCGCGTTCTTGGCGCCGGAAATGGGGATTCGGCCTTCGAGGCGCCTGCCTCCGCGGATAATGATGCGATCCATGTTGGGGTCTTATTCCATTGGCGGCAGGAGGCAAGGGAGGGGGCGGCGAAGGGCGCGTCATCCCAGCGAAGGCTGGGATCCCAGGGGGCGAAGAGCGCCGCGCCTTTCACCCGCGGGGCCCCAGCCTTCGCTGGGGCGACGCGAAGTCAGGCCTTCTCCAGCGTGCATTGAAGCGGGTGCTGGTTCTGCCGGGCATAGTCGATGACCTGGGCGACCTTGGTCTCGGCGACTTCGTAGCTGAACACGCCGCACACGCCGACGCCGCGCTGGTGGACGGCGAGCATCACCCGGGTCGCGTCCTCGATCCCCATCTTGAAGAACATCTGCAGGACCTGAACGACGAACTCCATCGGCGTGTAGTCGTCGTTGAGCATCAGCACTTTGTAGGGCGAGGGCGTCTTCGTCCGGGTCCGGGTGCGCGTGGCGACTCCGAGGCCGGGGTCGTCCAAGTCCCCGCCCTTGCGCTCGTCGGCAGCCGCTATGTCATCCCAATTCATCACCACGCCCTAGATATGGCAACCCGCCATTTTCGCGGCAAGTGCTTCCCGGCGAAGGCCGGGATCCAGTCTTGCCGTAAGTGGCGCTGGGCCCCGGCCTTCGCCGGGGAGCAGAAGCGCCGGCGATTCCAAAGCTCAACGTCCTACCCGGTTCCCGGACGCAAAAAGGGCGGCCCGTCCCGAAGGAGGGGCCGCCCTTACTGCACCAGCTGGCGCTGTGGCCCTTAGAGGGCGACGGCGGCCTTAACGCGCTCGGCGGCGACCGAGTAGCGGCTGGCGAGAGGCTCGGCAACGTCGCCGGCGAGCTTGATCATGGTCTCGGAGAGCCTGGAGCTCTCGGCGACGAGGCCATCGAACTGGCTGCGGGCGAAATCGCTCTGCAAGCGGAAGAAGTCGGTGGCCGACTTCACCTCGGTGAAGCTCTTCAGGGCCGCGGAAGCGTCCTCGAAGCTCTTGCGGCTGTACTCGGCGACTTCCTGGCCGACGGTCTCGAGGCCCTTGGCGACGACCTTGGTGGAGGCGACGAAAGCCTCGACGTTGCCCTTGGAAAGCTCGGTGAGCTCCTCGGCTACGCGGGTGTTGCGCTCGATCTGCGTGCGGGCGCGCTCGTTGACGTCGCCGAAGACGGCCTGGAGGCGGTCGGCGACCTGGGCGGTCTCTTTCTTCTTGATGCGGGTTCCTTCGTTCTGGATACGGATGGTCCGGGTGGCGGTGTTGGTGGTCGCGGTCGCGGCGGCGGCGCGCTTGGCCGGACGGCCGGCCTTGCGGGCGGGCTTCGCGGCGGCGCGGGCCGGCCTGGCCGCCTTGGCGGTCCGCGTCTTGCGGGCCGGCTTGGCCGAAGCCGTGGCGGCCTTGATGACCTTCGCGGCGGCCTTCGCCGGAGCGGCGGCGGCCTTGGCGGCGGCGGCCGGAGCCTCGGCCTTGTCGGTCACCGCCGGAGTGGCGGCTTTCGCGATCGCGGCCGAAGCTTTCGCCGTGGCGTCGACGGCCGCGGCGGCGGTCGGGGTCTGGTTCTGCTGATCGGCCATTGGGTGTTCCTTACAGGTCTATGCTGCGATGCAACATAATGTAGGACGTTCGGGATTTCAAGGGAAAAATGTTGCGGTGCAGCAGAGAGTGGTTCGTCATCCCGGCGAAAGCCGGGACCTCAGCGAGAAAGAGGCTCTGCCAGGTGGCCCGAGGTCCCGGCTTTCGCCGGGATGACGGTCACTTCGCCTTCACGTAGCTCCCCGGCGCGTCCTCGATCGCCTTGAGCCTGCCCTTGCCGGGGATCCTCGCCCCCTTGGCCGGCACCTTCTTCTCGTCCAGCGCACCGATCCACTTCACCCAGTCGGGCCACCAGCTGCCTTTGTGCTCGGTGGCTCCGGCGACGAATTCGTCGAGGGTCGCCGGCTTATCGTCGTTCGTCCAATATTGGTATTTCCCGGCCTCGGGCGGATTCACCACCCCGGCGATGTGGCCGCTGCCGGCGAGGACGAAGCGCATCGGGCCCTGGAAATAATGAGTGATCTTCCAGACGCTGGCGGCCGGGGCGATATGGTCCTCGCGGCCCGCCTGGACGTAGGTCGGGGTCTTTACCTTGCGGATGTCGATCGGGGTGCCGTCGACGACCAGCTCGCCGGCCCGGACCAGCTTGTTGTCGCGGTAGAAGTCCTTGAGATAGGCCTGGTGCCATTTGGCGGGCAGGTTGGTCGTGTCCGAATTCCAGTGGAGCAGGTCGAAGGGCGCATAATCCTCGCCCATCAGGTAATTGTTGGTGACGTAGCTCCAGATCAGGTCGCGGCCCCTCAGCATGTTGAAGGTGGCGGCCATGTAGCGGCCGTCGAGATAGCCCTTGTCGGCCGAGATCTGGTCGATCAGCTGCAGCGTCTCGTCGGCGACGAAGAGGTTGAGGTCGCCCGCTTCGGAGAAGTCCACCTGGGCGGTGAAGAAGGTAGCGCTCGCGACCTTGCCGGCCTCGCCTCGCGCCTCGAGGAGGGCGAGGGTGGCGGCAAGGGTGGTCCCGGCGACGCAATAGCCGATGGCGTGGACGCTCTCCACTCCGAGCAGCGCACGCACCGTGTCGATCGCGTCGACCTGGCCGCGCAGCACGTAATCGTCGAGCGTGGTCTCGACGAGGGTCTCGTCGGCCGACTTCCACGAGACGACGAAGACGGTCAGGCCCTGCTCGACCGCCCATCGGATGAAGCTCTTCTTGGGATTGAGGTCGAGAATATAGAAACGGTTGATCCAGGGCGGGAAGATTATCAGCGGGGTCTCGTGGACGTCGTCGGTCGTCGGACTGTACTGGATGAGCTCGTAGAGCGGGGTGCGCTTGACCACCTTGCCCGGGGTGACGGCGATGTTGCGGCCGACCTCGAACGCCTCCGGGTCCGTATGGGTGAGCTGGCCCTTCGAAATGTCCTGGAGCATGTGCTCGAGGCCCTTGAGGAGGCTTTCGCCCTTGGTCGCCATCGCCCTTTCGAGGACGAGCGGGTTGGTCGCGGCGAAGTTGGAAGGAGCCATGGCGTCGACGAAATTCCGGGTGGCGAAGCGCAGTTTCTCGCGCTGCTTCGGATCGACTCCTTCGAGCGTGTCGACCGATCCGAGCAGCCGCTCGGAGACGAGCAGATAGGATTGGCGGATCATGTCGAAGAGCGGATTGTCGCGCCACTGAGCGGCGGCGAAGCGCTTGTCCTTGTCCGCTTTCTCGGCGAGCCCGGTGCGCGGCGCCTCGCCGCCGAGCGCGCGCTGCCAGATGGCGAGCCCCTGGGTCCACAAATCGGCCTGTTGCTCGGCGATCTTGGCGGGGTCGGCGAACATGTTGAGCCAGGGCAGCTGGGGCGCCTTCGGCTCGACGGCGCCCATCTGCGGGATTTTGGCCTCGCCCATCGCCTTGGCGACATGCTCGAGCATCATCTGCTGGGCGCGCCCCATCACCCAGGTCCATTGCTGCATCTCCTCGAGGGTCGGCAGCGCGGGGGCCTCGGGGGCCTTGGTGTCCTCAACGGCCATGATCGTCTCCTGTCGGGGCGCTATCTAGGGAATGGACGGGGCGGGGGAAAGGTTGGGGCGCTTCATTCCTCCCCCGGAAATCCGAGGGAGGAATAATCTGGCGAAGTGGACGAGTTGGACGAGTTGCACACGGCATCAATTTTTTTCATGTCTTCGGCGGCGGCATCGTTCGGGTCCCCTTTGCCGGCCCATGCCCAGCCGGGCGGCACCCAGACCCCGCAGGCCAGCGCGGTCCAGCCCTGGGCGCGGCGCTTCTGGTCGCGGTGGCGTTCGATATTTTCGATCTTGGCCAGGATGCTTTCCACGGCGTCCTTCCCGCTGCGCTCGGCGGCCGAGATGCCGGCGTAGATCTCCCGCTCCATCTGCTTGCGCTCGAACTTCAGCATTCGCTTGCGGGTGAAGCCGGGGCGGGCCCCGTATTTCCTAGGGTTGGCGCCTTGGAGAAGCACTTTCAGCATATAGTCGGACCGCTTCATTCGGGTGCCGACGACCTTGCCGCCGCGGACCACGGGCTCCTCCTGGCCGACGACGGCGCGCTCGTAGGCGGTCAGCTCGAGGGGAGTGGAGGCCATGTCCACGGCCATTTGGCAGTGGCGGGCGAATTCCGGATCGCTCCCCTGATGGTTGTAGACGGTGCTGGAAGAGACACCCGTGGTACGGCAAGCGTCGAGAATGCAGCCCGTTTTGGCGAGCGCCTTGAGATATTGCTGCTTCCTGGCGCCGGTGAAGGCGTCGTGGCGTTGGCGGCCCGTCTCTTCGGGTGGCTCGCTTTCCCGGAGGAGGGAGCGGCCGGGCGAGGGCTGGTCCGCGCCGGCCGGCGCGGTGGGGTTGAGGGGCGGGGCGGCATCATCGGACGCCGGCTCGGGTGAAGGCGCTTGGCGCGATTCGGTATGGTCCATTCCGATTATAGAACATAAAAAGAACAAATAGGTAATCGTTTTTTTCGCTTGACGAAATCCTCCCATGGAATCAGCGAGTTGATGGCGAAAACCTGCAGCACTTTCGATTGTAGGCAAAAAATCGGCGTCAGGCACCGATTTTCGAAGGGATCGGCATCTGCCTCCCGCGCCGAGCGCGAGGGAGCGCTCCACTCTTCGACTGCATCGGGGCATGGGGACAGGTACCGGTACCTGTCCCCTTCATAGTAGGGCATTGCGGAATGGGGACAGGTACCGGTACCTGTCCCCACTTGTCCTGTCCCGCCTGTACCGGCTCATCGCCGGCTGAGGATTTCCGGACGGAGCTTGGCGCTTTTGAAAACTCTCTTGCCAGAACCCGTCGATTAGCGCATGTTCCGCGCCATGCCCAGGGTCGCTCGCCTGGTTCTCCCGGGCATCCCGCATCACGTCACCCAGCGCGGCAATCGCAGCCAGCGGACCTTTTTTAGCGACGACGATTACAGGCTCTACCTTCAGCTTCTGACCCGCTGGGCCGGCGAGGCCGCGACGGCCGTCTGGGCATGGTGCCTGATGCCGAACCACGTCCATATCATCCTCGTCCCCGACGACGAGACCGGCCTTCGCCGCCTCTTCGGCCCCGCCCATCGTCAATATACCTGGCGGATCAATCAGCGCGAGGGCTGGCGCGGCTGCCTCTGGCAGGGCCGCTACGGATCGGTCGCGATGGACGAGCGGCATCTGCACGCCTGTCTGCGCTATGTGGAGCTCAATCCGGTGCGAGC
>DASVPM010000230.1:0-3187 GCA_036382815.1 Allosphingosinicella sp.
TCTTCCACGTCGCCGACAAGGACGGGCTCCTGCTGCTCGACCTCGACGACCTCCAGGCCATGCTTGCAGACTGCGCCAACCGCGCCGACGAGCTGACCGTCACCTATGGCAATGTCTCCAAGGCCAGCGTCGGCACCATCCAGCGCTCGCTCCTCCAGCTTCGCTCGCAGGGCGGCGACCGGTTCTTCGGCGAGCCCGCGCTCGATATCGACGATCTCATCGCGCTCGACGATCGTGGCCGCGGCATCGTCAATATCCTCGCCGCCGACCGGCTGATGGCCTCGCCCAAGCTCTATTCGACTTTCCTGCTCTGGCTCCTGTCCGAACTGTTCGAGCAGCTTGCGGAGGTCGGCGATCCCGACAAGCCGAAGCTCGTCTTCTTCTTCGACGAGGCCCACCTGCTCTTCACCAGCGCCCCGCCCGCATTGCTCGAGAAGATCGAGCAGGTCGTCCGGCTGATCCGTTCGAAGGGCGTCGGCGTCTATTTCATTACGCAGAACCCGATCGATATCCCCGACGCCGTCGCCGGCCAGCTCGGCAACCGCATCCAGCATGCGCTTCGCGCCTTCACGCCGCGCGACGAGAAGGCGGTTCGGTCGGCCGCCGAGACCTTCCGCGCCAATCCGGGTGTCGACGTCGCCACCGCGATCACCGAGCTCAAGGTCGGCGAGGCGCTGGTGTCGCTGCTCCAGCCCGACGGATCGCCTTCACCCGTCGAGCGGACCCTGATCCGGGTTCCGGGCTCGCGGGTCGGTCCCGTGACCGAGCAGGAACGCGCGATCTTCCTCCAGACCGACGCGATCGGCTCGAAATATGACGAGGCCGTGGACCGGCAGTCGGCAGAGGAGTTGCTCGGCGCCAAGTCCAGTGAGGCCCAGGCGGCGGCGGCCGAGGCGAAGGCGAAAGCGGAGGAAGCGAAGCTGGACGCCGCCGAGGCGAAAGCGGCGGAGAAGGAGAGGGTGCTCGCCGAGCGCGAGACCGCCCGTGCCGCCAAGGAAGCCGAGCGGGCCCGGGTGGCCGCCGAGCGCGAAGCCGCCCGGGGCGCGCGCGAGGCGGCGAAGCCGAGCCTGACGGACAAGCTGGTCGAATCGGCCGCCCGCTCGGCGGCAAGCACGGTCGGCCGGCAGGTGGCAGGGAAGCTCGGGGGGCAGTTGCTGAGGGGGCTGCTCGGCGGCTTATTCAGAGGGCGGTGAAACAAATCCTCCTCTGCATTTGCAGGGGAGGGGGACCAGGCGAACCTGGTGGAGGCGCATTCCCAACTCCTAAGTACCCCTCCACCGCGCTTCGCGCGGTCCCCCTCCCCAGGAATCCTGGGGAGGATCAAGTCTGGTCGCAACCCGGTTGCCGCCCTGCCGTGGCTCGGCCAAGATGGGACCTGACAATCCGGGGACATTCGAATGGCGTCTCACGCATCGGCTCGCGAGCTTACCGTCCGGGCGATCCTGCTCGGCGGGATCATCACCCTCGTCTTCACTGCCGCCAACGTCTATCTCGGCCTCAAGGTCGGGCTGACCTTCGCGACTTCGATCCCGGCCGCCGTCATCTCGATGGCCATCCTTCGCTGGTTCCGCGATTCGACCATCCTCGAGAACAACATCGTCCAGACCGTCGCCTCGGCGGCGGGGACCCTGGCGGCGATCATCTTCGTGCTGCCGGGGCTGGTGATGATCGGCTATTGGCAAGGCTTCCCGTTCGTCACCACCGCCGCGATCACCATGCTGGGCGGCATATTGGGCGTTCTTTTCTCCGTCCCGCTCCGCCGCGCGCTCGTCGTCGACAGCCCGCTCCCGTTCCCGGAGGGGCGCGCCGCGGCCGAGGTGCTGCAGGTCGGCTCGCGATCGGACGAAGGCGCGGAGGAGAGCTCCAAGGGGCTTTCGGTGCTGGTCTGGAGCAGCCTCGTCTCGGCGGCCTTCGCCATCCTCACCCAGACCCGGCTGGCCGTCGCCGAAGCTGCGGCCTTTTTCCGGGTGGGTCCCGGCGCGACCGGGATCTCCGGCGGGCTGTCCTTCGCGCTGATGGGCGTCGGCCATCTCGTCGGGATCTCGGTCGGGATGGCGATGTTCCTCGGCCTCGTCATCGGCTGGTGGGTATTGCTTCCGATCCTGACCGCGCAGATGCCGATGCCGGGCGGCCCGGAAGCCTGGGCGGGGGCGATCTTCACCCAGCACGTCCGCTTCTTCGGCGCCGGGGTGATCGGGGTCGCGGCGGTCTGGACCCTGCTCAAGATCGCCGGGCCGGTGCTCGGCGGGATCCGCTCGGCGATGGCGGCGAGCGCCGCTCGGCGCGGCGGAGAGGCGCTGGCGCTGGAGGAGCGCGACCTTCCGATCGCCATCGTCGGCTTCGGCTCGCTCTTCATGCTGGCGCCGATCGCCTGGTTGCTATGGTCGGTGATCTCCGACGGACCGCTGGCCGGCTCGGCCGTCCTGCTGATCGCCGGAGCGCTCGTCTTCGTCCTCGTCATCGGCCTGATGATCGCCGCCGTCTGCGGTTACATGGCGGGCCTCATCGGCGCCTCCAACAGCCCGGTCTCCGGCATCGGGATCCTCTCCGTCGTCGCGGCGTCGCTGATGCTGGTCGGCCTGTTCGGCCGCGACGCCGCCCCGGGGACGACCGAGGCCCTGGTCGCCTACGCCCTGATCGTTACCGGCATCGTCTTCGGGATCGCGACCATCTCCAACGACAACCTCCAGGATTTGAAGACCGGCCAGCTGGTCGGCGCGACGCCCTGGCGCCAGCAGGTGGCGCTGATCTTCGGAGTGGTTTTCGGCTCGCTCGTCGTCCCGCCGGTTCTTCAGGTCCTTTACGAGGGCATGGGCTTCGCCGGAATGCCGGGCGCGGGGTCGAATGCGCTTCCGGCGCCCCAGGCGGCTCTCATCTCCGCGCTCGCCAAGGGCGTGCTCGGCGGCGATCTCAACTGGACGATGATCGGCTACGGCGCCTTGACGGGGGTGGGGCTCATCCTCCTCGACGAGATGCTCGGCCGGATGAAGAAGCTTCGGCTGCCGCCGCTCGCCGTCGGGATCGGGATCTACCTGCCGATGGCGGCGATCCTTCCGGTCGTGATCGGATCGGTGATCGGCTATTATTACGACCGCTGGGCGGACCGCCGGCCGAAGCCCGAATTCGCTCGCCGAATGGGCGTCCTCACGGCCACCGGCCTCATCGTCGGCGAGAGCCTGTGGGGCGT
>DASVPM010000231.1:0-3395 GCA_036382815.1 Allosphingosinicella sp.
GCCAGCTTCTCGAGCAGCGCGCCCGGATCGGGAAGCTCGGCGGCATGGATGACCCTCAGCAGCGCCATCTCGGCGGCCTCGATCGGCAAGGGCGCGGAATGGACCTCGGCGAGACCCTTGAGCAGCAGCTGCCAGAGGCGGTGGACGGCGGCGTAGGAGAGCCGGCCCGCCCATTCGGCATAGGCTTCGCGCTCCTCGGCGGACTGGGCCGCGTCCTCGGCGCCGCCGACCTTGGCGCGGGTGATGGCGTGGACGCTCTCGAGCAGGCCGCGAAGAACGGCGTGGGGCTCCACTCCGAGATCGTACTGGTCGCGCAGGACGGCGAGCGCGGCGCGGGCATCGCCGCTCAGCATCACCCCCAGCAGACGGCGGATCGCGCCCCGGTCGGACAGGCCGAGCATGGCCCGGACCTGCCCGGCGCTCACTCCGCCGGGACCGTGGGCGATCGCCTGGTCGAGGATCGACAGGCCGTCCCGGGCCGAGCCTTCGGCGGCCCGGGCGATGAGGGCGAGCGCCTCGGGCTCGACCTCGACGCCCTCCTTGGCCGCGACCTCGCCGAAATGGGCGGCGAGCTTCTCGGCCGGGATCCGCCTCAGATCGAACCGCTGGCAGCGCGAGAGGACTGTGACCGGGACCTTGTTGACCTCGGTGGTCGCGAAAAGAAACTTAACGTGCTGAGGGGGTTCCTCGAGGGTCTTGAGAAGCGCGTTGAAGGCGTTCTTGGACAGCATGTGGACTTCGTCGACGATGTAGACCTTGAAGCGCGCCGACACCGACGAATAGCGCACCGCCTCGATGATCTCGCGGACGTCGTCGACCCCGGTGTGGCTGGCGGCGTCCATCTCGACGACGTCGATATGGCGACCTTCGGCGATGGCGCGGCAGGGCTCGCAGACCCCGCAGGGGTCGATGGTCGGGCCGCCCTGCCCGTCCGGGCCGATGCAGTTGAGCGCCTTGGCGATGAGCCGGGCGGTCGAGGTCTTGCCCACTCCGCGGACCCCGGTGAGCAGGAAGGCGTGGGCGAGCCGGTCGCGCTCGATCGCGTTGCCGAGGGTTCGGACCATCGCGTCCTGCCCGATCAGCTCGGCGAAGCTCTGCGGTCGGTACTTGCGGGCGAGAACCCGGTAGGGCTGGGCCTTGGCCGGCTGCGGCGGCTCGTCGAGGCCGAGGGCTCCGAAGCCGGGGGAATCGTCAGGGGGAGATTCGGAGGACATGGGGGGAGCCTAGCCTATTACGTCATCCCAGCGAAGGCTGGGATCCCGGTGGGTGAGAGGCGCCGGCGTTCTTCACCCCCTGGGGCCCCAGCCTTCGCTGGGGCGACGCCTGCGGCGTCGGTGGGAGCCGGAAACGACCCGGCGCTTGAACTCGTTACGGCTGCTTCCTTCCGGACCTGACCGGGTTGGCGAGAGCGCCGTCCGCCCGACTCCCGCGGCGCATATGGGGGGATCGGGGGATTCGCGCAAGCTCCGAACCTCGTCATTGCGAGGAGCGAAGCGACGCGGCAACCCAGCGGGCGCCCGAGGCCGCACTGGATTGCTTCGCTGCGCTCGCAATGACGGCCGCTTAGACGAATACTTCCGCGACCAGCCGTCCCACCGCGGCGTGGGCGGCGAAGCGGGCGGGACGCTCGGCGGTTCCGCCGCTCTGGTAGCAGGCGATGACGACGGGCGGCTTCCCGGAGCGCCAGGCGATGGCGACGTCGTTGACGGCGCCGTTGGCGCCGGTGCCGGTCTTGTGGCCGACCAGCCAGGGCGGCGAGGGAAGGCCGGCCTTGAGCCGGTCGGCGCCCGGCACCGATTTCTTGAGCCAGACCGAAAGGTGATTCCGCGACGATGGGCTCAGCACACCGCCGAGCACCAGGACCCGGGCAAGACGCGCCATGGCGGCGGCGCTGGTCGTGTCGCGGGGATCGCCCGGGAGGTTCGAGTTGAGCTCCATCTCGGCCCGGTCGAGCCGGGTGACCGGATCGCCGCAGCTGCGGATGAAGCGGGTCACGGCCGCGGGTCCGCCGATCCGCTCGAGGAGCAGGTTGGCGGCGCTGTTGTCGCTCCGCTCGACGATCGCGGCGCAAAGCTGGATCACGGGCAGTCGCCCCCGGGCGAGGTTCGCTTCGATCGTCGGGGAGTTGTCGAGCGGCTTGCCGGGCTCGAAACGCAGCTCCTCGTCGAGCGAGAGCTTCCCCCGGTCGGCGAGCGCGAGCACGGCGGCGGCGAGCGGGAGCTTGAAGGTCGACGCCATGGAGTAGCGCGAGTCCGCATCGAAGCGGAGTTCGTGGCCCGAGCCGGTGTCGATCGCCGCCAGCCCGAGCCGGCCGCCGGGGCCGAGCGTGGCTCGGATCGCCTCCAGCCGCTTGCGGGCTTCGACCGCGATCTTCCCGTAGTCCGGGCCTCTGGCGGGCCCGGCGGCGCGGCAGCCGGCGGCGAGGGCGGCGCCGGCGGCGAGGAAGGTTCTTCGGTCGATCATCGTCCCTGCATGTTATGCGCGCCGCCGGGCATGCGCACCGTCAGATTTTCTAGGGCCTCGCTCAAATGAATCTGACAGGCGAGGCGCGAGGTCCGGGTGACGTGGGAGGCGAGGTCGAGCAGATCCTCCTCCTCCTCGCTCGCCGCGGGAAGGCTCGCGAAATCCTCGGCGGCGACGATGACGTGGCAGGTCGAGCAGGCCATCTGGCCCTCGCAAGTCCCTTCGAGCGGCAAACCGTGCGCCTGGGCGAGGTCGAGCAGCCGTTCGCCGGGCGCCCCCCTCACCTGCTGGATATGGTTGCCGTCGGCGGAGATGAAGCGGACCAGGGTCATACCGCGAAGTCCAGCTGGCGCGCGGCGGCCTCGTCGATCAGAGTCAGCGCTTCGACCAGCTGCGCCTCGCTCGTGTAGCGGCCGAAACCGAGGCGTAGACTGGAGCGCGCCTCGCGGTCGCTAAGGCCGAGCGCGGCGAGGACGTGGCTCGGCCGGCCCGAGCCGCTCGCGCAGGCTGAGCCGACGGAAAAGGCGATGCCGCGAAGCTCGGAGATCAGGCGGGCGGAGTCGACCCCGTCGCGGCGCAGGTTGAGATTGCCGTGATAGCGTTTCTCCGCCGAGCCGTTGAGGGTCCAGCCCGCCATCAGCGCGATCGCCCTGCCCCACAGGCGCTCGACATGGCGGCGGTCCTCGTCGCCGCGCTCGGCGAGCAGCCTCGCCGCCTCGCCGAAGCCGACGCACAGGGCCGGCGAGAGCGTGCCGGAGCGAAGGCCCCCCCCTTCCTGGCCGCCGCCGTGCAGGAGCGGATCGAGCTCGACGTCGTCGCGCACCCAGAGGGCGCCGATCCCCTTGGGCCCGTGCACCTTGTGGGCCGAGAGGGCGACGAGGTCGCAAGCCTCGAGCGGGAGCGGCTCCCGGCCGAAGCCCTGAACGGCAGCG
>DASVPM010000232.1:0-14130 GCA_036382815.1 Allosphingosinicella sp.
TCGCCCACCATGGAGGAGGGCACCCTCGCCAAGTGGCTGGTCAAGGAAGGCGACGTGGTCAAGTCCGGCGACATCCTCGCCGAGATCGAGACCGACAAGGCCACCATGGAGTTCGAGGCCGTCGACGAGGGAACGATCGCCAAGATCCTCGTCGCCGAAGGCACGGACGAAGTGAAGGTTGGGACGGTCATCGCCCTGATCGCGGCCGACGGAGAGGAGGCCCCGGCATCGGCCCCGCCGAAGGCGGAAGCTGCCGCCGCCCCCCCGGTCGAGATGCCGAGCGACCAGAAGACCGAGGCGTCCCCGGTGGAAACGGGCGACAGGCAGCCGGCGGAATCCGCCGCCCACGCCCTTGTCGCCGCGGCCGACCGCAATCCGGAGCCGCCCGAGGTTCCGGAAGGCACCGAGACCGTCCGCCAGACCGTCCGCGAGGCGCTTCGCGACGCCATGGCCGAGGAGATGCGCTCCGACGACCGGATCTTCGTGATGGGCGAGGAGGTCGCCGAATATCAGGGCGCCTACAAAGTCACGCAGGGCCTGCTCGACGAATTCGGCCCTAAACGGGTGATCGATACCCCGATCACCGAATATGGCTTCGCCGGAGTGGGCACGGGCGCGGCGATGGGCGGCCTGCGCCCCATAATTGAGTTCATGACTTTCAACTTTGCCATGCAAGCCATTGATCACATTATCAATTCAGCGGCGAAGACCAATTATATGTCGGGCGGCCAGATGCGCTGCCCGATCGTCTTCCGGGGCCCCAACGGCGCCGCCTCGCGGGTCGGCGCCCAGCACAGCCAGAATTACGGCCCCTGGTACGCCAACGTCCCCGGCCTCATCGTCATCGCGCCTTATTCGGCCGCCGACGCCAAGGGCCTGCTCAAGGCCGCCATCCGCTCGCAGGATCCGGTCGTCTTCCTCGAGAACGAGTTGCTCTACGGCCAGAGCTTCGACGTTCCCAGGCTCGACGATTACGTCCTTCCGATCGGCAAGGCGCGGATCGCACGCGAGGGCACGGACGTGACTCTGGTCAGCTATTCGATCGGGGTCGGCGTCGCGCTCGACGCCGCGACCAGACTGGCGGAGGAGGGGATCGACGCCGAGGTCATCGATCTCAGGACCTTGCGCCCGCTCGACAAGGCGACGGTGCTCGCCTCGCTCGCCAAGACCAACCGCATGGTCTGCGTCGAGGAGGGCTGGCCGGTCTGCTCCATCTCCGCCGAGATCATGGCGACGGCGATGGAGGAAGGGTTCGACGATCTTGACGCCCCCGTCCTCCGGGTCACCGACGAAGACGTGCCACTGCCCTACGCGGCCAATCTCGAGAAGTTGGCCCTGATCCGCGTCGAAAGCGTCGTCGAGGCGGCGAAGAAGGTGTGTTACCGGTGACAGGCCGTCGCCCCAGCGAAGGCTGGGGCCCCAGGGGGTGAAAAGCTCGGCGCCCGTTCTCGCTGGGGCCCCGGCCTGCGCGGGGGCGACGACATGGATCTAGACCCCGACCGCACCCTGGCCCTCAGCTACGTGCCCGCGCGCCGCCGAGCCGCGGTCGGCGCCCTCTGGCGCCTCGACTCCGCGTTGGGCGCGGCCCTGGCCGGAGGTCGCGAGCCGATGATCTCCAGGATCAAGCTGGCCTGGTGGCGCGAGGCGCTGGAGAAGCTCGACCGGGAGCCGGCGCCGGCCGAGCCGGTCCTTCGGGAGCTTGCCGACCATGTCCTCCCGGCCGCCATCCGCGGAGCGGAACTGGCCGCGATGGAAGAGGGCTGGGTCATCCTCGCCAGTCCCGAAGCGCTCACTCCGGATGAGCTGGACGCCTACGCCCAGGCGCGCGGCGCCGGGCTCTTTCGCCACACCGCGCGGCTGCTCGGCGGTCCGATGGCGAATCTCGACGAAGCCGGGAAAGCCTGGGCCCTGGTGGACCTGGCGCGCCACTGCGCGACCGCGGCCGATTCCGACATCGCCCTCGCCGCGGCCCGCGAGCGCAGCTTGCCGCCCTACTGGCCCGCTCCGCTCAGACCGCTGGGAATGCTGGCGGTCCTCGCCGCCCGCGACCTGGATCCGGCGCGCGCGCCCGGGGAGCCGCGCGGCGCCCCGGCCAGGATGTGGCGAATGCTGCGGCATAGAATTACCGGATACTAAACGTTTTCCACAAAAAACCATCGACTCTCACGGCGCTTTGCGGTGACTTTTTCCTCCCGTTCGCAAGGGAGGAAAGACCATGGTTCGTTACGTCGCGGGAGGCGCTTCGGCGCTGCTTCTGATCGCCGCCGGCTTCTTCATCTGGAGGAGCGGCGCCGACGCGGAGGATTCGATCCCGCCCGCCCCGCCGCCGCGGGCGATCTCCTACCCGGGGCCGGCCGCTCCGCGGCTTGGCCAACCCCCGGCAATGTCGGAGCTCACCCGCGAGGCGAAACGCTTCGCCCGCGCCGACCGCGACCGCGACGGCCGGATCACGCTGGCCGAGCAGCTCCAGCCCCGCCGCAAGGCGTTCGCCAAGGCCGACCGCGACTCGAACGGAAGCCTAAGCTTCGAGGAATGGACCGCCACGTCCGCGGAGAAATTCGCCAAGGCGGACAAAGACCGGTCCGGCTGGCTCGATGCCGCGGAATATGAAGCGTCGAGGCCCAAGCCCAAACCCAAACCCAAATGCAAATGCTGAGGAGAAGGGAGTCGTGGTGTCTCTGCCTCCCCACGGCGAAGCCGTGGGGAGGGGGACCACCGAAGGTGGTGGAGGGGTGACATGCCGCGACGCAAGCCGTTGAGTCGCCGGAACGACGCGACCAACCGCGCTCGCCAGCTTCGACGTGAGCCGACGCCTCCCGAATATCGCTTGTGGCAGGCGCTGCGGCTCCGGCCGGGAGGCCTCAAGTTCCGGCGGCAGCATCCCTTCGACCGGTGCACCGCGGATTTCTACTGTGCGGCCGCCAGGCTGGTCGTCGAACTGGACGGCGACAGCCACGGAATGGGCGACAATCCGGACCGCGACCTCCGCAGGGACGCTTGGCTGCGCGCGCAGGGACTGGAGGTTCTTCGCTTCGATGCACGAGACGTGATGACGGACGTCGAGGCGGTCGTGCGAGCAATTCGCCTCCACGCCCGGCGCTAGGTCACCCCTCCACCAGCTGCGCTGGTCCCCCTCCCCATGCATTCGCATGGGGAGGCAAATCGGCAATCCACGCCTCCAGCGCGGCCGTGGCCCTGTCCGTATAAGCCCGCTTCCGGTCCGTCTTGCGCACCTTTCCCTCGACGGGGGGGAACAGTCCGAAATTGACGTTCATCGGCTGGTAGGTGGCGGCCTCGGCGCCTCCCGTGATGTGGCCGAGCAACGCCCCCAGAGCGGTCTCCGGCGGGGGCGGGGCGAGGGTCTCGCCGCGAAGCTCCGCCGCGGCGAAGCGGCCGGCGAGGAGGCCGATGGCGGCCGATTCGACATAGCCCTCGCAGCCGGTGATCTGGCCGGCGAAGCGGATGTGCGGTGCCGCTTTCAGCCGGAGCGTCCCGTCGAGAAGCTTGGGCGAGTTGATGAAGGTGTTGCGGTGCAGTCCGCCGAGCCGGGCGAATTCCGCGCGCTCGAGCCCCGGTATGGTCCGGAACAGGCGGACCTGCTCCGAATGCTTCAGCTTGGTCTGGAACCCGACCATGTTCCACAAGGTGCCGAGCGCATTGTCCTGGCGGAGCTGGACCACCGCCCAGGGCCAGCGGCCCGTCTTCGGATCGTCGAGTCCGACCGGCTTCATCGGTCCGAAGCGCAGAGTGTCCAGCCCTCGGGCCGCCATCACCTCGATCGGCATGCAGCCCTCGAAATAAGGGGTATTGGTCTCCCACTCCTTGAACTCGGTCTTCTCGCCGTCGACCAGGCCCTGGTGGAAGGCGAGATACTGGTCCTTGGTCATCGGGCAGTTGATGTAATCCTTGCCGCCTTTGTCCCAGCGCGCGGCCATCCAGGCCACGTCCATGTCGATCGAATCCTTGTGGACGATCGGGGCGATGGCGTCGAAGAAGGCGAGCGCGTCCGAGCCGGTCGCAGCTCCGATCGACTCGGCGAGCCTGGCCGCGGTGAGCGGACCGGTCGCGACGATGACGAGGCCGGAGGCGGGGAGGGTGTCGACCCGCTCGCGGACCAGTTCGATTTTGGGGTGCGACTCGATCCGTTCGGTCACCGCGGCGGCGAAGCCGTCGCGGTCGACCGCCAGGGCGGATCCGGCGGGGACCCGGTGGGCGTCGGCACAGGCCATGATCACCGATCCCAGCCTCCGCATCTCGGCGTGGATCAGGCCGACGGCGTTATGCTCGGCATCGTCGGAGCGGAAGCTGTTCGAGCAGACCAGCTCGGCGAGGCTGTCGGTATGATGGGCGGCCGTGGTCTCGCCCGAGCCCCGCATCTCGGAGAGGCGCACTTTCACGCCGGCTTCGGCCAGCTGCCAGGCGGCTTCCGAACCGGCGAGGCCGCCGCCGATGATATGGACTTGGTGGGTCATCGGCGGTGCGATAGTCCGGTTCGCGGCGGGGAGGAAGCGATGAGGGCGACAGTGAAGCTGCTGGCGGTGCTGAGCGCCGTCGTTGGGCTCCTCTACCCGTTGCTTCGGGCCGTCGCGCTGCCCCCGGAGGCCATGATCGCCGCGAAGGGGGCCGGCGTGGGCCTTCTGGCGCTCGCCGCGGTGCTGCGGGCGCGGACCGCGGACGGATGGCTGCTCGCGAGCCTCCTGGCCCTGGGCGCCGCGGGGGACGTGCTGCTCGAGATCGATTTCGCGGCCGGCGCGGCCGCCTTCGCGGCGGGCCATGTCTGCGCGATCGCCCTTTACCTGCGCAACTGCCGCCCGATCGGCCCCGCCCGGCTGGCGGCCGCGGCGCTGATCGTCTCGGTCGCGGCCGCCGTGCCGGGCCTCCTGCTTCACGGACGGCCGGAGGCGCTTCCCTTCATCCTCTACGGCCTGCTCCTCGGGGGCATGGCCGCCACGGCCTGGCTCAGCCGCTTCCCCTTCTTCGTTCCGCTCGGGGCGGCGATGTTCCTGGCCAGCGACATGCTGATCGCGGCGCGGATCGGGATGCGGCTGACCTATGGCTGGCTGGGGCTCGCCATCTGGCTGCTCTATTATGCCGGGCAGGTGATGATCTTCGCGGGAGTGGTATCCTCCCTGCCGGCGAAGCCCGCGGCGAGGGGGACCATGCGAAGCCTGGTGGAGGGGTAATTGCGGCCGGACCAAGAGGATTCCGCGTGAACCGCTCAACGTGGCGCAGCTACCCCTCCACCATGCTTCGCATGGCCCCCCTGCCCATGCTGCGCATGGGGAGGATTTAGTCCTCCTGACTGTCCGGAAGGGTCTCCGGGCCGGTCCCGTCATCGAGCTGCACCGTGTCCGACGCGGCCGCCGGGGGCGCTTCGCCGAGCTCGCCCGCAATCATCTCCTCGGCCTCGGTCTCGGGCTCCTCCTCCTCGTCGATCCGGGCGGCGGAGACGACATGCTCGCCTTCCGCAACATGGAACAGGCGGACGCCCGCCGAGCCGCGGCCGATGACCCGGGTGTCCCCGACCGACATCCGGATAAGCTTCGCCTGGTCGGTCACGAGCATCAGCTGCTCGCCATTGTGAGCGGGGAAGCTCGCGACGACCGGGCCGTTGCGATCCAGGTTGCCGATGTTGGTGATCCCCTGGCCGCCGCGCCCGATCCGCCTGTATTCATAAGCGGACGAGCGTTTGCCGTAGCCGTTCGCGCAGACGGTGAGGATGAACTCCTCGGCCTGCCGGAACGCCTCGAAACGCTCGTCGGACATCTCGCGCGGAGGGGGAGGGGGGGCGTCCTCGGCCCGCTCGCGCCAGGGTGCGTGACGGAGATAATCCTCACGATCCTCCGTCGAGGCCTTGAAGGCCTTGAGGATCGAGAGGGAGATCACCTCGTCGCCGTCTTGGAGCCGCGCCCCGCGGACCCCGGCGGCGGTCCGGCTCTGGAACTCGCGGACGTCGGTGGCGGCAAAGCGGATCGCCTTGCCGCATTTGGTGGCGAGCAGGACGTCGTCTTCTTCCGTGAGCAGCGAGACTCCGATCAGCCGGTCCGACATGTCCTCGTCGTCCTCGCTCTCGCCGAACCGCATCGCGATCTTGCCGGCGGTCGGGACCCGGGTGAAGGCGTCCATGCTGTTGCGGCGGACGATCCCCTTGGCCGTGGCGAACATGATGTGGAGGTCCTTCCATTCCGCCTCGTCCTCGGGCAGCGGCAGAACGGTCGAGATGGTCTCGCCCTCGCTTAGCGGAAGCAGGTTGACCATCGGCCGGCCGCGCGCCTGAGGCTGTCCTTCGGGAAGCCGCCAGACCTTGAGCCGGTAGACCTTGCCCGCGGTCGAGAAGAACAGGACCGGCGTATGGGTCGACGTGACGAACAGGTTGGTGACCGCATCCTCGTCCTTGGTCGCCATTCCGGCCCGGCCCTTGCCGCCGCGGCGCTGGGCGCGGAAAGTGGCGAGTGGGGTGCGCTTGATGTAGCCGCCCAGGGTCACGGTCACGACCATGTCCTCGCGCTCGATAAGGTCCTCGTCCTCGATCCCGTCCCAGGCGGGCGCGATCTCGGTGGTCCGCGGCTTGGCGAACTGATCGGCGATCTCGTCGAACTCGGCGCGCATCACCGCGTAGAGCTTGACCCGGTCGCCGAGGATGTCGAGCAGTTCGCCGATCGAGACGGCCAGCGCCTTGAGCTCGCCGGCGATCTCGTCGCGGCCAAGGCCCGTCAGCCGGTGCAGCCGAAGCTCGAGGATCGCCCGGACCTGAGTGTCGGAGAGGCGATAGGTGTCGCCCTCTATCTCATGCTCCACCGCTTCGACGAGGGCGATATATTGCGCGATCTCGGCGATCGGCCAGTCGCGGGCGAGCAGCGCCGCCCGCGCCTCGGCGGGAGAGGCCGAGCCGCGGATGATCCGGACCACCTCGTCGAGGTTGGTGACGGCGATGACGAGGCCGAGCAGGATGTGGGCCCGGTCGCGGGCCTTGGCGAGCTCGAACTTGGCGCGGCGGGTGATCACTTCCTCGCGGAAGCGGACGAAGCTTTCGATGATATCGCGAAGGTTGAGAGTCTCGGGCCGCCCGCCGCGGATCGCGAGCATGTTGGCGGGGAAGCTCGACTGGGCGGGAGTGTGGCGCCAGAGCTGGTTGAGGACGACGTCCGGCGTAGCGTCGCGCTTCAGGTCGATGACGACCCGCACCCCCTCGCGGTTGGATTCGTCGCGGATGTCGGAGACGCCCTCGATACGCTTGTCCTTGGCCGCGTCCGCGATCCGCTCGACCAGAGTGTTCTTGCCGACCTGATAGGGGATCGACGTGAGGACGATCGACCGCCGGTCGCCGCGCCCTTCCTCGACCTCGTGGCGGGCGCGCATGATGATCGAGCCTCGCCCGGTATGATAGGCGCTTCGGGCGCCCGCCTGGCCGAGGATGAGGGGAGCGGTAGGGAAATCCGGCCCGGGGATATGCTCCATCAACTGCTCGATGGTGATCCCGGGATCGTCCATATAGGCTTTGCAGGCGGCGATGACCTCGCCCAGATTGTGCGGCGGGATGTTCGTGGCCATGCCCACCGCAATGCCGCCGGCGCCGTTGACCAGCAGGTTGGGGAAGCGCGCCGGCAGGACCTGCGGCTCCATCCTCGAGCCGTCGTAATTGGGGGTGAAGTCGACCGTGTCCTTGTCGAGATCCTCGAGCAGGGTCATGGCGACCTTGGCGAGCCGCGCCTCGGTGTAGCGCATCGATGCGGGCGGATCGGGGTCCATCGAGCCGAAATTGCCCTGGCCGTCGATCAGCATCACCCGCATCGACCAGTCCTGCGCGAGGCGGGCGAGGGCGTCATAGATCGCGCTGTCGCCATGCGGATGGTAATTGCCCATCACGTCGCCGACGATCTTGGCCGACTTGCGGTACGGCCGGCCCGGGACGAAGCCGCCCTCCTGGCAGGCGAAGAGGATCCGGCGGTGTACCGGCTTCAGGCCGTCGCGAACGTCCGGGAGGGCGCGGGCGACGATCACCGACATGGCGTAGTCGAGGTAGGAGGTCTTCATCTCCTCGACGATCTGGACGGGCGAAATATCGTGGCTGTCGATGGTCGGCGGGGCGCTGGCCAAGGGAGGTTTCCTGATGTCTGTACTGAAGCGCCGGAGCGCGGGAAAAGGGTCGAAGGCCTGCCTAGCGCAAGGGTCCGCCGGACGCCACCCCACGCGCACGTGCGTACGCGTACGCGCGCGAGGCGAGCCTTACATAGGAAGGATCGGCGCCCGTGCCACCCCCGTCATCCCGGCGAAAGCCGGGACCTCGGGGAGACCCGCCGAGCCTATTCGTCCTGAGGTCCCGGCTTTTGCCGGGATGACGGAGGCGGCCAAACTGCTGTAATCCAACAATTCTCAGCCAATGCCGGTTCAACGCCCATTCAGCGCGCAGCGCTAGAAACGAGCGTCATTTGGCGGTAGAGGCCGCCCCATACCCCTTTCGAACCCGGACCGTTCAGCTCGGTGGAACGGCCAACAGGAGGCATGCCCATGAAATCGGTATCCAGGATCGCGCTCGGTGTCGCCCTCGTCTTCGGCTGCGCCTCCGTTGTCGCGACGGCCCCGGCCGACGCGCAGAAGAAGAAGAAAGGCGAAGCCGCCGCGCCCGCCTCGAGCATCTCCCTGACGAAGGAAGAGCGCGCCGCGATGGCTCCGGTGCAGACCGCGATCACCGCCAAGGACTGGGCCGCCGCCCAGGCCGCCATGCCCACCGCCGTCGCCGCCGCCACCAGCCCGGGAGGCCGCTACGCGATCGGCCGCTTCCGGCTCGAAATCGGCCTCGGCATCAACAACGTGGCGATGCAGGCCCAGGGCCTCGACGACCTGATCGCCAGCGGCCAGGTCAACTCGACCGACCTGCCCACCATCTACCGGAACCAGGCGATCCTCGCCAACAATGCGGGCAACAAGGCCAAGGCCGAGACGGCCTACGCGAAGGTCGTCGAGCTCAGTCCCAACGACCCCGAGACCCTGATCAGCCTCGCCCAGGTGAAGAACGATCTCAAGAAGCCCGCCGAGGCGGTGCAGCTCATCTCCCGGGCGATCGACCTGAAGCGCGGGGCTGGCCAGACGGTCGACCAGAGCTGGTACAAATATGCGCTGAAGCTCGCCTTCGACGGGCGCTCGAACCCGGCGCTCCGCGAGGCCGCGCAGAAGCTCAGCCGCGACCTCGTCACCGCCTATCCGACGAAGGAGAACTGGCGCGATTCGGTGTTGATCTTCCGCGACACGAACAATCTCGACGCGGCGGCCGATCTCGACGTGCTGCGCTTCATGCGCGCGAGCGGATCGCTGGCCGGCGAGCGCGACTGGTACGATCTCGTCGACGGGCTCTACAAAGCGGGCAATTACGCCGAAGCCAAGGCGGTCCTCGACGACGGCGCCGCGAAGAAGATGATCGACCCGAAGAAGGCGGCGTTCGCCGAGCTGGTCCGGCTCACCAGCGCCCGGATGGCCGGTGACCGCGCTTCGCTCGGCGGTGAGGAGTCGAAGGCGATGGCGGCGGCCACCGGCGTCAGCGCGCTCAAGATCGGCGACGCCTTTTACGGCTATGGCGAGCACGCCAAGGCGATCGCCCTCTATCGCGCCGCCTTGAGCAAGGGCGGCGTCGACGCCAATCTCGTCAACACCCGCCTGGCCATGGCGCTGCTCGCCTCGGGCGACCGGACCGGTGCCGAGGCGATCTTCAGATCGCTGACCGGGCCGCGCCAGAATCTGGGCGCTTTCTGGCTCGCCTGGCTGGCCCGCGGCGCCGCCTGATTCAGGCTACTTGCCTCCCCGTCGCCGACGGGGAGGCAGAACTCGCGTCCCATATTGCGACGGGCGGCAAAAGCCCCTCTTCCGCTTGCCCGGGGCCCGCGTTAACGATTGGCGGGGGCCGGCAATCGGTTCCCGTTCACGAAGGGCTGGCCGCTTGCGTTTCGACGACATGATCGCGACGGTGCTGAGGCAGAGCGAGGCGCGGCCGACCGCTCTCGCCGCCAAATGGCGCCAGCTCGTCGATCTGATCGCCCAGGGCCGATCGCAGGGCGATAGCCACGAAGAGGCTCTCGCCTGGCTGAGGTCCAACCGGGGCCGGGTCCCGCCGGACGCCCGGCGCGAGGCGGCCCGCAGCCTCGCGGGCCGTCGGGTGAGCCGGGCGGCTCTCGCTTTCTTCGCCGAGGATCTGCCGGCGGTCGCCTCGCCGTTGCTCGCCGGAGCTTGGCTGAGCGCCGAGGAATGGCTCGATCTCCTTCCACAATTGGGCCCGGTGGGCCGCGGCCTGCTCCGCCACCGGCGGGATTTGCCGCCGGACGTGAGCCACGCCTTGGCCGGCTTCGGCGCCGGCGACTTCGCCCTGGGCGGCGAAGTCGCCCCGCCGGCGGGAGAAAGCCTGAGCCCGGCGGCCGAGCGCAGCGAGGCTCAGATCCGCGATCTCGTCGCCCGCATCGAGAATTTCCGGCGCCGCCGCGACGCGGCCGGCGCCGCCGTCAAGGCGGAGCCCGCGCCGGTCGAGGAATTTCAATGGGAGACCGGTCCCGACGGGGTGATCCTTTGGGTCGAGGGCGCGCCGCGCGGACCGCTGGTCGGCCAGAGCATCGCGTCCATCGCCGAGCGGGGCCAATATGGAGTGGACGGTCAGGCCGCCGGCGCCTTCGAGAAACGGGCACCGTTCCGCGACGCACGCTTCAGCGTCCCCGGAGCCGGCGCGGCTTCGGGCGACTGGCGAATCTCCGGAGTCCCCTTCTTCGATGCGGCGCAGGGCAATTTCCTCGGCTATCGCGGAAGCGCGCGGCGGCCGCGGCTCGACGAGGTCGCGCACGGCCCGGCGCCCGTGGAAGCTCCGACCGGCCTGTTCGGAACCGATCTCCCCGCCGATTCGCTGCGCCAGCTGATCCACGAGCTTCGAACGCCCTTGAACGCGATCATCGGCTTCGCCGAGATGATCGACGGCCAGTATATGGGGCCGGCCGCCTTGACCTATCGGGCGCGCGCTTCCGACATCATGGACCAGGCGCGGCGGCTGCTCTCGGCCGTCGACGATCTCGACACGGCGGCCCGGATCGAGACGCAGCGGCTCCAGCTCACCGAAAGCTCGGTCGACGCCGTCGCCTTGCTCTGCCGGCTCCACGACGCCTACGAGCGGGTCGCCGCCCAGCGCGGCAGCCGGATCGTCATCGAGATCGAGCGCGACTTGCCCGACGCCAAGGTGGAGCTGGACGCGGCGGAGCGGATGTTCGCCCGCATGCTCGCCGCCACGATCGGCCTCGCGCGTGAAGGGGAGACCATCACCGCGACCATGGCGATGGGCGAGGCGGCGGCCCGCAAGATGCTCTGCCTGTCGATCGACCGCCCCAAGGCGATCGAGGGGCTGGATGAAAGCGCGCTGCTCGACCCCGGCTACAGTCCGGACGGGGACTGGCCCGGGGCGCCCGCCCTCGGCCTCGGCTTCGCTCTGCGGCTGGTCCGCAATCTCGCCGAAGCGGTCGGCGGCGCCCTGGAGATCGGCCCCGGCCGCTTCTTCCTTTATCTGCCGCCGCTCGAGCCGGCGGAACGCTCGTCCGGCCGCAACGGTTAGGGAAAGGTGGCGGAACAAGGCTCACTCGATCGACCGCCGGCGCAGGGCAGCTACATCAGGCTTCCCGACAGTTTCGGCCGCCGCTTCACCGTCTTTTGCGACACCGAGGAGGAATTCGACTGGGCCAAGCCTCGAAGCCGCGACAATCGCTCCACCACCCACATGGCGGCCATGCCCGACCTTCAGGAGCGCTTCCGCCGGCGCGGCGTCAAATGCGTCCATCTGGTCGACCATCCGATCGCTGTCGACGGCGCCTCCGTGACCCTGCTTCGCTCCTGGCTGGAGCGGGATGAAATCTCCGTAGGCACTCAACTGCATCCCTGGGTAAATCCGCCGCATGACGAAGAAGTGAATACTTTCAATAGTTTCGTGGGTAATCTTCCGGTTGCGCTGGAGCAGGCCAAAATCGAGAATCTGACCGAGACCATCGAATCCGCCTTCGGCCGCCGCCCCATCGTCTATCGCGCCGGACGCTACGGCGTTGGACCCAATACCGCCCGGCTGCTTGCCCAGGCGGGGTACGAGGCCGACGTCTCGGTCCGCGCGTTGCACGAATATGTCGACGAGGGCGGCCCGGATTTCTCGCGGGTGCAGCCGCTGCCCTTCCGCGTCGGCGTCGGCCTCGTCGAGCTTCCGCTCAGCGCCGCTTATGTCGGCCGCCTGAGGACCTGGGGGCGGGGCGTGTACCGGGCGGCGGGCCGGATCCCGCGCGGCCGCGGGATCCTCTTTCGTACCGGCCTCCTCAACCGGGTGCCGCTCACTCCGGAGGGGGTGCCGCTGAACGAAGCGCTGGATGCCGCGCGGGCGCTGATCGACGACGGCCTGCAATGGTTCAGCCTTTCGTTTCATTCTCCCTCGGTCGAGCCCGGCCACACGCCCTTCGTCCGCACCGCCGAGGACTTGCGCACCTTCCACGCCTGGTGGGACGGAATGTTCGACTTCTTCGAGCGCCGGGGGATCACTCCCGCCTCGATCGAGGAAACGGTCGCCGCGGCCAAGGCGGCCTGAGCGCGTCTTGCCATCGCCGCAGGGGCTGCCTATCCGGCAGCCTGGAGTTACGGGCCTGTAGCTCAATGGTAGAGCCGGCCGCTCATAACGGCTAGGTTGCGGGTTCGAATCCTGCCGGGCCCACCAGATATTCGGTCAGAGTGGGACTTTGATCGCGGGAAGAAAGTGGAGCCTTTCCTCTTCCTTCCTGCCCCGGGTGAAAGTACCACTTCACCCGATACCTCGGGGAGTGGCGCAGCCTGGTAGCGCATCTGCTTTGGGAGCAGAGGGTCGCAGGTTCGAATCCTGTCTCCCCGACCAATTTTCCAGACGCCGCGGCGTTCAGCGGCTTTTTTCCGGGCTCTGTCGCCGACGAGACAGCGACGAGGACTTCATCGACCGGCCGGGACTGGCCTGCAGCGCCTGGCCGCCGGCCCCGGTCGCCGAGAGCCGGCGCCGGTGGCTTGACGCTTCGGCAGACCTGGACCTTCTTCGGGATTTCGACAGGCAGCGAGCTGCAGTCAGGAGGGCGGCCCGGCCCGTCCCGCCTGCAGGTTTCGGGCTATTGCACCGCTGCCGGCAGCCTGACGATTTCCTCCGGGGCGTTGGCCACCAAGGCGAGCATCGCCGTCCAGGCCGCGACATTCTGCCGGAGCTGTGCGGGATCGACCTTGTCGAGAGTATCGTCGGGCGTGTGGTGATAATCGAAATAGCGGGTCCCGTCCTGCTGCAGGTCGGCGCCCGGCGAGCCCGCTTTCACCCACGCGCCGAGGTCGGCGCCGGCCTCCACTTCGCCTTCCTTGTGGGGGATCCCGAGCGGAGACAGCGCGGCGGCGATGCGGTCGGCGAGCGCCTTGTTGGCGGGCGCGAAATTGGTGTCGATCCGCCAGACCCGGTCGGCGCCGAAGTCGGATTCGGCGACGAACACCACTTTCTCGTTCCGGTGCGCCTCGAAATAGGCCCTGCTGCCCGTGCCTCCCGTCTCCTCGTCGCCGAACCAGATCACCCGGATGGTCCTTCGCGGCCGCCCGGCCTCCATGACCCGCTTGGCCGCGGCCGCGGTGATGGCCACGCCGGAGGCGTCGTCGATCGCGCCGGTGCCCAGGTCCCAGCTGTCGAGATGGCCTCCGATCAGGACGATTCCCGCCTTCGGATCGCTGCCCGGGACTTCGGCGACGACGTTGCCCGAAGCCTGTTCGCCGATCAGGCGCGGAGTCAGAGTGAGGCGCATCGTCACCGGTTTGCCGCGCTTCAATATCCGCTGGAGCTGCTCGGCGTCCGGGATGGACAAAGCGGCGGCCGGAATCGGAGTCACGCCCTCGTCGACCCTCTGCGTTCCGGTATGCGGATTGCGGTGATAGTCGGTTCCGAGCGAGCGGATCACGATCCCGGCGGCGCCCTTTCGCGCCGCGATCGATGGCGCCGAGCGGCGCACCGCCCCGTAATAGCCGTAGCCCGAACCGTCCTGGGCCGGCATCATCGCGTGGCTGACGAAGACGATCTTCCCGCGCACCGCGGAATCGGGCGCGGCCTCCAGCGCGGCGACGCTGTCATAGGCGATCACCTGC
>DASVPM010000233.1:0-11446 GCA_036382815.1 Allosphingosinicella sp.
CAGCCGCGCCTCGTCGAGCCGCAGATGGTCGGCGCGGTCGATCCCGGCGCCGGTGAAGCCGGGCCTCATCTAACCCCTCTCCCTGCAGGGGAGAGGGAGGGGCCCGCCGCCGGAGGCGGTGGGAGGGTGAGGGCTTGTCTGTCGTAGGTCGGCGCGCCCTCACCCTGGCGCTTCGCGCCTGTCCCTCTCCCCTGCAGGGAGAGGGACGTGTTGCGCCATTCGGCTCCGCGGGAGGCGAGTTTGGCGAACAATGTGGGAAGGCCGGCCTCGCCGATCCGCTCGATCGGCCACCAGGTGCCGCTCGGCCTCTCGGCTGCGTCCGCGCAGAGCAATTTCATGCTGAGCTCGAAATGGGTGAAGACATGGTCGACTCTGCCGGCCTCGCGCCATTCGGCCTCCGCCGGAGCGCCCTCGCCGTCGGTGGGAAGCGCCATCATTCCGCCGAGCAGGCCCCTGGCGGGACGGCGGACGAGGAGGACGTGATCGTCATGCTCGAGCCAATAGGCGATCCCTTCACGCCTCGGCCTCGGCCGCTTCGCGGCCTTGCGGGGATAGGCTTGCGGATCGCCGAAGGCGCGGGCGGCGCAGTCAAAGGCGAGCGGACAGCGGCCGCAATCGGGCGAGCGGGGAGTGCAGATCGTCGCGCCGAGGTCCATCATCGCCTGGGCGAAGTCGCCTGCGCCCGCGGACGGAGTGATCGAGTCGGCCAGCCGATAAATCTCCTCGCGGGCCGCCGGAAGCGCGGTTTCGACCGCGAACAGCCGGGCCACCACCCGCTCGACGTTGGAATCGACCACCACGGCCCGCCGGCCGAAGGCGATCGCGGCAATGGCCGCGGCGGTGTAGCGGCCGATGCCGGGAAGCGTGCGAAGCCCGTCCTCGCTGTCGGGGAAGATGCCGCCGAGCTCGACCGTCACCTTGCGGGCGCAGGCGACGAGGTTGCGAGCCCGGGCGTAGTAGCCGAGCCCCGCCCAGGCGGCCATGATCTCCTCGTCGCGGGCAGCCGCCAGTGCAGACACATCGGGCCAGCGGCGGGTAAAAAGCTCGAAATAGGGCGACGCATGGGCGCAGGTCGTCTGCTGGAGCATGATCTCGGACAGCCACACCCGATAGGGATCCGGGCGCCCAGCGGCTTCCGGCCGCCAGGGCAGCCGCCGCTTATCCACAGCAAACCACCGCAACAGGGCATCGGAAGCATCGACGGACATGCCGTGCCTATGCCATGATCCGAAGCATGGCGAAATCGGGTGGGACGTCGAAAAAGCAGGCGGAGGCACCGCGGGCGAACCGTGCCCGGGCGGTGTCCGACCTCGTCCCGGATGTCGGCCGGGCCGCCTTCCGCCGCTTCGGCTTCGTCCAGTCTTCGATCGTCAGCCGCTGGCGCGAGATCGTCGGCGATCGCTACGCCGCCGTCTCTTCGCCCGAATCGATCCGCTTCCCGGCCGGAAACCGCTCCGACGGGGTGCTGAACCTGATTGTCGAAGGCGCTCATGCGCCGATGATGCAGCATGTCGCGCCCGTCATCGTCGAGCGGGTCAACCGCTTCTTCGGCTATCAGGCGGTGGCCCGGGTCGCCTTCAGGCAAGGATTGGTTCAGATTGCACGGGCCAGGACGCGCGCCGCGCCGCCGTCCTTGCGCCCGATCCCGGTCGAGCTCGGCGATTCGCTGCGCGAGGTGGCGGATCCGGAGCTTCGCGCCATATTGGAATCGCTGGCCCGCGGCGTCGCGGCGAACGAAGCCGCGCTCGGGGCGGCGGTCGCCATCCCGGTGCTGGGCAGAATTGGTGGAGAAACGAAAAGATGAAGTCGATGCTCACGGCCGGTGCGGCCGCCCTGGCTCTTTTCCTCGCCGGCTGCGGCGGTGGCGGCAGCGGCAATCAGGCGGCCCCCGCCGACAACAGCGCCCTCAAGCAGATCCCGGCGCCGAACAATGGCGACTGGACGCAGACGGTCGTGAAGACGCCCGACGGCGGTTTCCGTATGGGCAATCCCGAAGCGCCGGTGAAGCTGGTCGAATATGGCTCGCTGAGCTGCCCGCATTGCGCCGAGTTCGAGGAGCAGGGCGGCCCCGCGCTTCGCGACACCTATGTGAAGAGCGGCCAGGACAGCTGGGAATTCCGTACTTTCCTTCTTTTCCCGACCGATCCGGGCGTCTCGCTCCTCGCCAATTGCCAGAGCGAGACCGCCTTCTTCCCCGCCGTCGAGCAGCTCTACAAGGACCAGCGGGACTGGATCGGCAAGATCCAGGCGATGCCGCAGGACCAGCTCCAGAAGCTCGGCACCCTGCCGCCGCGCGAATCGGCGGCGATCGTCGCCCGCGCCGCCGGGCTCGACGAATTCTTCCGCCAGCGCGGAATGCCGTCGGCGCAGATCGATTCCTGCCTGACCGACCCGGCCGGGCTCGAGAAGATTTCCGACATCCAGCGCAAGGGCGGCGAAGCGGGCGTGAACAGCACCCCGACCTTCTTCATCAACGGCAAGCAATATGAGGGGCCGTCCACCTGGACCGGTCTCCAGCCGGCGCTGCGCGAGGCGATCGGGTGACGAAGGCGGCCGTCCTCCTGCTGGCCGCGGCCGCCGCGGCCGTGCCCGCCGCGGCGGCCGCGCCGGCGGGGAGGACGGCCCCGGTCCGGGTCGACTGGGCGCGCACCGTCGTCGCGACGCCCGAAGGCGGATTCCGGATGGGCAATCCGGGCGCCAGGGTGAAGCTGGTCGAATACGGCTCCCTGACCTGCGGCCACTGCGCCAATTTCGCCAGGGCGGGGATGGCGCCGCTCGTCGGCACCTATGTGCGAAGCGGCAAGGTCAGCTACGAATATCGTCACTTCATCCTCAACGGCCTGGACATCGCCGCGACCCTGGTCGCCCGTTGCGGCGGCGCCGGCCGCTTCTTTCCCGTCGCCGACCGGCTCTACGCCACACAGGGCCAGTGGATGGGGCGGGTCAGCACCTTCACCGCCGCGCAGAAGGCTCAGATGAACGCGCTTCCCGAGAACCAGCGGCTCGGCCGGGTCGCCGAGCTCGCGGGGATCGTGCAGATCGCCGCCCAGCAGGGAATCGCGCCCGCTCAGGCGAAGCGATGCCTCTCTGACCAGGCCGCGCTCGGGCGGCTCGGCAAGATGGCCGAGGCCGCCCAGGCTCAGGGCGTTTCCGGGACTCCTACCTTCTTCTTCAACGGCGCCAATATCGGAACGCAGACCTGGGCCACTCTCGAGCCGATCCTTCGCGAGGGGGTTGGCTAGGATGAGTGCGGGGGGCCGGCCATGCAGATAAAGCGGCTGAAGCTTTCCGGCTTCAAAAGCTTTGTCGAGCCGGCCGAGCTCCGGATCGAGCCCGGCCTCACCGGAGTCGTCGGGCCCAACGGCTGCGGCAAATCCAACGTGCTCGAAGCGATCCGCTGGGTGATGGGCGAGAGCTCCCCCAAGTCGATGCGCGGCGCGGGGATGGACGACGTCATCTTCGCCGGCACCGCCTCCCGCCCCGCCCGCGACTTCGCCGAGGTGTCGCTGCTGGTCGAGCGCGAGGCCGAGGACATGCCGGGGGACGTTTCCCTGGCGCCGGTCGGGGACGTCGAGGTCGCCCGGCGGATCGAGCGCGGCGCCGGCTCCGCCTACCGGGTCAACGGCCGCGACGTCCGCGCCAAGGACGTCGCCCTGCTCTTCGCCGACGCGGCGACCGGCGCCCATTCCCCCGCGCTCGTCAGCCAGGGCAAGATCAGCGCGGTCATCGCGGCCAAGCCGACCGAGCGGCGGCTGATGCTCGAGGAGGCGGCGGGGATTTCCGGGCTCCACGTGCGCCGCAAGGACGCCGAGCAGAAATTGCGCGCCGCCGAGGCCAATCTCGTCCGTCTCGACGAAGTCCTGGCCGACATGGAGATGCGCGCCTCGGCGCTTCGCCGGCAGGCCAAGGCCGCCGAGCGCTACCGCAAGCTTTCCGACCAGATCCGGATCGCCGAGGGCCGGATGATCTTCGCCCGCTGGCGCGAGGCCGCCGCCGCCGCCGACTCGGCCCGGCGCGACGCGGAGGCGGCCGGCCTTGCGGTGGAGAAAGCCTCGGAAGCCCAGCGCGCCGCGGCGGCCTGGCAGACCGAGGCCGCGAAGACCCTTGCCGACCGGCGCTCCGCCGCGATCGCGGCGCGCGACCGCTCGACGTCGCTGGGCCACCAGCTTGCCACGCTTCGGGCCGAGCGCGACGGAATCGCGCGCCGCCTCAGCGAGCTGTCGGAAAGGCGGACCGCCCTTCTCGGCGACCGGGCGCGCGAGGCGGCGCTCGGCGAGGATGCGCGGGCGGCATTGGCTCGCCTCGAGCAGGAAGACCGCGACATCGCCGCACGGCTCGCCGCCGCCGAAGCCGCGCGCGGGACGATCGACGTTCGCACCGTGGCCCTCGAGGACGCCGCCCGGGAAGCCGAAGCCGAGCTCGGCAAGGCCCGCGCCGTGCAGGCGGCGGAGCAGGCGGAGGCCCGGGTCGCCCGGTCGGCGCTCGAAGCCGCCGAGGCGAAGCGGGTCCGCGCCGAAGCGGAAAGCCGCCGGCTGGAAGAGCAGATGTCCGGCCTCGGCGAAGAGGCGCCCCTGGTCGAGGGGCTTCGCGCGGCGCGCCGGCGCCGGGAAGCGGCGGAAGCCCGGCTCGAAGCGGCGGCCCAGGCGATCGCCGCGGCCGAGTCCCGCCGCCAGCAGGCGGCCGCCGCGCGCGATTCGGCCGAAAGCCAGGGCTCGACCGCCCGGGCCGCGCTCGCCGCCCTGGAATCGGAAGCCAAGGCGCTGATCAAGGCGGTCGAAGGTTCGAGCGGCGACCGCGCGATCAACCACGTCAAGGCCGATCCCGGCTTCGAGCGCGCCCTCGCCGCGGCGCTCGGCGACGATCTCGAAGCGGCGCTCGAAGGCGATGCGCCGCGGCGATGGTGGGGAGCGGAAGCCCTTGCCGGCGATCCGCGGCTCCCCGCCGATTGCGAGCCGCTCGCCGCCCACGTCCAGGCTCCGCCCGCCCTGGGCCGCAGGCTCGGGCAGGTGGGAGTCGTCGAGCGGGACGACGGAATCGCCCTGGCCGTCGGCCAGCGCCTCGTCACCCGCGACGGCCGGCTGCGCCGCTGGGACGGGTTCGTTGCCACCGGTCTCGGCGCCGCCGCCGCCGAACGGCTGATCCGCGTCAACCGCCTGGCCGAGATCGAGCGGGCGCTGCCCGCCGCCGCCGCCGCGGTCGACTCGGCGCGGTCGCGAATCGCCGCCGCGCTGGCCGACATGGAGGCGGCTCGGAGCGCCGCCGACGCCGCACGCCGAAGCGAGGTGGAGGCGTCGGCGGAAATCCGCGACTCCGGCCGCGCCGAAGATACCGCGCGCGTGGAGATCGAGCGGCTCGACCTTCGCCGCACCGGCCTTGCCGAGCGTCTCGAGCAGGCGGCCCAGGACCTGGCCGAGGCGCGGCGGGGCGAATCGGACGCCCGCAAGGTCGTTGCCGAGCTGCCCGACGCCGCCGCCACCGAGGCCCGGGTGGCAGGGCTTCGCCGCGCCGCCGAGGCCGCGCAGCACGCTTTGGCCGAGGTGCGCGCCGAAGCCGCGACCCACGCCCGCGCGGTCAGCGCCGACAAACAGCGGTCGGAGGCCGCCGTCAAGGAAGCCGCCGACTGGCGGGTGCGCGCCGCCGACGCCGGCAAGCGCCAGGCCGATATGGGGCGGCGGATTTCGGAAGCGGAGGCGGAAGCCGAACGGCTCGCCGACGCCCCCGCAGAAATCGGGCTCAGGATCGAAGCTTTGGAGACCGAAGCCGTCGAAGCCGGCGAGGCGGCGCGAGCCGCGGCGGAATCGGAGCGGCAGGGGGAAGCGGCCCTGCGCGAGACCGAGGCCCGGCTCGCCGAAGTGGCAGAGGCCCTCGCTACGGCGCGCGAGGCCCGCGCCGGCGCCGCCGCCCGTCACGAGAATCAGGAAGGCCGGCGGATCGAGATGGGCCGGATCTCGGGCGAGCGCTTCGAATGCCCGCCGCCGCTGCTGCCGGAGAAGCTCGGCTTCGACGATGTCTCGATTCTGCCCGCCGCCGAGGAATCCGCTCGCCACGAGCGGATGTCGGCGGAACGCGAGCGGATCGGTCCGGTCAACCTCATCGCCGAGCGCGAGCTGGCCGAGCTCGACGAAAGCCGGACCGCCTCGCAGGCGGAGCGCGAGGAGCTGGGGCTCGCGATCAACCGGCTTCGCGGGTCGATCGGGAGCCTCAACCGCGAGGGCCGGGCCCGGCTTCTGACCGCCTTCGAGACGGTCGACCGCCACTTCCGCAGCCTGTTCGCCACCCTGTTCGAGGGCGGACAGGCGCATCTCGAGCTCGTCGAATCGGACGATCCGCTCGAGGCCGGTCTCGAGATCATGGCCCAGCCTCCGGGGAAGCGCCTCTCCACGCTGACCCTGCTGTCCGGCGGCGAGCAGGCGCTGACCGCCATCGCCCTGATCTTCGCGCTGTTCCTCACCAACCCGGCGCCGATCTGCGTTCTCGACGAGGTCGACGCGCCCCTCGACGACGCCAATATCGAGCGTTTCTGCGACCTTCTCGACCGGATGGTGAACGAAACGCAGACCCGTTACCTGATCGTCACCCACAATGCGGTGACGATGAGCCGGATGCACCGCCTGTTCGGGGTGACGATGATCGAGAAGGGGGTCAGCCGCCTGGTCAGCGTCGACCTCGGCGGCGCGGAAGGATTGCTTGCGGCGGAATGACTTGGCTCGCCCCGTCGAGAGAAGTGGAGGATAGTGACGGTTTCGCCCGGAATCGCCACGAATCGCCATGGATCGCCTCGAATCGCACTGTGACGCGGATCGCCGCCTGCGGTAGGAAGAGCCGATGAACGCCCCCTTCGTCCCGCCTTATCCGCCGCGCGGCGCCGGTCCGGTCCCGGTCTGGCGGGGCTTCGTCGGCGAGCGCGCGCGGACCGCGGTCTACGGCTGGTCGGAGCTCGCCTTCCGCCTGCCCTACATGAAGCGCCGGATCCTCGGCTTCAACGTCCATATCCCGCTCGACCCGGACATGATCCAGCATGTCCTGCTCGACAACGCGGCCAATTACGTGAAGCCCGCCGTCGTCAAGCGGCTCCTCGCGCCCGCCATCGGCCAGGGCCTGCTCACCTCCGACGGCGGGCTGTGGCGAGACCAGAGGAAGATCGTCGCCGCCAATTTCGCGCCGGCGGCGGTCGATTCGCTGATGCCGCAATTCGGGCTGGTCGGCCGCGAGGCGGTCGGGCGCTGGAGCCCGGGCATCCGCGACATGGCGCTCGAGGCGACCCGTGCGACGATGCGGATCATCTCCAACACCCTGTTCAGCGGCGATCCCCGCCTGACCCGCGAATCGGCGATGGCGCATATCGCCGCGGCGCTCGAGGGGGTCAGCGAAGCCCGGCTCCAGGCCATGCTCGGCCTGCCGCGGATCCCGTGGACCCGGCAGGGCTGGAAGGCGCAGCGGGGCCAGAAATATCTGCGCGGCACCCTCGAGGCGGTGGTCCGCGAGCGGCTTCCCGACGGCGGGCCGGACGATTTCCTGGGCCGGCTCATCCGCGGCCTGGGCGACCGGTTCGAGCCCCGCCAGGCCGCGGGGCTCGCCGCCGACAATGCGATGACCTTCTACCTCGCGGGTCATGAGACGACGGCCAATGCGCTGACCTGGACGCTCTATTTGCTGTCGCAGCAGCCCGGCCTCCAGGACCGGGTCGCGGCCGAGTGCGCCGGAGCCGTCGCCCTCGGGGAAGGGCCGGACCTGCCCGACCGGGTACCGCTGCTCCGGAGGGTGCTCGACGAATCGCTGCGCCTCTATCCGCCGGCCCCGCGCTTCGACCGGGAGGCGGTCGAGGCCGACCGGCTCGGCGACGAGGCGGTGATGCCCGGCGACATCGTTTCGATCTGGCCCTGGATCCTGCATCGCCACCAAGCCCTGTGGGACCGCCCCGACGAATTCGACGCGGAGCGCTTCACGCCCGAAAACCGGGAGGGCCGCCACCGCTTCCAATATATACCGTTCGGAGCCGGACCCCGCCTGTGCGTCGGCGCGCGCTTCGCGACCGCGGAGGCGCTGACGATCCTTGCCCACTGGCTCGCCGGGTGGCGGTTCGATCCGGTCCCCGGACGCGAGGTGAAGGTCCACGGCATGGTGACGCTCCGGCCGGCCGGCGGGATGCCGCTGATCCTGTCGCCGCGGCGCTGACAGAAATCCTCCCCTGCATTGCAGGGGAGGGGGACCATGCGAAGCATGGTGGAGGGGCCTTTCTGACTTGAGAAGAACCCCTCCACCGCGCTTCGCGCGGTCCCCCTCCCCGCGAAATCGCGGGGAGGATAGGGCGGGGAAAATGCTATTGCGAAACATTCTCAACAGCGATAGGCCCGGCTCCGGCGATGCAATGATGCGCGCCGCAAGGGGCCTCGATGCATCTTCGTTCGATTTCCTTCCTCGCTCTCACCGCGGCGCTCTCCGCGCCCGCTCTGGCTGCCGAAGAAGCCGACGCGCTCGACGCCGCGGCGGCGGACTCGGAGTCTACGATCGTCGTGACCGGCCAGCGGCCCGAATACGGCGCCCAGGAGACCTGTACCGCGACGAAGACCTGCACCGACGTCAAGGACGTGCCCCAGTCCATCTCGGTCGTCTCGGAGGCGCAGATCGAGGACCAGGCGCTTCGCTCGATCGCCGACGTCCTGATGTACGTCCCGGGCGCGACCCCGGGCACCGGCGAGGGCAATCGCGACCAGATCACCCTTCGCGGCAACAACACGACCGCCGATTTCTTCGTCAACGGCGTCCGCGACGACGTCCAATATTTCCGCGACCTCTACAATGCCGAGCGGATCGAGATCCTGCGCGGACCCAATGCGATGATCTTCGGCCGCGGCGGCGGCGGCGGAATCGTCAATCGGGTGACCAAGCGGCCGGGCTTCCGCGCCTATCGCGAGTTCGCGCTGCAAGGCGACAGCGAAGGCGGGGTGCGGCTTACGGGAGACGTGGACCAGCCGCTCGGCGAGGCGCTCGGCCTGCGTCTCAACGCCGTCTACGAGAATGGCGAGAGCTTCCGGCGCCATGTCGATCTCGAGCGCTACGGCATCAATCCGGTCCTCGGCGCGAGCTTCGGCGACACCAGGATCGATCTTTCCTACGAATATTTCCACGACCGCCGGACGGCCGACCGCGGCGTGCCGTCCTTCCTGGGCCGGCCGCTGCGCGGCTTCGACCGCATTTTCTTCGGCGATCCCGACGTCAGCTTCGCCAGGGTCGACGCCCATGTCCTGAGCCTCGCGGTCGAGCACCGCTTCTCCGACGCCGTCACCCTGCGCAACCGGACCCGTTACGGCGACTATGACAAATTCTACCAGAACGTCTTCCCGGGCGCGGTCAACGCGGCGGGGACCGCGGTCGCCCTCTCCGCCTATAACGACACGACCCGCCGCCGGAACCTGTTCAGCCAGACCGACCTGATCGTCGAAGGCGACCTCGGCGGACTGTCGCACACGCTGCTGCTCGGCTTCGAGGCCGGCCGGCAGGACAATCTCAGCCGCCGCCGCAACGGCTTCTTCGTCTCGGCCGCCAATCCGGCCGGCCTCGGCTCGATCACCGTTCCGCTCGCCTCCCCGACCATCGCCTCCGACGTCGTCTTCCTTCCGGTCAACAACAATGCCGGCCGCACCCCGGCCAATTTCAACCAGGGCGACGCCTCGATCCTGGCCGTCTACGGCCAGGAGCAGCTTCGAATCTCCGACCGGGTCGAGATCGTCGCCGGCCTGCGCTTCGACCGCTTCGAGCTCGACGTCCTCAACCGCAATACCGGCAAGACCTTCGGCCGGGTCGACAACCTGCTCTCGCCGCGGCTCGGACTGATCCTGAAACCCATTGCCGCGCTGTCGGTCTATGCCAGCTACGGCCGCTCCTATCTGCCCAGCTCCGGCGACCAGTTCAGCTCGCTCGACGTCACCACCGAAGCCCTGAAGCCCGAGCGGTTCGACAATTACGAGATCGGCGCCAAATGGGAGCCCATCCCCGGCCTGCTCGCCACGATCGCCCTCTACCGCCTCGACCGGACCAATACCCGCGCCCTCGATCCGGTGACGAACCTCACCGTCCTGACCGGCGCCCAGCGCAGCAAGGGCCTCGAGATCGGGCTGGAGCGCAACATCACCGACAAATGGCAGGTCTCGGCCGGCTACGCGCTCCAGAAGGCTCAGATCACCCGGACCACCGCCGCCGCGCCGAAGGGCCGGGAAGTGCCGCTCGTCCCGCGCCATCAATTCTCGGTCTGGAACCGCTACAATTTCAGCAAGGCGCTCGGCTTCGGCCTGGGCGTGGTCGCGGCCTCCAGATCCTACGCCTCGATCAGCAACGCGGTCACCCTCCCCGGCTATGCGCGGGTCGACGCGGCGGTCTTCTACGAGCTCGCCGACGGCATCGAGGCGCAGGTCAATGTCGAGAACCTGCTCGGCGCCGACTATTTCGCGACCGCGCACAGCGACAACAACATCGCGCCGGGCGCCCCGACGACGGCAAGGGCGACGCTGCGCTTCCGGTTTTAGCCTTAATTCCTCCCCTGCATTTGCAGGGGAGGGGGACCAGGCGAAGCCTGGTGGAGGGGCCTTCCCGAGTCCGAAGAACCCCTCCACCGCGCTTCGCGCGGTCCCCCTCCCCGAGAAATCTCGGGGAGGAATTCAGGAGGCCGCTACCCTCTCAGGCCCGTCGCCTCGGGCTGAAGGTCAGGAAGAAGTCGCTGTCGCGCTTCCTGTTCGCCTGCTGCGGCAGGTGGACCCGGCTGCAGCGCAGAACGGCGAGCTTCGCCGCTTCCGCCATCCTGCCCGCATAAGGCAGGCTCTCGGACGTCAGGCCCTGCTGCGAGACGAGCAGGGGAACGCCGACCAGCATGCCGTCGGCGGTGTAACGGGCGAAGACCCGGGTCACGATGTTGCGGCCGGACGACGGCACGCGGGGCGCCCGGTAGCAACGCCGGACCTGCTCGGCGACCGCGGCGCTCACCGCCAGCGCCGCCGGCGACGGCGAGCCCAAGCGGGCGGACGGCCCGGCGCAGGCGGACAGCAGGAGCGACACTGCGATCGGGGAAGCGACGGCTTTCATTCCAGATACTTAGGGACGCAGCCCCGTTGTGGAAGGGGCTTGCCGGTCCTTAAATCCTCCCCGATGATCCGGTCGCCATGCCCCCGGCATGGCTTCGGACTGCCGGGGGCAGTCCGAACCTGATCATTTCGCGGGGAGGGGTACCGCGCCCTTCGACGCCGCCTGCGGCGTCGCTCAGGATGAACTGCGCCTTCGGCGCAGCGCGGTGGAGGGGTTCTTCGAAGTCCGTAAGGCCCCTTGCATATTGCCCGTAGGCCGATCTGGTTATGGATTGGTCGACCGCCGGGGGTGGCCACCCCCGGCGGTCGGACGGGCGGGATCGTATGCCCCTGGGTTCGATCCGAGGTGGAGCTGGATCCGCCCGTCCTTC
>DASVPM010000234.1:0-11018 GCA_036382815.1 Allosphingosinicella sp.
GAGGTGCTAAAGCGGAAAAGGGGGCCTTGCTGATCAAGTTCAACCGTCCAGGGGCGGTTGGCATATCTGTGGATCGTGCGGGCAGCGGTGAGCATGGGGCTGGTGCGATGCGCGTCGCCCGCCCGAGGGGGGTCACCCCTCGCGAGTTGCGACCGTATGGATTCGAACCGGTCGCGAAGCAGCTGTAGAAGCGCCTCAGCCTCCATGTCCCGCCCGCCTAGAAAGCCCGCTCGGGACCGACACGAGGCCTTGGGCGGGAGGGGCGACCCAGGGAAGCACGACGGCTCCTGAAGCAATCTCCCGCAAATGCTCCCGGGCGAGGTGGAGCCAGTTCAAGTCGAGCGCGACCGCCAATCGACGTGGGCTGGCGGTCAGAGCGTGGCGGGATGCCACCGAGAAGCCCGGTTGCCGACTGATTTCCCCGACCGCTCTGGCCGCGCAGGCCGGGCCAACCCACCACACTTCGAAAAGGACAGGTCCGCTCGAGGGCTCATCCACCAGGTGGGACACCCAGGTGGGAAGCGTCGGCAGGCGCTCAGCTCGGAGCCGCATCAGTTCGCCTTTCAAGGCGTAATCGTGCCCGTCAACCAGCACCAGCACAGACGACTCCCGCCGGTCGTCGGAGGCATGGACCCAAGCCAGCTCGCCAATTGCCGAATTGAGGAGAGTGCGAAGAACGCTCGGTTCGAAACCGCTGATGGGGGGAGCCACCTTGGCAGCATCTATGATGTAGATGTCCAGCGGTAGGGAGCCGGTCGCCACGCCGAGACACCTTACCGCCGGCCTAAACACCCCGAGAGTGCCCACGATCTCGTCGCGCCGCGGCCAGCCGCAGAGCCGAGCGGTAATGACGGAAACCGCGTTGCACCGCAGGGTCTCCAACGGCAGGATCGGCTCAGAGCGCTGCCTTTTGAAGAACTGGAACGCGTCCGCGATCTTTCGCGTCGGCTCCGAAGTGATCTTGGCCTGGATAGCCGATGACTCGCCCATCTCCGCTCCTTAGCGTCCCCACGAGTTCGGCCCCTCCCCCTGCCACACGTCGTTAATCCTACATACCGGCGGAAAAGAAAGAGCGCAACGCCTAAAACTTTCCTCTATGCGAAAAAACTTGCATAAAGCGATTCGTCGCGCTACAGATCGCCTCCCCCGCAACGTGGCACTAGTGGGGGAACTCCGTCCTGCAATCGGAGTCATTCGGTCCAAACGGAAGGCATATCATGACGCATTCTCTCGCGCTCGCGGAAACGCTGAGCGACTCGAACCAGGCTAAGTTTGCGCAAAGCCTCAGGAAGGTGGAATCGAACCGGATCGCTGTCATTTGTGACATCATCCGCGGCTTGGATACCGCTGAACGCAGGAATTGGAGGCTCATCATCCTGGCAGCGCAAGAGGCAGGCATAACCGACGACGAGATACAGCGAGAGCTCGGCGCTTCGGCATCAACGGTCTATAGGTGGAAAACAGAGGATGTGGCTCCACGCGAAGGCACGCGGAGGCTGATGAGGGGAGCCCTCGTGCGTTTAGTCGAGCAGCGAAAGCCGTAGCAGGATGAGAAAGGGCCGAGACCGCCTCGAAGCAGTCTTGCACCTTCAGTCTGCGGCCTGGACCGCCGACGGTCTTTAGGGGCGCCCGCTGGCTCCTTCGAGGCGGCTAAATCATCGCCCTCGGGTTCGAGAAAACCCGGCTCACCTCCGGCTCGAAGCTCGCCAGCGGATCGACGTCGAATCCCGGATCGAAGGCGGGGGCGTCCCAGTCGTCGACCAGTTTCTCCGCGAAGGCATACCAGCTCTCCCCCTTGAAGCGCTCCCGCCCCTCCGGATCCTTGCCGAGATGCTCGAAATAATAGCGGCCCTGGAATTCCTGGTGCCAGTAAATGGCGTGATAAATGTCCTCGCGCACATAGGGCTTGAGCATCTCGGCGGCGATCGGGCCGTGATTGGGGATCGAGAACAGCTTGCCGAGATCGTGGCACAGCGCCGCGACCACTTCCTCGTCGCTGGCGCCCGAGCGGCGCGCGAGGGTTCCCGCCATGAGCGAATGGGTGAGCTGGTTGGCGGCGAAACCGACCTCGATCGCTTCGAGCCGGGCGAGGCCGTCCATGATCTGCTGCGCCGCGATGCTCCTGATGTGCTTGCCGTGCTCGGCGGCGATATGGGCCCAGTCCTGGGCGGTGCCGTTCCTCATGTCGGTGAACATCGGCGCGTCTCCTCGTCGCCTTTCGAAATAGACCCGGCCGGGGGTCTTCCACAAGCGGCGCGCGAGGGCTAGTTACGCGCCGCGCAGGCCGGGGGGCGGGCGTGGAGTATCGATGGCGTCAGAAGTGCCTGGAAGCCCGGTCGGTCCCGAAAGCCTTTCCTTCCTCGCCGACCGCGGCGAGATGGGCGAGCGCATGCGCGCCTTCGACTGGGCCGCCTCTCCGCTCGGCCCGCCGGAAAGCTGGCCGCAGGCGCTGAAGACGGCGACCGGCCTTCTGCTCTCGTCGAAATTCCCGATGTTCCTGGCCTGGGGGCCGGAGCTGCGTTTCTTCTACAACGACGCCTACATAGACGTGCTCGGCGACAAGCATCCCGCGGCGCTGGGCCATGCCTTCGAGGATATCTGGGCGGAAATCTGGGAGGATGTCGGTCCGCTCGCCAGCAGGGCCCTCGCCGGCGAGGCCACCTATTTCGAGAATCTGCCGCTCACCATGACCCGCAAGGGCTATTCCGAGCAGACCTGGTTCACTTTCTCCTACAGCCCCCTGCGCGGCGACGACGGTCAGGCCGCGGGCATGTTCTGCGTCTGCACCGAGACCACCGCCACGGTGCTGGCCGAGCGCGACCGCCTCAATGAGACCGAACGCCTGCGCCAGCTGTTCGACAACGCCCCCGGCTTCATGGCGGTGGTGCGTGGCCCGGATCACGTCTTCGAGATGGCCAATGCCTCCTACCAGAGGCTGGTGGGCCGCCGGGACCTGATCGGCAAGCCGGTCCGCGAGGCGGTGCCCGAGGTCGAGGGCCAGGGCCTCTTCGAGCTGCTCGACAAGGTCTATCGCAGCGGGCAGCCCTTTTCGGGGCGGTCGGTGGCCGTCAGGCTCCAGCGCGACCCGGGGGGTCCGCGCGAGGAACGGCTGCTCGACTTCGTCTTCCAGCCGATCTTCGATCCGGGCGGCGCGGTCGGCGGCATTTTCGCCGACGGCTATGACGTCACCGAGCGGATCGTCGCCGAGACGGCGCTTCGCGAAAGCGAGGAGCGTTTCCGGCTCATCGCCGATTCGGCGCCGGTGCCGATGTGGGTGACCAAGCTCGACCGCAAGCGAAGCTTCGTCAACCGCGCCTATGTCGAGTTCCTGGGGATCAGCTACGAGGAGGCCGTCGACTTCGACTGGCGGACCGTCATCCATCCCGACGACGCGCAGCGGGTCCTCGCCGAATCGATGGCCGGAGAAGCGTCGCTCGAAACGTTCGAGCTGGTCGCCCGCTACCGCAGCGGGGGCGGCTGGCGCTGGGTGCGCTCCGTCTCGCAGCCGCGCTGGGGGCCGAAGGGGGAGCATGCCGGTTTCATCGGGGTCGCCCATGACATCACGGAGCTCAAGGCGGCCGAGGCGGCGTTGCGCGAGGTCAACGAAACTCTCGAGCGGCGGGTGACGGAGCGGACCGCGGACCTCAGCGCGGCGCTCGACCGGCTGCAGTCGGAGGTGGGCGAGCGCCTCAGGGCCGAGGAGGCGCTCCGCCAGGCCCAGAAGATGGAGGCGGTCGGGCAGCTCACCGGCGGCATCGCCCACGATTTCAACAATCTGCTCACGCCGATCATGGGCGGGCTCGAGATGATCGCCGCGCGGGTGGAGGATTCGAGACTCAAGCGGATCGCCGAGACCGCGCTCGAATCGACCCGGCGCGGCGCCAAGCTCACCGGCCAGCTGCTCGCATTCTCGCGGATCCAGCGGATCAGCATGGCGCCGCTGGCGGTGAATTCGGTGATCGAGGGAATGCAGCGGCTGCTTCGCCACACGATCGGCGGCGCGGTGGGGATCGAAACCCGGCTCGACCCCGCCGCCGGTCACGGCATTTGCGACTCGAACCAGCTCGAGAACGCGATCCTCAACCTCGCCATCAACGCCCGCGACGCGATGCCGGAAGGCGGCACTCTCACCATCTCGACCGGCCGGGTGCGGCTTGAGGACGCGCCGGATCTTCCGGCCGGCGAGTATGTCCGGATCGCTGTCGCCGACACCGGCATGGGAATGCCCCCGGACGTGCTCGCCCGCGCGACCGAGCCCTTCTATTCGACCAAGCCGCTCGGCAAGGGCACGGGCCTTGGGCTTGCCCAGGTCTACGGAATCGCCCAGCAGGCCGGCGGGACGCTGCGCATCGCCAGCGAGGAGGGGACGGGCACGACCGTCTTCATCCTGCTCCCGGCCAGCGAAGCTCCTGCGACGGGCGAGGAGGAAGAGCCGGGCCGATCCGGCGCGGGATCGGCGGGCGCCGCCGCCGGCGCCCGGGTGCTGATCGTCGACGACGATGCCGACGTCAGGGCGTTCCTCGCGGAATCGCTCGAGGGACTCGGTTGCAAGATCGTCTCGGCCGCCTCCGGACCGGAGGGATTGCGCGCGCTTCAGGATTGGCGGCCCGACCTCGCTCTGATCGACTATGCGATGCCGGGGATGAACGGCGCCGAGGCCGCCCGGGCCGCGCGCAAGCTTCATCCCGGCCTGCCGATCGTCTTCGTCACCGGCTATGCCGAAAGCGAGCAGCTCGAAGCGGCGCTGGGCTGCGACGTGCCGGTTCTCCGCAAGCCCTTCACGCTGGCCCAGCTGGCCGCCGCGGTGGAGGAGAATCTGCCCGCCTGATCCTCCCCTGCATTTGCAGGGGAGGGGGACCAGCGAAGCCTGGTGGAGGGGTTCTTCGAACTCTGAAAGAACCCCTCCACCGCGCTTCGCGCGGTCCCCCTCCCCGCGAAATTGCGGGGAGGATCAGGGGGGTCTTGAACCCGAAAATTCCTCACCTAAATCGCCGCCGTCGGACGACCGGTTCGTGGTGTCCGGCTGTATCCGCGAGGGGCGATGCGCTCTTTGCCGCCGCTCCTCACGATGTTGCTCTAACGGAGGACATTGACATGAGAAGCTTCGATTTCACCCCCTATCGCCGCAATACCGTCGGCTTCGACCGGCTCTTCGACTTCCTCGAAAGCGCCCGCGCCGAGCAGGCCGACAATTATCCGCCCTACGACATCGAGAAACTGAGCGACGACCGCTACAGGATTACGCTCGCCGTCGCCGGCTTCTCGTCCTCGGACATCGACATCACCGCCCGGCAGAACATGCTGGTGGTGGTCGGCCGCAAGTCGGAGAATCGCGGCAAGGACGGCAATTTCCTGCACATGGGAATCGCCACCCGCGCCTTCGAGCGCCGCTTCGAGCTGGCGGACTTCGTCAGGGTCGAGGCCGCCGATATGAAGGACGGGCTGCTCTCGATCGAGTTGATCCGCGAGATCCCCGACGCGATGAAGCCGCGCAAGATCGAGATCGGAAGCGGCCAGTCGCACACGATCGAGGCCCAGAAGGCGCCCGCGCCGCAGAAGGAGCCCGAGGTCGCCTGATCTCGTCATGCCGGCCGGCGCCGGCATCCCGGGGGGTGAAGGCTCGGTGCCTTTCGCCCCTCGGGCCCGAGGCCTCGCCGCGGCGGCGCGCGCCTTGCCGTTGCCCCGCCACCACCCATCTTGCGATTCATCCCCCGTTTACCCGCGAAGGCGCACCCCCCTCCAATGCGTTTCCTGAAGAAGCTCGCCAACCCGTTCGTCCTCGTCGCCGAAGGCTTCCTCGTCGGCGCCCTGCTGTTCGCGACCTCCGCTCCGAACCTCGTCGAATCGCGCTCCGCGCCGCCGCCGGCGCTCGATTCGTCGGTTATCCCCAACTCCGGCCGCTGACCCCTTGAACCCTGCTGAGCCGCGTTTATAGCGGTTGCATGGTTCGCTTTTCGTTCTGTGGCCACGAGCTAATGGCGCTTGCGCAGGGCGCCCTGTTCTGGCCGTCGCGCCGGGCCCTTCTGGTCGCCGATCTCCATCTCGAGAAAGCGAGCTGGTTCGCCCGGCTCGGGCAGATGTTGCCGCCCTACGATTCGATCGCGACGCTCGCCGACCTGACCGCGCTCGCCGCTTCGACCGGTGCCTTGGAGATCTGGTGCCTGGGCGACAGCTTCCACGACCGCCACGGCTGCGAGCGCCTTCCCGGCCGCGCCCGCGATATGCTGGTCTCGCTGACCGGGGCCACGCGCTGGACCTGGATCACCGGCAACCACGATCCCGGAATCGCCGATCATTGCGGCGGAGCGATCGTCGAAGAGGCCGAAGTGGACGGTTTGCTGCTTCGCCACGAGGCCGATCCCGCCGAAGCGCGGCCCGAGCTTTCCGGCCATTTCCACCCCAAGCTCCGGATCAGCCATCGTGGCCGAAAGGTCTCCCGCCGCTGCTTCGTCGCGACGACGCGCAAGCTGATCCTCCCGGCCTTCGGCTCGCTGACCGGCGGGCTCGACGCCGGGCACCCGGAGATCGTCCGCGCGGTCGGGCCCAAGGCCGAGGCGCTGGTGCCGGTCGCGGACAGGCTGTTGAGGTTCCCGCTGGCGGCATGAGACAAGTCCTCCGCCGCAAATGCAGGGAGGATTTCAGGCCAGCCGCGCCGCGATCAGCCCGCGGACCGAATTCCCGACGAAAAACCCGCCCTCCAGATCCTCCGTCCGCAGATCGGCTTCCTCGGCCCGCCCCTCCTCGATCAGCATCTCCCGAAGCACTCCCGGCAGCAGCCCCCGCTCCAGCGGCGGGGTCAGCAGCCTCCCGCCGCGCTCGACGAACAGGCTGGTGAAGCTCCCTTCGGTCAGGAAGCCGTCGCGGTCGGTGAAAGCCACCTCGAACGTTCCCGCCGCCTTCCGCGCCTCTTCGTAGAAGCGCCGGTCGCTCGTCTTGTGCCTCAGGCGGAAATCGTCGGCTTCGACCGGCAACGGCGCCACCGCCACCTCGACCGCCCCTTCCGGCGCCGCCGGCAGCGGGCGCGACTCGATCGCCAGCGCTCCACTGCTCGACAGAAGCAGCCTGAGCTTCCTCGCCTCCCTCAGGAAGAAGGTCGCCGCCTGGAGTTCGTTTCGCGCGTGGTGGCGATCGAAGGCGAAGCCGAAGGCATCCGCGCTCCGCTTCATCCGGGCGAGATGGCGGTCGAGCTCGGCCAGGCCTTCGTGCGGGTCGAAGCGCATCGTCTCGATGAGGTCGAAGCGTCGCCGCGTTGCCACAAACTCTCCCTTAGCCAGGCACTCGCGCCATTCTTCCGCGGCCACGCTGTCCGCCACGATCCCCGAGCCGAGGCCCAGCCGGGCGGCGCTCTCGCCGTCGCGAAGGACCAGGGTCCGGATCGCCACATTGAACTCGGCCTGGCCGTCCGGCGCAAGCCTGCCGATACTACCGGTATAGGCGCCTCGGCGTTCCTCCTCGAGCGACTCGATGATTTCCATCGCCCTGATCTTCGGCGCCCCGGTCACCGATCCGCACGGGAAGATGGTCAGGACGAGGTCGACTCCGGTGCGGCCCTCCTCCAGCTCGCCGGTCACGGTCGAGGTCATCTGGAGCACGGTCGGATAGGTCTCGATCTCGAACAAGGCCGGCACCTTGACCGTTCCGGGCTTCGACAGGCGCGAGAGATCGTTGCGAAGAAGGTCGACGATCATCAGATTCTCGGCACGCTGCTTGGGGTCTCGCCGGAGCGCTTCCGGGTCGCTTCCGGCGGGCGCCGTCCCCTTCATCGGCCGGGCCGTCACCCGCCCCGACTGCAGGGTGAAGAACAATTCCGGCGAGAAGGAAAGCAGCCAATGCGCGCCGGTGAAGGCCACGCCCCCCCATCCCGCCCGCGCCTGCGGACGGATCGCGGAGTAGAGGGCGAGCGGATGTCCGGCGGTCGCCACTTCCGCCTGGAAAGTGAGGTTGGCCTGGTAGATGTCGCCGGCCAGAATATGGTCGAGCGCCCGGGCCACCGCCGCTTCGTGCGCCTCGCGCCGGACGAGCGGGCGCGGCTTTGCCGCCCAGGCCCCCGCCGGGTCCGGAAGCAGGGCGTCCGGATCGACGGCCTGCCATCCCTCGAACAGGCCGAACCAGAGCAAGGGCGGCCCCCCCGCATCGGCCCGGCTCGCCAGCGGCGCGAGCCTGGGCTCGAGGGCGTGACCGGCTTCGTAGGAGATGAAGCCGGCCGCGTGGCGGCCGCGAAGCCGTTCCAGCGCCGGCCGGACCGAGTCCGGCGTCCGGGCCTCCACGACCTCCGCCGGCCCGCGGTAAAGCCTCGCCCCGCCTTCGAATTCAAGCAGGACGAACGGCTCTCCGGCTTGCCAGAAGCGCTCGGCAAGCCCATCTGCCGGGGCGTCAGGAGAGACTTGCTTGGTCACCAGCGTCTTCGACCTCTTCAAGATCGGGGTCGGCCCCTCGAGCTCGCACACCATGGGGCCGATGACGGCCGCGTGCCGCTTTGTCGAGGCGCTGTCGCAAAAGGCGCTGCTCGAGCGCACCGATCGGGTCCTGGCCGAGCTTTACGGATCGCTCGCTTTGACCGGCAAGGGCCATGCCACCGACCGCGCCGTGCTCCTCGGCCTCTCGGGCGAGCGGCCCGACCGGATGGACCCCGACGCGGCCGACCAGGTCGTCGAGGCGATCCGCGGCACGGGCCGGCTGAGCCTCGCCGGCACCAGGGAGATCGCCTTCGACGAGCCCCGCGACCTCAAATTCCTTCAGCGCGAGCGCCTCCCCCACCATAGCAACGGGATGCGCTTCACCGCCTTCGACGCCGCCGGCGAAGCCCTCGAATCGGCGGTCTCCTACTCGACCGGGGGCGGCGCCGTGGTCGACGAGGCGGCGATCGCCCGCAACGCGCCGCCGGAAGGCTTCTGGGACATACCTTATAATTACCGCTGTGCCGACGAGCTCCTCGCCATCGCCGGGCGCGAGGGGCTGACCATCGCCGAGATCGCCCGGGCCAACGAGCGCGCCGTCCGTTCCGACGAAGAGATAGACGGCCGCCTCGCCGCCATCGTCGAGGCCATGGAAGGCTGTATCGATCGCGGCATCGGCCGCCCCGGTATCCTCCCCGGGGGCCTCAACGTGAAGCGCCGCGCGCCGGGCCTGCACAAGCTGCTCCTCGACCGCGCCGAGCGCACCCTTTCCGATCCGCTCACGGTGCTCGACTGGGTCAACCTCTGGGCGCTCGCCGTCAACGAGGAGAATGCCGCCGGCGGCCGGGTCGTCACCGCCCCGACCAACGGCGCCGCCGGCATCGTCCCGGCGATCCTGCGTTACTACCGCCGCTTCACCCCCCATTCGACGGACGAGGGAGTCCGCATTTTCCTGCTCACCGCCGCCGCAGTCGGCTCGCTGTTCAAGGAGAATGCCTCCATCTCCGGAGCCGAGGTCGGCTGCCAGGGCGAGGTCGGAGTCGCCTGCTCGATGGCCGCCGCCGGGCTCACCGCGGCGCTCGGCGGCTCCAACTCGCAGATCGAGAACGCCGCCGAGATCGGCATGGAGCATAATCTCGGACTCACCTGCGACCCCGTCGGAGGCCTCGTCCAGGTCCCCTGCATCGAGCGTAACGCGGTCGGAGCGATCAAGGCGATCGAAGCCTCCCGTCTGGCCCTCGTCGGCACCGGCGACCACCTCGTCAGCTTGGACCAGGTGATCGAGACGATGCGGAAGACCGGACTCGACATGAACGTCCGCTACAAGGAGACCTCGCTCGGCGGTCTCGCGGTCAACGTCGTGGCCTGTTGATCGCATCGTCACCCCAGTGAAGGCTGGCGCCCCGGCGGGTGAAGACGGCCGCGCTTTTCACGCCCTGGATGCCAGCCTTCACCGGCATGACGGGAGACTTGCCGACCGTGCTCGCCCCTCCTAGCGTCCCCGCGCCTTCTGCCCGAGGAGTCTCCATGCGCCTTCGCCTCTCGCTGCTCGCCGCCGCCGCCTTCCTCGCTTCCCCCGCTTCCGCCGAGGTGGAGAAGCCCGCCGCCATCGTCGCCGACGGAATCCCGGCGATCCCGGACGATCTCGCCGCGCGAACCCGCCCCTATATGGAGTTCCGGACCGCCGGCCTGCTCGGCTGGAACCCGGCCAGGCGCTCGCTCGCCATCGCCACCCGCTTCGGCAACACCGCCCAGGTCCACGAAGTCGCCCGGCCGCTCGGGATGCGCCGCCAGATCACTTTCGAGGCCGACGCCGTCGCCAACGCCTCCTACGCGCGCAAGATCGGCGACGTGCTCGTCGTCCAGAAGGATGTCGGCGGAAGCGAGTTCTGGCAGCTCTACGTCCAGGACAATGGCCGCCTCAAGCTGATCACCGACGGCAAGAGCCGAAACGAGATCAACGCCTGGAGCCACGACGGCCGCTGGCTCGCCTACACGTCCACGCGCCGCAACGGCACCGACAGCGACATCTGGATCGTCGACCCGCGCAACCCGGCCGGCAACCGGATGCTCGCCCAGGTCAAGGGGGGCGGCTGGGCCCTGGCCGATTTCGCCCCGGACGGCCGGAGCGCGATCGTCGCCGAATATATCTCCGTCACCAAGACCAACCTCTACCGGCTCGACGTCGCCACCGGCCGCATGACCCCGCTCGGCGACCATTCGAAGCCGATTTCCTACGGCGGCGTCCAATATGCCCGGAACGGCGCCCTGTGGGTCACGTCCGACGAAGGCTCCGACTTCCAGCGCCTCGGCACTCTCGACCCCGCCACGGGCCGGTTCACCGCGGTCGCCCCCGAGCCGCGCTGGGACGTCGAGAGCTTCGACATTTCGGACGACGGCCGGTTCGTCGCCTATATCGTCAACGAGGCCGGGATCAGCCGCCTCAGGCTGCTCGATAGCCGCACCCGCAAGGCCCGCACCATTGGCGGCCTTCCGGTCGGAACCATGGGCGGCCTCGAGGTCGCGCCCTGGGGCGACATCGCGGTCAGCGTCTCCTCCGCCCGAAGCCCTTCCGACGTCTATGTCGTCAACCCGAAAAGCCTCGCCGTCGTCCGCTGGACC
>DASVPM010000235.1:0-2931 GCA_036382815.1 Allosphingosinicella sp.
GGTCGTGCTTCCGCCTGCGGTCGGCGCGGCGGCGGGCTGCGGGTTGGCGGCCGGCGAGACCGCGGTGGCGTCGGGCGCCTTCACCCCGCCGGGCCCGGGCATGGTGCCGCCCTTGGAGGCGACCCAGGCGGCGAACTGCGCGGGGGGAACGACTTCGACGGCGATCGGCATGTAGGCGTGGCGGGCGCCGCACAGCTCGAAGCACTGGCCGTAATAGACGCCGGGCTTGTCGGTCTTGAACCAGGTCTCGTTGAGGCGGCCGGGGACGGCGTCGATCTTGGTCCAGAAAGCCGGGACGCCCCAGCTGTGGATGACGTCGGTGGCGGTGACGATGACCTTCACGACGGCGCCCTGAGGCACCACCATCCGCTCGTCGACCGCGAGCAGGCGCGGTTCGCCGCGGGCCTTGGCGTCGGCATCCTTGAGCCCGTTCGAGACGATCTCGAATTCGCCGTGGTCGGGATAGGTATAGGTCCAATACCATTGGTTGCCGGTCGCCTTGACCGTGATGTCCGCCTTGGGCGGCGCATATTGGTGGGCGAGGAGCCGGATCGAGGGCACCGCGATCGCGACCAGGATGAGGACCGGGACCAGGGTCCAGACGACTTCGAGCAGGGTGTTGTGGGTGGTCCGCGACGGCACCGGATTGGCGCCGCGCCGGAAGCGCAGCATCACATAGAGGAGCAGACCGAGGACGAAGATCGAGATGGCCGTGATCAGCGGCATCAGGATGTAATTGTGGAAGCCGAGCGCCTCCTGGCCGATCGGAGTCACCTGGGGCTGGAAGCCCATCGCCCCGGTGGGCTGGCCGACGGTGGCGTTGGGCGCCGAGCGGGCCGGGCTGCTCGCCAGAACGCTCGCGTTGGACGGTTCCTCGCCCTGCGGCTGGTTCATCTCTTCGGGCTGGGCCGGCGCGGCCTGCGAGGCGGCGCTGATCGAGTCGCGCGGCGCCTGGGCGGCGGGCGCGGCCTGCGAAAAAGCGGCGGCCGGCGCAAGCGCGAACGCGGCGGCGGCGAGGATCAGCTTGAGCGGAGTCTTCATCTAAACCCTTCGGGACCTTGACGACGGAGCGTAACGGATTCGGAGGCGGGGCGGCGGATTGGCGGGCCTTATAGGCAGGAGGTCCTGTCGCCTCAAGGCTCTTGGATCGCCTTGAAGCCGCCCTTTTCGACGCCTATCACGCCGCCGGCCGCAACCGCCGGAACAAGAACGATGGACGAAGAGGAAATCCTCGCCGAATTCCGCGCCGCCGAAGCGCTGCTCGAGGGGCATTTCGTCCTCTCCTCGGGCCTTCACAGCCCGCGCTATCTCCAATGCGCGCGGGTGCTGATGGATCCGGCCCGGGCCTCCCGCCTCGCCTCCGCGCTGGCGCACGGCCTGCCGCTCGAGATCCGCAGGCAGGTCTCGATCGTCGTCTCGCCCGCCATGGGCGGGATCATCATCGGTCACGAAATGGGACGGTCGCTGGGCCTTGAGGCGATCTTCCTCGAACGGCCGTCGGGCACCTTCGAGCTTCGTCGAGGCTTTCGTATCGCGTCGGGGCAGAAGGCGTTGCTGGTCGAGGACGTGGTCACGACCGGGCTCAGCTCCCGCGAGGCGATCAAGGCCGTAGCCGCCGCAGGCGGCGAGGTCGTCGCGGCCGCGGCTCTGGTCGACCGCTCGAACGGGCTCGCCGATCTCGGCGTACCCTTCTTCCCGCTCGTCCGTCTCGACGTTCCGGTCTACGAGCCGGAAGCGGTCCCGCCCGAGCTCGCCGCCTTGCCGGCCGAGAAGCCCGGGAGCCGCAAGGCGGCGTGACCGATCCTCTTCGCCAGGCCTTTAAAGACCGGCTCCGCCTTGGGGTCAACATCGACCATGTCGCGACCATCAGGAACGCGCGCGGGGGCGATTTTCCCGATCCGGTGCGCGCCGCCTTGCTCGCGGCGGAGGCCGGCGCCGACGGGATCACCGCCCACCTGCGCGAGGACCGGCGCCACATTCGCGACGAGGACATCGCCGAGCTGATGGCGCGGCTGACCATCCCTCTGAACCTCGAAATGGCGGCGACCGAGGAAATGCTCGAGATCGCGCTCCGCCACCGCCCCCACGCCGCCTGTCTGGTTCCCGAGAAGCGCGAGGAGCGGACCACCGAGGGCGGACTCGACGCCGCCGGCCAGGACAATCATCTGATGCCGTTCGTCGAGGCCCTCGCGGGCGCCAATATCCGGGTCAGCCTGTTCATCGAGCCCGACCCGCGCCAGATCGACGCCGCGATCCGGCTGAAGGCGCCGGTGGTCGAGCTCCATACCGGCCGCTTCGCCCATCTCGAGGGCGAGGCGCGCGCCGCCGAGCTGCGCCGGCTCGCGGACGCCGCCGCGCTCGCCGCGAAGAACGGGATCGAGCCACATGCCGGCCACGGCCTCACCTTCGACAACGTCCAGCCGGTCGCCGCCATCCCCCAGCTGCGTGAGCTCAACATCGGCCATTTCCTGGTCGGCGAGGCGATGTTCACCGGCTTCGAGGCCAGCGTGCGCCGAATGCGCCAGCTGATGGACGAGGCGCGGGGATGAGGAACGGCCCATTTAATCAGGGACAGTATACATTTTCCCGCCGCCATCAGCCGCCTCTCAGGCATCGGCCATGGGAAAATGTATACTGTCCCCGTTTACACCTGTGCAGGGCGCAATGACCATCATCGGCCTCGGCTCCGATCTGTGCAACATCGAGCGGATCCAGAACTCGCTCGACCGGTTCGGCGAGCGCTTCATCACCCGCGTCTTCACCGACCTGGAGCGCGAGAAAGCCGAAGGGCGCCCCTTCACCCGGGCCGGTACCTACGCCAAGCGCTTCGCGGCCAAGGAGGCCTTCTCCAAGGCGGTGGGCACCGGCTTCAAGCGCGGCGTGTTCATGCGCGATATAGGCGTGGTCAATAAAAGCTCCGGGGAACCGACG
>DASVPM010000236.1:0-2549 GCA_036382815.1 Allosphingosinicella sp.
CGGGCCGGAATGGTCACCGATCTCGGCTATTTGCTTGCTTCGCTGGAAGACCGGTCGACCGCGATTCCCGAGCTCGCCGGAAGAACCGATCCGGCGACCAAATACAGGACGGCGCCGGCCCTGGCCGCCGCGGCCGTCCGCCCCGCGGCGCCGGGAATGCCCGTTCCCCCGCAGCTCGCCGGAGCGACGATTGTCCCTGCCGATTACCGCGCCGTCGGCAAGTTCCCCAACCACTTCCGGACGCTGATCAGCCGCCTCGCGCCGATTCCGGGGGTGCTGGGATATGAGCGGGACCGGGTGATCGACGTCAAGGCGCGCTGATCTCTCATCCGCCCCGTCGCAATGCTGCCCGCGGGGAGGATCAACAGCTTCCCTCCCGCTCGAACCTCCGTTAGCAATCGCAGCATGACCGCGCTCGACGTCATCGTGCTGCTTCTCGTGGGCTGGAACCTCGTTCGCGGGGGGATGAAGGGGTTCGTTGGCGAGGTGCTGAGCCTCGCCGCCTGGATCGTCGCGATCGTCTTCCTCAAGCTGCTCCACACGCCCGCGACCAATGCGATCGAGCCGATGATCGGCACCCGGTCGGGCGCGGCGGTGCTCGCCTTCGCGCTCGTCTTCGGCCTGGTCTTCCTCGCCGGCAAGCTCGTCGCCCGGCGCGTGGGCGGCGGCGTCAAGCGGTCCCTGATCGGTCCGATCGACCGGATCCTCGGCGCCGGCTTCGGCGCTCTGAAGGGCATCATCCTCGCCACCCTGCTCTATCTCGGAGCCAACCTCGTCTACGACACGATCTGGGGCGCCCAGTCGGAGCGGCCGGGGTGGATGGCCAATTCGCGAACCTATCCGCTGCTTTACGCCAGCGGCCGGGCGATCGTCGATTTCGTCGAATGGCGTCGTGGCGCGCCCGCCGAGCCGCGCTACCGTCAGGCCCCTCCAACCCCAGACAGCGAGCCCGCGAACGCCTCATGATCCGGCTTTACGACACAAAGGCGCGGGAGAAGCGCGACTTCGAGCCAGGCGATCCCGAGCGAGTGACGCTCTACGTCTGCGGTCCGACCGTCTACAACCGCGCCCATATCGGCAATGCCCGGCCGGCCGTCATCTTCGACGTCCTCGCGGAGCTTCTCCGCCACACTTATGGGGCCGAAAAGGTCGTCTACGCCCGCAACGTCACCGACGTCGAAGACAAGATCATTGAATCGGCGCGAGCCGAAGGGGTCGACCCGGCCGTCATCACCCGCCGCTACGAGGATTTCTACGTCGCCGACATGGGCGCGCTCGGAGTCCGCCCGCCCGACCTCGCGCCGAAGGCGACGGAGACGGTGGACGAGATGGTCGCGATGATCGCCCGGCTCATCGAGACCGGCAACGCCTACGAGGCCGACGGCCACGTCCTTTTCAACGTGCCCAGCGATTCCGGCTACGGCGCTCTCGGCCGCCGCGACCGCGAGGCGATGATCGCCGGCGCCCGGGTCGAGATCGCCTCCTACAAGAAGGACCCCGCCGATTTCGTGCTGTGGAAGCCGTCCAGCGAGGACGTGATTGGCTGGGACAGCCCCTGGGGCCGCGGCCGGCCGGGCTGGCACATCGAGTGTTCCGCGATGATCGAGCGACATCTCGGGACGACCATCGACATCCACGGTGGCGGCCTCGACCTCATCTTTCCCCATCACGAGAACGAGCTCGCCCAGAGCCGCTGCGCCCACGACGGGGCACCGCTCGCCCGCTACTGGGTGCATAACGGATTTCTCTCGATGGCCGGCGGCGAGAAGATGTCCAAGAGCCTCGGCAACGTCATCACCGTCGGCGAGCTGCTCGGCCAGGGCCATAAGGGCGAGACCCTCCGGCTGGCCCTGCTCTCGGCGCACTACCGCCAGCCGCTCGAATGGTCGCCCCAGCTCGTCGCCCAGTCGAAGGCGACCCTTGACCGTCTCTATCGAAGCCTTCTGCCGCCGGTGACGAAGCGCGGGGACGGCGACATCGCGGAAGTCGGGGCGGCGCTGGCCGACGATCTCAACACGCCCCTGGCCCTGGCGCGCCTCGGCGAGCTGGCGAAGCTCGGCGACGTCGACGCGACGAAGCGGGCCGGAGCCCTGCTCGGGCTCCTCCAGCAGGACCCGGTCGAGTGGTTCCAGGGCAGCGAGCCCGCGACGCCCGACCGCGTCGACCCTCGCCTCCGGGAAGAGGCCGGCGGCTTTCTCGGCGCCGAGGAGATCCAGCTCCGGATCGACCGCCGCTCCCAAGCGAAGAAAGCCCGCGACTTCGCCGAGGCCGACACGATCCGCGCCGAACTGGCCGCACAGGGCATATTGCTCGAGGACGGTCCTCAGGGGACCACCTGGCGCAGATCGTGACTCCCCTCCCTGCAAGGGAGGGGCCGAAGGCGGCCGAAACGGCGACGCTGTAAAAGTCTCGTTGCGCTCGCCTACCCACCCCAGACCCCTCCCTTGCGGGGAGGGGAATGGCGCTTCGACCAACCCCGCCCTATAGCCCCCCCGTGCCCAGCGCGATCTACAGCCGCGACATCCTTCGCCTCGCCTCGTCGATCCCGA
>DASVPM010000237.1:0-7286 GCA_036382815.1 Allosphingosinicella sp.
CTCCCCTTGCCTCCCCTGCCGGGCCCGGCGCCGAAGTCCCGCCGCCGGCCGAGGTCCGGCCGGTCCCGCTCCCCGCTCCCCAGGCCTCGCCCCCCGCTCCGGTTCCGGCTCCGCCCGCCCGGGGTTCCGGCTGGCTGTGGCCGGCCGCGGGCGCCGCGCTCCTGCTCGCCGCCGCTTCGCTCTTCCTGTTCCGCCGCCGCCGCCGGGCCTCGGCCGAGCGCGAGGAGGCCCGCGGGTCCGCCCGCGAGGAGCTCGCCGCCGCCCTGGCCGCCGGGCCGGTTGCGGCGGTCGCCGCCGAGCCCGCGGCCCCGGCCGCCGAGCCCGAGGCGCCGGCCGCGCCGCGCCCCTGGCTCGAGCTCGACATCGCGCCGGAGCGCGCCGCGGCGACCGAGAACGAGGTCTATGTCCGCTACGCGCTCACCCTGACCAACCGCGGCGAGGCGGACGCCCGCAACATCCGGATCGATCCGCGCCTGTTCAACGCCGGCGCCGAGGGCGAGATGGCGGCCTTCTTCCAGGGGCCGATCCACGAGGAGAGCGGCTCCCCCCAGGTCGTGCTCAGGCCCGGCGGGTCGATCAAGCTGAACGGCCAGGTGGCGATGCCCAACGCCGAATTGCGGGAGATCGAGCTGGCCGGGCGGCGGATCTTCGTGCCGATGGTGGCGATCAACGTCGCCTACGACTGGGGCGGCGGCGGCTCGGGCCGGACCTCGCGCTCCTGGCTGGTCGGCCGCGAGGCGGAGGCCCCGACCGGAAAGATGGGGCCATTCCGGCTCGACCTCGGGCCGCGCATCTACCGGTCGGTCGGCCGCCGCGAGGCCCGGCAGGTGATGGTCTAGGACCGCGCGTCCCGGGTCAGCCGGGGAACAGCTCCTCGCCGGGATAAAGCAGGCCGGAGCCCGCCGTCGCCTGCGCGGCAAGCCCCGCCGCCTCGGGAACCACCTGGTCGAGATAATAGCGACAGGCCGCGCGTTTCAGGGCCGTGAAGTGGCGATCTTCGGCGATTCCGTCACTTTCGACCACATCCAGCTGCCGCTTCATCAGCCAGCCGCAGACCAGCGTCGAGAGCAGGGTCAGGAAGGGATAGGACCCGGCCAGCCGGTCCTCCGGCCCCATCCCGCCAAGCGCCTCCGCGGCGCCTTCGGCGACCTCGGCCAGCCCGGCCAGCGCTCCGTCCGCGTCGGCGCGGATGTCGCCGAAAAGCCGCCTCAGCGTCTCTCCGCCCTCGAGGCCGAGCTTCCGTCCGACCAGGTCCGCCGCCTGGATCCCGTTCGTCCCCTCGTAGATCGGCGCGATCCTGATGTCGCGATAATGCTGGGCCGCCCCGGTCTCCTCGATATAGCCCATCCCGCCATGGACCTGCACGCCGAGGCTCGCCACCTCGCAGCCGGCGTCGGTGCCATAGGCCTTGACCAGCGGCGTCAGCAGGTCCGCCCGCGCCTGCGCCGCTTCGTCGCCGAGCGTGCCGCGGTCGGTCTGGCCGGCCGCATAATAGCACAGCGCCCGGGCGGCCTGGGTGAGCGCGGTCATCCTCAGCAGCATTCGCCTCACGTCGGGATGGTCGGCGATCGCCGCCGGCCTTCCCTCCCGCACGCCCTGCACGCGCTGGCGGGCATAAGCGACCGCCGCCTGGGTCGCCCGCTCGCCGATCGACACGCCCTGCAGGCCGACGTTGAGCCGGGCATTGTTCATCATCGTGAACATCGCCCGCATCCCTCCCGTCTCCTCGCCGATCAGCCAGCCGCGGCACTCGCCCCTGTCGCCGAACGCCATCACGCAGGTCGGCGAGGCGTGGATGCCGAGCTTGTGCTCGATCGAGACGCAACGGACGTCGTTCGCCGTCCCGTCGGGCAGCACCTTGGGCACCAGGAAGAGCGAAATCCCCTTCGTGCCCGGCGGCGCCCCGGGGGTCCGCGCCAGCACGAGGTGGACGATGTTGTCCGCCAGATCGTGATCGCCGAAGGTGATGAAGATCTTCTGGCCGCTGACCCGCCAGCTGCCGTCGCCGGCGGGCTCCGCCCGGCTCTTGAGCGCCCCCACGTCCGACCCGGCCTGCGGCTCGGTGAGGTTCATCGTCCCGGTCCATTCGCCGGTGACGAGCCTGGGCAGCCACTGCGCCCGCATCTCGGCCGAGCCATGGTGGCGAAGCGCCTCGACCGCTCCGGCGCTCAGCATGGTCACCAGCGAAAAGGCCATGTTGGCCGAGCCGAGATCCTCCATCACGACGGTGGCCAAGACCAGCGGGAGGCCCTGCCCGCCCTGCTCCGGCGGGCCCGCCAGGGTTCCCCAGCCGCCCTCGACATAGGCCTTATAGGCCTCGCGGAACCCCGGCGGCAGAGTCACCCCATCGGCGGACCATTTCGCTCCGACCTCGTCGCCGACCCGGTTGAGCGGCGCGAACTCGCCGGCGGCCAGCGCCCCCGCCCCTTCCAATATCGCGTCGACCAGGTCGGGCGTCGCCTCGGCGAAGGCGTCATGCCCGGCGAGCTCGTCCATCCCGACGACATGCCGGAGCACGAAGCGCTGATCGGCGACGGGAGGCGTGTATGTCATGGGAAGCTCCTCGCGGACCGTTGCGCTGCCGGGACGGGCGCTATAGCGCGAGGCGGTGGAGGCGCAAAAGACCCGTATGCTGGCCTGCGACGACAGTGCCGTCGCCGAGGCGGCGCGACTGATCCGCTCGGGCGAGCTCGTGGCTGTGCCGACCGAGACCGTCTACGGCCTTGCCGGCGACGCCACCAGCGAGGCGGCCGTCGCCCGCATCTACGCGGCGAAGGGCCGGCCTTCGTTCAACCCGCTCATCGTCCATGTCGCAAGTCTCGAGGAGGCCGGGCGGCTGGGGATATTTTGCGACCAAGCGCGTGCGCTCGCGAGCGCCTTGTGGCCGGGCGCGCTCACCCTGGTCGTTCCGGCGCGCGAGGACGGGGGACTGGCCAGGGCGGTCACCGCGGGCCTTCCCACCGTTGCGCTTCGCTGCCCTTCGCATCCGGCGATGCGGGCGCTCCTCGCCGCCGCCGGCCGGCCGCTCGCCGCGCCGTCGGCCAATGCCAGCGGCGCGATCAGCCCGACTCGCGCCGGGCACGTCCTCGCCGGGCTCGGCGGACGGATCGCGATGATCCTCGACGGCGGCCCGACCGAGCGCGGGATCGAATCGACCATCGTCGCCGTGCGGGATGGAAGCGTGAGGCTGCTTCGTCCCGGACCGATAAGCCTGGACGAGATCGAAGCGGCGCTCTCCCCTTCCCGGAAGGAAGGGGCTGGGGGTGGGTCCGCCGGAGGCGGCCGTAATTCGGAGTCGGCAAAGGTCTCGCCTCGCTCGTCTTCCCGCCCTGAGCAGGCACGCCATGCCCCCGGCAGGACTGGGGATGTCCGGGGGACATCCGCACCTGCTCATCCCCTCCCTTCCAGCGAGGGGTCGGTAGAAGCGCCGGGCCAATTGGCGAGCCACTACGCCCCTTCGAAGCCGCTCCGCCTCGACGTCACCGATCCCGCCCCCGGCGAATGGCTGATCGGCTTCGGTCCCGTCGAGTGCGACGACAACCTGTCCCCCTCTGGCAACCTCGACGAAGCCGCCGCCCGCCTGTTCGACGCGCTCCACCGGGCCGACGCCCAGCCCGGCCCACGCATCGCGGTCGCCCCCATCCCGAACGACGGCGTCGGCTTCGCCATGAACGACCGCCTTCGCCGCGCCGCCGCGCCGAGAGGGAAAAGCTGATGCCCGTGGCGCTTCAAGCCGGCCTCTGGGGCCTCCTCAGCGGCTCCGCTTTGCTCATCGGAGCGCTCGCCGGCTGGTTCCTGCCGATGCCGCGCCGTCTCGTCGCGGCGATCATGGCGTTCGGCGCCGGAGTCCTCATCTCGGCGCTGTCCTTCGATCTCATGGACGAGGCGTGGAGGCGCGGCGGCATATGGCCGGTCGCCGCGGGTTTCTTCGGCGGCGCTCTCTTCTTCACCCTTTGCAACCTTCTTCTCGCCGCCTGGGGCGCCCGCCACCGCAAGCGCAGCGATCCGGAGCTTCGAAAGTCCCATGGCGAGAATAACGGCGCCGCGCTGGCGCTCGGGGCCCTGATCGACGGCATCCCGGAATCGATCGTCATCGGAGTCAGCCTGCTCGAGGGCGGCGCCATCGGCTTCGTCGCGGTGATCGCGGTCTTCCTCTCGAACCTGCCGGAGGGCCTTGCAAGCGCGGCGGGAATGAAGGCGGAGGGCAAGAACGCGGCCTTCGTCTTCCTCCTCTGGGGGGCCATCGCCGTCGCCGCGGGGGCCGCGGCGCTGGGCGGCTACGTCGCCTTCGAGGGCGTCGATCCGGGCGCGGTCGCGGCGGTCCAGTCGGTCGCGGCGGGCGCGATCCTGGCGATGATCGTCGATACGATGGTGCCCGAGGCGTTCGAGGGCACCCAGGATTATGCCGGTCTCATCTCCGTCGCCGGCTTCCTCACCGCCTTCCTGCTCTCCAAGCTCGGCGGCTGAACGAAAAAGGGGCGGCCGAAGCCGCCCCTTTTCCACGAACCGTCATTGCGAGGAGCGAAGCGGCGAAGCAATCCGGCGGCCCGGCGGCTGGACCGGATTGCTTCGCTTCGCCCGCAATGACGCGGTCCCGGCCTTATTTGACCTTCTTGCCGCGGGCCTTCTCCGCCTTCTCGCGGGCTTTGCGCTGCTTGTCGGTCTCCGCCATCATGCTCACCCGCGCGGGCGTATAGCTGGCGGCGACGACCGCGGCGCCGTTGTCCGCCATGGCGAGCGGAATGGCGTCGACGGTGCGCGCGGTGAACTCGCGGCCTTCCTCGATCTTCGCGCTCTTGCCCTTGACCAGCATCCCGCCGACCAGGCCGGCGGCGACCACGGCGCCGACGGTGGCGCCGGTGCGGCTGTCTCCCGCCTGGTGATGGCGGCCCTCGATCGGGATCTGCTGGCCGTTGAGATCGATGTAGCGGAAGGTGAAGTCCATCTTGCCGGACTTGCCGAACCCGCCCTTATTGGTGCGGCGCGTGATCTGGGCGACCGCCCGGGTGCCGCGCGGAATGACGGTCAGGCCGTTCGCCTTGACGTCCTGAGCCACGGTCAGCGAGAATTTCTCGCCGAGCCGGTGCGACTTGCTGCTCACCGTCTCGTTCATCGTCATCACGATTTCGCTGTTGGCCGGGAGCACCATCTCGGCGGCGGCCGGAGCCGCGGCCTGGGTCTGGACGACGGCCGGCTGGGCGGCGGGCGCCTCCTGCGCGAAGACCGCGGTCGGAACGAGCACGAATGCGGCGCCCGCGAGCAGCGCCGAATGAATCATTTTCATTGAAATCCCCCCAAGAAGAGTCGCCCCAATACGACTCGCGGGCTGGAAGCTGGACGACTCGTCGCGCGCTGACAAGTGGAGGCAACAGCCAAGCCCTTATAATTTCGGGGAAATAGGGAAAGGTGTGGCTTGTTTTCGACAGGTTATTGTTAAAACCGATAAGTGACCACAGTCAATTGACCATTATCCGATGACGGATTCAGCGTAGGACGGTGGTTGAGCGGGGCGGATGCGATTTTCTAATCAGTCGCCCGAATCGCAGCCCGGGGCTTGCGGTCGCTTCCAGCAGCGAAGCGCGCGCTCGAACTCCACGGCTGTCGGCGGACCGCCATTCTGGAAGGCGAACTGGAAGACGAACGTGCCCCGTTCCATCGTCTCGTCCCGATAGATGAGCGCCTCGGTCGCGCCTTCGCCGTTCTGCACGACGAGCTTGCGGAAACGCGCCAGATCGGACTGCCGAAGGACCCCCGCTCCGCAAAGGCGGCGGGCGGCCGCCGTGAAGCGGTCCCGAGTCGCCGCCGCCAGCGGCCGCAGCCGGGCGGGGCGCGCGTCGTAGCCGGCCTGGGCAAAGCTGCCGTCGGCCGATGCGCCGACCGAAATCCTGCAGCCTGTCCGTGCCTGCGCCGCCGCCGGCAGCAGTGCCGCGCCGAGCAGCGGCGCCAGCGCGAAGCCGAAAGCTCGGAACGGGTTCAAGCCGCCCCCGCCGCTTCGCCCTTCACCCGGTTGGCGAAGCTCTTGCGCAGCTTCTTGAGCTTGGGCGGGATGACGGCGAGGCAATAGGGATTGCGCTGGCCTTCGCCGGCCCAATAATCCTGATGATAATCCTCGGCGGGCCACCAGTCCGAGGCCGCTTCGAGCGTGGTCACGATCGGCGCCGGCCAATCCGCCCGGGCCCGCTCCATCGCCCGGCGCGCCGCCTCTTCCTGCCCGGAGGAGAGCGGGAAGACCGCGGACCGGTACTGGGTGCCGACGTCGTTGCCCTGGCGGTTGAGCTGGGTCGGGTCATGGGTCGCGAAGAACAGGTCGAGGATCTCGTCGTAGGTGATAATTTCCGGATCGAAGGTCAGCCTTATCGCCTCGGCATGGCCGGTGCTTCCGCCGCACACCTGCTTGTAGGTGGGATTGGGGACGGCGCCGCCGATATAGCCGCTCTCGACCTTGGTGACCCCGATCACGTCGTTGAACACCGCCTCGGTGCACCAGAAGCACCCGCCCGCCAGGATTGCCTGCTCTTGCGCCATGTCGATCTCTCCTTCGCCGTCGAGATAGGGTGGCGCCGGGCGACGGCAAGGCCGCGGCAGGCCTGTCGCAATGCCTGCGACGCGTGTAGGCACGGGCGATGTCCGGTCGCGCCCTCCTCGCCGCTCTGCTGCTCCCGCTGGCGACCGCGGCCGCGGCGCCCGAGGCTCTAGGCTCGGTGGAGGATTTCGCCCGGGCGGTCGCCCTGAAACCCGGCCGGTGGCTCACCCGGTCGGCGGTTCTCGTCGCCGGCGCCGGTCTCGCCGCCGACTCGCGTCGCAGGCCCGAGCAGCTTCGGCAGGCGATGGGACTGAAGCTCGGCGAATGGGAGTCGACGGTCACCGTCGCCGATGTCCAGGTCGAGCCGACTCCGGGCGCCGACCCGGCCGAGGCCGAAAAGGCCGCGGCAGCGCTTCGGCCGCAGATCGGAACGTCCCGGACGCACAAGGAGTGCCTGTGGAATTCGCCCGATCTCGTGTTCATTCCGGGGCTTCGGGTCGAAAGCGGCTGCGAATTCAGCCGGGTCGAGGCGCGGAACGGGCGCTACGCGGTGACCGGAATATGCTCGCGGCCGGAAGGGGGCGTGCGGGTCGAGATGGCGTTTGAGGGAAGTTACGCTGCGGACTCGATGACGAGCCATTTCGAAGCGACGACGACGACCGGGCAGGTCCGCATCCGGATGAAGGCGGACGCGCAAAGCCGCTACGCGGGTCAATGTCCGCCGCCGGTCGCCATTTCCTCCCCGCCCCCGAAGCCATAAGGC
>DASVPM010000238.1:0-1895 GCA_036382815.1 Allosphingosinicella sp.
CCTCGATGTCTGGGCAAAGGGGGGGCGGCCGCCGGTGCGCCGGTAGGCCAGCGCCTCGGGGCCGCGCCTGTCGTAGAGGTGCAGCCACTCCAGCACGGTCTGCGGGTGACGGCGCGTGCGCGCCGCAACACGTGTGGCACAGCTCTCCTGGGTGACCTCATACCAAATCCGGCTGATCATACCGGCTCGATCGGCCTGGGCCACCAGTGGAAGTCGGTGTGCGGCCTGATGGTGGTGGGGTCGAGGCGGCGGCAGCGCTCGGCGACGAGGCGTTCGATGCTGACGATCTGCTCGCCGGACGCTGCCCGGATGGCGGACTCAAGATGGCTGAGGCGACGGGCTTCGAGGCTGGACATGGGACATGATGTAGTCAGCCCGCGGCAGATTTGCGCACACCCCACACTCAAGTCGAACTGCGCCAACATCTAAACCCCGTCCAGTTTGAGAGGCGTGGTTTTGGAGGGGTAGGCTTCCCATTTCCGGAGGAGATGGAACGGATCGTTATCTGCCCCCTGTCATGCTGCATGTTGACTATGCCCGGTGGGACCAAACACCGGAGGACTTGCGCCGGTTGGCGACGAGCGCTGCCCATCAGCGCACCCGCGAGCGCTTCCTGGCCCTCTACGAGATCACCCAGGAGAGCTGCGCCACCCGCGTCGCGGCGCGCACACGCCGGCACCCGCAGACCGTGATGGAGTGGCTGCACCTCTACAACGCACGCGGCCCCGAGGCGCTGGCCTACCGGCGCACCGGCGGCCGCCCCCCCTTTGCGCCGAGATCGAGGCCGGCCTCGGTGAGGTCGTCCGCGCCGCCCAGCACGCCGCGGCGGCGGCGCCGGTAGCCGGGGCCGACCCGGCGCCACGCTGGACCCTGCGGCGCCTGGTCGGCTGGGTGGGCGAGGCGTTCGGCCGCACCCGCTGCCGCGAGACGATCCGCGCCGCCCTCCATCGTCTGAGGCTGTCGTGGAAGAAGGCCAAGAAGCGGCTCGGCCGGGCCGACCCGGGGCGGCGGCAGGCCTTCGTCGAGCAGGTCCGGGATCTGCTGACGGGTGCCCGGCACGACCAGCATCTACTGGTCTACCTCGATGAAGCGCACATCCACCAAGATGCCGGGCTCGGCTACGGCTGGGCGGAGCGCGGCCGGCGCCTCTGGGTCGCCTCCCATTCACCGCGCCTGGCGGACAGGCTCTCCTTCTACGGCCTCTATCTCTACAACGAGGGCGAGGTGCGGCTCTGGCCCTACGCCCGCGCCAACGGCGAGCACACCATCGATGTCCTGCGCCGGCTGCGGGCCGAATGGCCGGACCGGCGCCTGATCCTCGTCTGGGACGGCGCGCCGTACCATCGCGCCGGCATCGTCCGTGAGGCGGCCGCCGCGTTGCGGATCGAGCTCGTGCCCTTGCCGGGCTACAGCCCCGACTTCATGCCGGTCGCGGCGCTCTGGCGCTGGCTCCGCGAGGACGTCACCTACCACCACTGCCATCTTACCGCCGATGATCTCAGCCGCCGTGTCGCCGCCTTCGAAGCGCGTGTGAACCAGGACACCTGCGCCACCGCCGATCGCCTCTGGGTCAAGGACCGGCTCGAGCCCGATGAGGAGAAACTACGCTTCTCAAACTAGACGCGGTTTAGGTCTGGCCCTTGCGCCGGGCCCAGTCGTCGACACCAAGCACATGCGGAGCCGGGCGGCGCGGCAGGGGCAAGCGGCGCACCAGGCGCAGCACGGTGTCGCCGCTCGTCGGCATGCCGACCCTCCGCAGCACGCGCGCACCCGCCTCGCCGCCCACGGCGACACCGACCCGGCCCTGCGCCGCGCCGCCAGGCGGTGTGTGCGCTGCGCGCGCGGCGCGATCAGGCCGGGCAGCCGCTCGACGAAGGTCCGCCGCGGGCACGCCC
>DASVPM010000239.1:0-4163 GCA_036382815.1 Allosphingosinicella sp.
GCGGCACCCGGCTCCGGGGCGGTGGCGCCCCGGGCGGGCCGGATCGCCTATGCCGCCCGCTATCGCGGCTATGGCGAGGTCGTGATCATCGACCATGGCGGCGGCTGGACGACGACGATGACCAACCTGTCCAACCTCGCCGTCAAGCGCGGCGACCGGGTTGCCGCCCGCCAGCCGCTCGGCCGGGCCGGCGCCGGCGCGGTCACGGTCGAGCTTCGCAAGGACGGAAGGCCCTTCCCGATCACGTTGCTTCTGTGAAATTCCTCCCCGAGATTCCTCCAGGAGGGGGACCGCGCGGTCCCCTTCCCCGGCGAATGCCGGCGCGGAATTTAGCAATCCCCGTTCACGCGGCGTTGCTTTTCGACCGCCTAAAAAGGCGGTACACGCGTCTCGAACGGCCCAAACAGGAATCCCCGATGCCCAACAATTTTTTCCGCTCGCTCGCTCTGGTCAGCGCGGTGGCGATCGTCCCGGCGGCGAGCGCCTCGCTCGCCGCGGTCGACGTCGACACCTATCGCGAGCTCGACCAGTTCATGAGCGTCTTCGAGCGGGTGCGCTCCGAATATGTCGAGCAGGTCGACGACAAGACCCTGATCCGCGGCGCCATCGACGGAATGCTCGCAAGCCTCGATCCCCACAGTTCCTATATGGACGAGCGCGGCTACCAGGCGCTGATGACGACGACCGACGGCAATTACGGCGGCCTCGGCCTCAACGTGACGATGGAAGACGGGGTCGTGAAGGTGGTCGCTCCGATCGAGGACAGCCCCGGCTTCAAGGCCGGAATCAAGGCCGGCGACTACATCACCCACCTCAACGGCAAGCTGATCTACGGGGGGACACTCGACGAAGCGGTCGATTCGATGCGCGGTGCTCCGGGTAGCACGATCAAGGTCACCATCCTTCGTCTCGGCCGCGACAAGCCGTTCGACGTCACCCTGACCCGTGCCGCCATCGAGCTCAAGGCCGTCAAGTGGCAGGTCAAGGACAATGTCGGCGTGATCAACGTCAACACCTTCAGCCGGACCACCACCGACGAGACTCTGGCGGCGATCGCGGCCATCGAGAAGCAGCTCGGCCGGCCGCCGCTCGGCTACATCGTCGACCTTCGCTCCAACCCGGGCGGGCTTCTCGACCAGGCGGTCGGACTCTCCGACGTCTTCCTCGAGCGCGGCGAGATCGTCTCGCAGCGCGGCCGGAGGAAAGCCGACATCGAGCGCTACTTCGCCAAGCCGGGCGACTCCACGCGAGGCCTGCCTATCGTGGTCCTGATCGACGCCGGGAGCGCGTCGGCCGCCGAGATCGTCGCCGCGGCCCTTCAGGACCATCACCGCGCCCTCGTCATGGGCGAGCGCAGCTTCGGCAAGGGCTCGGTCCAGACCCTCGTCCCGCTCAGCCAGAAGACCGGGCTCAGGCTCACGACCGCCCGCTATTACACGCCGTCGGGCCGGTCGGTTCAGGAAGGCGGGATCAAGCCGGACATCGAGGTGCCCCAGCTGTCCGACCCCGACTACAAGTCGCGGCCCAAGCTTCGCGAGGCCGACCTCAGGCGTCACCTGATCAACGAGGTGACGGTCGACAACGACGTGATCGAGGACGACGGCAAGCCCGATCCTCGCTTCGCCGCGACTCCGGAGCAGCTCAAGGCCAAGGGCATCGACGACTTCCAGCTCCACTACGCGCTCCAGACCATCTCGCGCCTCGGCCGCAACGCCGCTCTGGCGCCGGCGGCGGGCGGGGCCCGGCCGACCGGAAAGCGCTGATGGCGATAGCGGGTGGGTAGGCGAGCGCGGATGCACCATCTTCATCCCGGCGAAAGCTGGGACCTCGGGTCGAATAGTCTCGGCGGATCTCCCCGGGGCCCCGGCTTTCGCCGGGATGACGGGTGGCCATGACCTCCCTCGACAAGGCCCGGGCTCTCGCCATCGCCGTCCCCGCGGCCCTGCTCGGCGGGGCCTTCGGCTCCGAAATCTTCGGCGGGCTCTATCCGTGCGAGATGTGCTGGTGGCAGCGCTACGCGCATTTCGCGGGCCTGGCCTTTGCCCTGCTCTCGCTGGCGCTGCGCAAGGCCCCGGACCGCGGCCGGAGCTTCGTCTGGCTGGCCGGGCTCGCCATCCTCGCGAGCGGCGGCATCGGCGTCTATCATGCCGGAGTTGAGGCGGGGGTCTTCGAAGGCTTCACCCAATGCACTTCGTCGGCCGGCGCCGGACTGAGCGGCGACGCGCTGCTCAAGGCGGTCATGGCGGCGCCGCTCGTCCGCTGCGAAGACATCCAGTTCAGCTTTCTTGGGATCTCGATGGCGGGCTGGAATGCGATCCTTTCCATCCTTGCCGCGTTGTCCATCCTGTGGCTGAGCCTCAGACGACCGAGGGCGGGCGCGTGACCGGCGCCGAGACCCCTGCTCTCCCCCGCTGGCGCCCCGGCGACGAGCGGCCGGACGTGGACTCGATGGTCCGCGTCGACCAGGCCGGCGAATATGGAGCGACGCGCATCTATTGCGGCCAGCTCGCCGTGCTCGGCTCCCATCCCGCCAGCCGCGCGATCGCCCGGATGCAGTCGCAGGAGGAAAGGCACCTCAAGACCTTCGACGAGATGATGGTCGAGCGCGGCGTCCGCCCGACCCTTCTCCAGCCCATCTGGAACGTCGCCGGCCACGCGCTCGGCGCGGCGACGGCGCTGATGAGCCCGAGCGCCGCGATGGCCTGCACCGCCGCGGTCGAGACGGAGATCGACCGCCATTATTCCGATCAGCTCAAGGCTCTCGGCCATGAGGAGTCCGACCTCGCCGACACGATCCGCCGCTTCCGCCAAGAGGAGCTCGAGCATCGCGACACGGCCCTCGCCGCCGGCGCCGAGGACGCGTTCGGCTATCCCATATTGTCTTCCCTCATCCGCGCGGGCTGTCGTATCGCCATCGCGCTGTCGAAAAGGATCTAAAGACCGATGAAAGCCCTTCTCCTCGCCGCCGCAGGCCTGGTCGCGGCCGCTCCCGCCGCGGCCCAGGCGCCCGGGGCCTCGCGCGCGGCGGCCGAGCCCAAGATCAGCACGATGATCGTCTATGGGGACGACCCCTGCCCGCCCAGCACCGACGACACGATCATCGTCTGCGGGCGCCAGCCCGAGAAGGAGCGCTACCGGATCCCGGAGGCGCTTCGCGGCAATCCCAACGACCCGACCAACCAGGCCTGGGCGACCCGCTCGCAGGCGCTCGAATATGCCGGCCGCGGCGGCATCGGCAGCTGCTCCACCACCGGCCCCGGGGGCGCCAGCGGCTGCTTCAACCAGATCGTCCGCCAGGCCCGGGCCGAGCGCGGCGCCGACCCCAGCGTTAACTGGAATGCGCTGGTCGAGGAGGCGCGGCGGGAGCGACTCGGCAAGATCGACGCCCAGGCCGAAGCCGAGGAAGCCGACGCCAAGGCCGACGAGGCGGCGAACAAGCCCAGATAATCGCCGCCATCCCGGCGAAAGCCGGGACCCGCCGGGCCTATGCGGCCCGAGATCCCGGCTTAACGCCGGGATGACGAGCATTGGGGTGGAACCTCTCGCAAACCCAAGCCTTCTTTCCGCGAACCCGAAAGGAGGCCGCGCATGAAAGCCGCCTTGTCCCTCGCCGCCCTCGCCGCGATGTCCGCCCTGACCCTCGCCCCGGACCCGGCAGGCGCCCAGGGCGCCCAGCAGGAAAAGGTCCGCCGGCTCGTCGTCTACGGCAAGGATCCCTGCCCGCGCGCCCAGAGCGGCGATGAGATCGTCGTCTGCGCCCGGCGCCCCGAGACGGAGCGCTACCGCATCCCCAAGGAGTTGCGTGACTCCACGACCGCCGACGATCCAGAAAGCACGAGCTGGGCCGCCCGCGCGGAAGCGCTGGAATATGTCGGCCGGAGCGGGATCCAGAGCTGCTCGACCGTCGGCCCCGGCGGAGTCAGCGGCTGCTGGAACGAGATGGTCCGAGCCTGGCGCCGCGACCGGCGGACCGGCGAGGGCGAGCCGGGGCGGTAAGATTTCCTCCCCGCGATTTCGCGGGGAGGGGGACCGCGCGAAGCGCGGTGGAGGGGTTCTCCAGAGTCCGAAAGGCCCCTCCACCAGGCTTCGCCTGGTCCCCCTCCCCTGCAAATGCAGGGGAGGATTTCAGCGCGCGCGCTCTCCCTCAATCCCCTCGTCCACCT
>DASVPM010000240.1:0-6425 GCA_036382815.1 Allosphingosinicella sp.
CTGAAGCAAGGGCAGGAGCCGCTGGGCGCCGAGCGCCAGGGCACCCAGAACCGGGATCGCCTTGACCACCCCGCCGGGCTCGAGGCTCATCGCCAGGGTGACCAGGGCGATCGCCACCAGCCCGGCCGCCTCGACGACGAAACGCGGGGCGCCGGCGACGAACTGGGTTGCAGCCTGGGCCTGGCGATAACGGCGGTCGAGCTCGCTGAACTTCGCCTCGAAGAGAGACTCGGAGCGGTCGAGGATGATGTCCCTGATCCCGCCCAGCCCTTCCTGGACGGTCCGGGTCCGCTCGCCCATCGTGCCGGCGAGCGTCTCCGAATTGCGCCGAAGCCGCGGCCGGACGAGAAGGCTCACTCCGACGTAGGCGAGGAGGACGGCGAAGGCGGCAAGCCCGGCCGCGCGGGCGTCGATGCGCAGCAGCACGGCAAAGACGCAGACGGCGATGAAAGCGCCGATCAGCCCCTGCATCGCCGGCTGGAGCAGTCCGAACACCACCCCCTGCACCTTCTCGACCGCGGCCAGGGTCTGGCTGGAGTTGCGGCGAACCTGCTCGGCATATGGCTGGCGGAGCATCCGGCCGAAGACGGCGGCGGCCATGTCGTGGCCGGTCGCCATGACGAGGCGCTGGCTTCCCCAGGTCAGGGCGAGGCGAACCGCCGCCGCCGCCAGCGCCGCGGCGATGAGCAGGATGGCGGCGCCCACCACCGGCGAGCCGCCGATCGCGGTCAGGAAGCCGAGCAGGCGTGGCGGGACGAGCGCGCTGTGCGGGTCCGCGACGAGCGCGAGGAACGGCAGGGCCGCGCCGATCGTCACCATCTCCGCCGCCGCCCCGAGCAGCATCAGCAGCAGGGTCAGGACGAACTGCCGCCGCCGCGCGGGCGAAAGCAGCCGGTAAAGGGCGGAGAATGCGGCCATGTGGGGCGCTTCCTAAGCGGGACGGATAAGGATTGCACCTGCCCCGTCGTCCCGGCGAAGCCGGAAATCCATGAACACCGGCGGACGGACCCTTAGGGGGCAGAGTTCATGGAGGCCGGGTCAGGCCCCGGCATGACGGTCGCCGCCCAGGCTGTCGCCTCGCCCGGCTACTTCCCCGAAGACGCCAGCGCGGTACCGCCGCGGTCGCTGAGCGCCGCCAGCACCTTGCCGTCGCGGCCGTACATGTCGACATAGCTGTTCGGCGGCCCGTCGCTGGTCGCGGCGACGGTGAAATAGACGATGTAGACCGGCACCGGCTCGGCGAGATTGGCCTGGGTCGCCTTGCCCGAGGCGAGGGCTTGGTCGATCTTCGGCCGGCTCCACTCGGTCCCCTCGAGCAAAGTCTGGGCGAAACCGACGGCGTCCTCGGTCCGGATGCAGCCGTGGCTGAAGGCCCGGGCCTGCCGGTTGAACAAATTCTTCGCGTTGGTGTCGTGAAGATAGATGGCGTGGGGATTGCCCATCACCAGCTTGACCCGGCCCAGCGCGTTGGACGGCCCCGGAGGCTGGCGCCAGCGGACGATCTTGCCGCTGTCGTCCTTGACCGCGACATAGCCCTTCTTGCCGCGCACCTCGCCGGCGATGCTCGACGGCACCTCCCACCAGGGATTGAAGATGGCGCCGGTGATCACCGCCGACAGCTGCGGGGTCGGGGTCTTGATCGCGCCCGCCACCGCGCGGCGGCGGTTCAAGGTTTGGCCGTTCTCGACCAGGGCGACCGTATAAGCGGGCACGTTCACGATCACATATTTGGAGCCGAGATCGCGCGGCAGCCACCGCCAGCGGTCGAGGTTGATCCGGATCCGGTCGCGGGTCTTGGAATCGACCGACTTGTCGCCGAGCAGGCCCTTGAGGGCCGCATATTGGGGATGGGTCGGAAGCAGCGAGTCCAGGGTCTCGGCGACATTGCCCTTGGCCGCCCGGTCGAGCAGGGCCTGCTGGTCGTAGACGTTCCAGCTGTCGTCCTTGACGTGCCAGTCGATCCGGCTGTCGCCGCGGACGTGTCCGAACATGAGGTCGCCGGCCAGCTTGAGGAAGGTCGCGGTCGCGACGCTGTCGAGCATGTCGCCCTTGGTGTCGATCGCATCGCGGAGCGCGGCGGGATTGTAGTCGGCCGGATCCAGGCCTTCCCCGTCGACATCCTCCACATAGGCGAGCAGCGCCTCGGCGCCCTTGCGGGACCAGTCGGCGCCGAGCGGCGAGGCGGCCGGCGCCGGGGCGGGCACGGCCTGGGGCGCGGCCGGAGCGGGCGCGTCCTGAGCGGCTGCGGGAAAAGCGGCCCCTAGCGCGAGGAGGGCGAGTAAGCTGCGGCTGTACATGGTCTATCCCCGTCAATGGCGGCCGCGAAAAAACTCCGCGTGGCAGTTCGCCATTATCCTGTGATTGCCTATTAAAGCCCGCTGAACGGGGCCGCAAGGGCCGGGCAAGCCGTGGAAAGAAAAGGCAAACGGCCCGGCGCGGGGCCGGGCCGTTCTACCCTTTTCCCGTCATTGCGAGGAGCGAAGCGACGAAGCTTGCGCTCGCAATGACGGCCTCGCCGTCAGACGCGATCGCCGGCGGTGTCGCGGTTGACCCAGCCGAAATAGGCCGCGACCAGTGCGAGAAGCGCGTGCAGCCACACGTCGTTGCCGTAGATCGGGACAAGTCCGAAGGTCGTGCGGGTCGGCTCCAGCAGGCCGAGGATGGTCAGGAGGCCGTAGACCACCGCGACGACCCGGAAATAGGCGCGCGAGCCGCTGTAGCTCTTATAGGCGAGGACGCCCCAGATGCCGAAGATCAGGTGGACGATGTTGTGGAGCGTGTTGATCGGGAAAAGCCCGAGTTCGTGCCCGAAGCCGCTATGCATGGTCAGGCCCGGATCGGGCGTCGCCGTCATGTCGGTCAGGCCGGGTATGAAGCCACCGGCGCCGATGACGAGAAAGACGATTCCGAAGATAAGCGCGAAGGTCCGCGTATTCATGATCCAACTCCCCTGCGTTTTTGTGTTTTTACGCTTACTCGGTGATTCCTGCCGCTAGAACGGCCCCGTAACCGGCGAGGTTCCCGTGCCCGCCCAGCGGGCGACAGCCGAGGCGATCTTGTCGCCGCCCCGGACCGACGGCTCGATCGGATTGGCATAATCCTCGTCCTTGCCGCAAATCAGTCGCAGGTCGATCAGCGCAGCGCCGTTCGCGAAGGCGGTTCGGGTGATGACGTCGTTGAACAGGGCGAGCCCGGTCCGGACGATGCGATGGTCGGGGGCGGAAGGCGGAGTGTCGTAGATCGTGCAGAAGGCAGCGGGCAGCCCGGCGCCCGTGACGAGTTCGGCCATCCGGGCATATTCGGTGGCGAAGCGGCTCTGCGCCGTCTCGAGCAGCGACAGCGCCTCGGCGACGGTGGCAACCGTCTGGCCGAGCAGGAACGAGGCACCGAGCGCGTCGTTGCCGCCGGCGCTGACCACGAGATGCGTCGCACCTTCCGGCAGCCGCCCCATCTGGCCGCGGACTTCCCGGGTCAACGCCCCGTCGACGGCGAGCAAGGTCGATTCCCACTGCGTGGGCAGCTTCGAGCGCAGCTGCCGGACCACATCGGGCCCGCCCCGCACATAGGCTCCATTGTCGAAGATCGAATCGCCGAGAAGAACGACGTGGCTCATGGGGCGGGTTTAGCGGTCCAAAACCGAATCGGTTCCGGGGCTGCAAATCCTCCCCGGCATTTGCCGGGGAGGGGGACCAGGCGAAGCCTGGTGGAGGGGTTCTTTGCTGGCTCCGCGGAACCCCTCCACCGCGCTTCGCGCGGTCCCCCTCCCCCGGAAAACCGGGGGAGGAATTAAAGCAGATGCCTCACCGCCTCGGCGAACCGCGGCCCCGCGCCCTCGTCATAACTCAGGTAAAGATCCGGTTCGATCAGCTCCAGCTCGATCAGCTGGGGCGCCCCGTCGAGCCCCCGCACGAGGTCGATCCGCGCGTAGAGCAGGGGCTCCTCGACGGCCGCCAGGATCCGTTCCGCGGCCTCATGCTCGGCGGAATCGGGGGAATGGGCCGAGATGATCCCGTCGAACTCCGGCTGCACCCGGAAGTCGCCCGGCTGCGGGCGCTTGGCGATGGCGTGGCTGAACGCGCCGCCGAAATAGAGCATCGACACTTCGCCCGACGTCTCGATTTCCGGAAGATAGGGCTGGACGATCGCCGCCCCCTCCGGGCCGCCATCGAGCGGTGCGCCCGGCGACCAGCGGATCGTCTGCCAGGCGGTCGACGAAATGCGGGGCTTGGCGACCAGCCGCCCGGTGCCGAAGGCGTGCGCCGCCTCTTCCAGGAATCCCGCCGAAAGGCGGTCCACGTAAAGCGCCGGAACCACCGGGGCGCCGAGCTCCGCAAGCCGTCCCAGATAGGCCTTGTCGGCGTTCCATCGCAGCACCGCGGCCGCATTTTGCAGCCTGACACCCTCTTTCTCCCAGCGTCCGATCGCGTCGGACCACTGGCGCGGCGCGAAGGGATAGCCCCAGACGAGGAGCGGAAGGACGAGGTCGAAGGCGGCGAGGTCCGAGGCATTGGCCCAGTCGCGCGCCTCGACGTTCAACCCGGCTTCGCGAAGAGGCGCCGAACTGCGCTCGAGCACGTCGCGCCAGCGGGTCCGGTAGCCGTCGCTTGCGGGATCCGGCGTGAGGATGGCGATCCGGCCCGTCATGGCATTGCGAAGTTGATGCCCTGGGCGAGCGGCAGCTCGCGGCTGTAATTGATCGTGTTGGTGGCTCGCCGCATGTAGTTGCGCCAGGCGTCGGAACCGCTTTCGCGGCCGCCGCCGGTCTCCTTTTCGCCGCCGAAGGCGCCGCCGATTTCCGCCCCGGACGGGCCGATATTGACGTTGACGATGCCGCAGTCCGAGCCCGCGGCGGAAAGGAAGGTCTCGGCCTCGCGGATGTCGTTGGTGAAGATCGCGGAAGCGAGGCCTTGCGGCGCGTCGTTATGAGCGGCGATCGCCTCGTCGAGCGCGCCGTAGCGCATGACGTAGAGGATCGGAGCGAAGGTCTCGGTCAGGGTGATCGGAGTCTGTCCCGGCATCTCGACCAGAGCCGGCCGGACGAAGAATCCGCCGAGGCTCTCCCCGCCGTGAAGGCTGCCGCCCTCGGCCTCGGCGCGTTCCAGTGCGGCCCGCATCGCCTCGACGGCCGCTTCGTCGATCAGCGGCCCGACCAGATTTCCTTCTTCGAGCGGATTGCCGACCGGCACGCTCGTCCAGATCTGCTTCAGGCGCGGGACCAGATTTTCGTACACCTCCTCATGCACGAACAGGCGCCTCAGCGTCGTGCAGCGCTGGCCGGCGGTGCCGACCGCGGCGAAGGCGATGGCCCGCTCCGCGAGCGCCAGGTCCGCGGAAGGCGCGACCACCATGCCGTTATTGCCGCCGAGCTCGAGCAGGGTCCGGCCGAAGCGGGCGGCGACCCTCGGAGCCACCGACCGGCCCATTCGGGTCGAGCCGGTCGCCGAGACGAGCGCCACGCGCGGATCGTCGACGAGGGCCTCGCCGGCCTCGCGGCGGCCCTGGACGACCTGGCTGAGGTCGGCCGGAGCGTCGCCGAACCGCTCCGCCGCCCGCTCGAACAGCGCCTGCACCGCGACGGCCGTCAGCGGGGTCTTCTCGGACGGCTTCCACACCACCGGATCGCCGCAGACGAAGGCGAGGCAGGCGTTCCACGCCCACACCGCCACCGGGAAGTTGAAGGCCGAGATGACTCCCACGACCCCGAGCGGATGCCAGGTCTCCATCATCCGGTGGCCCGGCCGCTCGGTGGCGATGGTGAGCCCGTAGAGCTGGCGCGACAGGCCGACCGCGAAGTCGCAGATGTCGATCATCTCCTGGACCTCGCCCAAACCCTCCTGGAGGATCTTCCCGGCCTCCAGGCTGACAAGGCGGCCGAGGGCCTCTTTCTCCTCCCGCAGCGCCTCGCCGAACAGGCGCACGAGCTCGCCGCGGCGCGGCGGCGGGACGTTGCGCCAGGCGAGGAATGCGTCGCGGGCCCGGGCGACGGCGGCGGCGACGTCGGCCGGGGAGGCGACGGGAACCGAGCCGATGATCCGGCCGTCGATCGGAGAATGCGAAATCAGGTCGCCCTGCGGAAGCGGTATTCCCAGCGCCTCGAACAGGGACTCGGTCTCATCGGTGGAATTGAAGGTCATCGCCGGCGTCTTTGCGAGGAGGAAGGTCCGGAGGCAAGCCCGTCATCCCTGCGAACAACCCGTCATCCCGGCGAAAGCCGGGACCTCAGGACGAGAAGTCACGTCGGGCCTCCCCGAGGCCCCGGCTTTCGCCGCGGTGACGAATCAAGCGAACAGCGCCCTCGCCTTCGCCATCCGCTCCACCCCCGCCGCCAGCGTCTCCGGTTTCTTGGCGAAGCACAGCCTGACGACGCTGGTCACCGGGTCCTCGGCATAGAAGGCCGAAAGCGGGATCGCCGCGACGCCCGCCTC
>DASVPM010000241.1:0-6903 GCA_036382815.1 Allosphingosinicella sp.
CCTTCATTCCTCCCCCGGATTTCCGGGGGAGGGGGACCGCGCGAAGCGCGGTGGAGGGGTTCTCCCAGCGCCCGAGAACCCCTCCACCATGCTCCGCATGGTCCCCCTCCCCTGCAAAATGCAGGGGAGGATTTGAATCGACATTCAGAGAATCGCGCCCTTCATTCCTCCCCCGGATTTCCGGGGGAGGGGGACCGCGCGAAGCGCGGTGGAGGGGTTCTCCCAGCGCCCGAGAACCCCTCCACCATGCTCCGCATGGTCCCCCTCCCCTGCAAAATGCAGGGGAGGATTTGAAAAGCGCAAGCTCGCTGATGTCGATCCAGCCCAGATCCTCCACCGCGGAAACCGGGACAGGGACGCTGCGCGCCGTTCGGCCGCAGGCCCCTTTGTGCCTTCGCGATCTTCGTGCGAACCCGATCCTGCCTGCGAGCCGCGCTGCGGACCGGCGGGACGCCACGAGACCGCGGCGCCCCCTCCCCTCACATCTTGAACGACACCTTCGCGTAGAAGAACGTCCCCGGCACGTCGTAGGTCGTCGGGTCGAGGTTGTTCAAACCGCAGGTGAAGCAGGCCGGCGGGTCGACGTCGAACAGATTGTTGGCGCCGAGCGCGAAGCCGAAGCCGTTCCAGCTTTCCGGCTCCCAGCGCAGCTGCAGGTCGGTGTAGAGGCGCGAGTTGAGATGGTTGCCGTTGGCCTCGTCGACGCCCTTGATGTAGCGGCCAGTCAGCGACGCTCCGAAGCCGTCCTTCATCGTCCAGTCGAGCACCGCCGTCGACTTCCATTTCGGGAAGGCCTGGTCGGGGCTGCCCTGCTCGGTGCCCTCGCGGTCGATGACGGTCACTCCCGCGGTCGAGGGGACGGTGACCTCGTAGTGGAACAGGAAGGTGTTGCTCCAGTAGAGCCCGAAGCGGCCGATCCCGGTATCGCCGGTGCGGTAGTTGAGGACGACGTCGAGCCCGTCCGTCCGGATCCCGGCGATGTTCTGGAGAAGGCCGCGTATCTGGGTGACGGCGCCCGAGGCGGAGCGGGTGATCGCGGCGCAGGAGAGGGCGTCGGCATTCTCGGCGCAGCGGCCGAGCAGCACCTCGGCGTCGATCGCCTGGATCGCGCCGTCGACCTTGATGTCGAAATAATTGGCCTCGACGCTCAGTCGCGGGATGAAGCCCGGGCTGAACACCGCGCCGAACACCCAGCTTTCGCTCGTCTCCGGATCGAGGTCGATATTGCCGCCGGTGATCACCGGAAGCTGCGGATTGGCCTGGACGTAGCTGCCGTTCGCCGGGACTCCGGCGGCGATGCAATTGGCCCGGACCGCGGCCGGGATGACCCCGCCGACCGCGGAGCAGGGATCGACGATCTCCTGGTCGAAGCGGGACGGCGTTCCGAACAATTCGCCGATGGTCGGCGCCCGGAAGCCCTGCGCCCAGCTGCCCCGGAAGAGCAGATCCTTGACCGGCGCCCAGTCGGCCGTGGCCTTGAAGGTCGTCGTCGAGCCGGTCGTCGAATAATCGGAGAAGCGCGCCGCGCCGGTGACCTCGAGCCGGTGGAACAGCGTCCTGTCCCTCAGCAGCGGAAGCCGAAGCTCGGCATAGGCTTCGTCGACATTGTAGCCCCCGCGGGTCGGGAGCGCCGGGATGTCCGAGCCGAGCCCGGCGGCGACGACCGGATCCGGATCGAACCGGCCCTTCTGGTCGCGATGCTCCACCCCGACGGCGAACCCGACCGGCCCGCCGGGCAGGTCGAACAGCTCGCCGCTGAGGTTGGCGGTGGCGTCCCACAGGGTCTGGCGGCTGCTGTCGCGCTGGGTGAAGGCGACGTAATCGTACATCGCCTGGGTGATCGATCCGGAGCCGCCGAAGATGTTGAACGGAACGCAGGGCGCGGTGCAGGCGGCGGCCGGGCCGAGCGCCCGGGCGAGGTTGGAGGCGTTGATGTTGCCCAGCACCGTCTGCTGCGCCTTGTTGCGGCCGTAGAGGCCGTTCACGTCCCAATACCAGTCGCGGCCGCCGACCTCGAACTTGCCGTCGAGGGTGGCCGAGCCGTACCAGGTGTCGACCCGCTGGTTGTAGCGGCGCGGCCCGCCCTCGACGACCCGGCGGCCGATGAAGGCGAGGTTCGACGCGTCGAGGGTCACGCCGAACGGGTTGAACGGGTTGGTGGCGTGGATGGTGATGGTGTCGAGCAGGTTGCCGTTGCCCGCGTCGGGACCGACGAAGAGCGGCAGCGGCGCCGCCTGGTTCTTCGAGTTGCGCCGGTTCCACACCGCCTTCAGCGACAGGTTGGCCGCCTCGCCGAGCTCCTGCTTCAGATTGGCGAAGGCGCCGTAGCGCTCGAGCGGGGTCTGGATGAAGTTGAACGGGGCGAAGTTGAAGCGGTCGGGCGCCCCCGCGAACGGCCGGAAATCGGCCACGGTCGGGGTCCGGCCGATCACCGGCCCCTTCAGGGTCAGGTCCTGGCCGAGGAGGATGAAGCGGCCGTTGGGGGTTCCCGAGCTGCACGAGGAGTCGCAGGCGGTGGTGCCCGGGGTCGGGAAGAGCGAGATGGCGCGGCCGGCGGAGCTGATCCCGTCCTGCTTCACCCAGTTGCCGCCGACGACGAGGCTGGTGGCGCCGTCGCCCAGCGAGAGGCCGTAGCTCCCCTGGAGGTTGCGGGTGAAGCCGTCGCCCTCGTTCATCACGCCGAGCTGGGCCGAGAGCCGGAGGCCGTCCTGCTTCTTGCGGGTGATGATGTTGACCACGCCGGCGATCGCGTCCGATCCGTAGATCGCCGAGGCGCCGTCCTGGAGCACCTCGATCCGCTCGATCATGCTTTCCGGGATCGAGTTGAGGTCGGTGGCGCCGGGGACTCCGCTCGCCGAGGCGCCGTTGACGTATCTCAGCCCGTCGACGAGCACGAGCACCCGCTTCGAGCCCAGATATCGAAGGTCGACCTCGGCCGAGCCGGCGCCCACGCCGCCGCCGTCGGGCGGGTTGCCGAAATTGCCGCTGTTGTTGAACCGGCTGTTGAGCGCCCCCCCCGAGCTCGGCAGCCGCTGGATGATGTCGGCCGCCGAGGTGAGGCCGGTCCGGGCGATGTCCGCCTCGTCGAGGAAGGTGACCGGCTGGTCCTGATCGAGCGGATTACGCCGGATCCGCGACCCCGTAATCACGATCGTCTCGTCGTCCTGCGAGGCGGCCGTCGAGGCGTCCTCGATCGGCTCGTCGGGCGTGGTGCTGGAAGGCTGCGCCGACGCCGGTGCCGCCGCGAGGGCCATTGCCAGCGCGAGCGAGGCGCCTCCGAGGCGCAGCAAACGGTTCGGTCCGTACATCTTCATTTCCCCACGGGCGCCGGCCGCGACCCCTCGCGGAGCTTCGGTTCCCTGGAGCGTGACTAGCGCCAATTCCGTCCCCGGCGGGAGTGGATTCGGCGCCGAAACGGACGATTCAGCGCGGATCGTTGCGCGGCGGTTACAGTCGTCCCCGCCCGATCGGCCCGCGATTTTCCCGATGGCCGCCGCGCCCCGCCATGCTATCCAGCCGGCGGAAGGGTCGTTGCAGCTGGGGCGCTTGCGGGGATGGCAATCGATATCGCGTCCGAAAGCGGACCGCCGGCCCGGCGCTTGCGGCTGAGGCTGCCCGGCCGCGTCCCCGATTTCGGGCCGCGCGGCTTCCTCGTCTTTCGAATCGTCTGGTTCGCCGCCTTCGCGCTCGCCCTGCTCGGCCCTGTCGCCGGCACCTGGCAACGCTTCTCCGAGGCGGGCCGAAACAGCGGTCTCGTCGCCGGCAGCCGCGCCGGACTCGCTTTGGCCCAGGGCGATCTCACCCGGATCCGCTTCCCGGTCGGCCCCGCCGCCGCCGCGGCGGGAATCCGCCCGGGTGACGACATCGTCGCCATCGACACCCTCCCGGTCTCTCCCCAGGTGGCGATGCCGGGCTCGCCGGGCCGTCCCGCGGGCGCCGGCACCGAGACCGATCAATTGCTGTTCAACGACCTCCTGAACGGCTCCGAGGACCGCGATCTGCTGCTCCGCCTGCGCTCGCCGGGCGGGCGCGAGCGCGAGGTCGCTCTCAAGACCGGCGAGACCCATATCGAGCAGGGCGCCAGTGCGCTCGGGGTCCCGCCCGGGCTGCTGAGCTTCATCGATCTCCTCCACCTGCTCACCTACCCCTTCCTCCTCGTCTCCGCCTGGCTCCTCTTCCGCCGCAAGCGCGAGGATGTGGTCAGCTCGGTAGTCTCGCTCGCCATCCTCCTGACCATGGCGACCGAGCAGCCCTCGGCGACCTTCCTCGCTCTCGGCGTCGGGCTGCCGCAGGGAGTCCAGCAGACGCTCTACGACCTCGCCAACATCTGTCTGATCGGCGGCATCCTGCTCTTTCCGCACGGCCGGCTCTCGCCGCCGGTCACCCTCGTCGTCCTGGCCGCCTTGCCTTTGCTCTTCTTCCTCGAAGGCGATTTCTACCGCGCGATGCTGATCGCCGCGATGACCGCGTCCGTGCTGCTTTTCCTGTGGCGGCTTCGAAGCGCCTCGGGCGACGAGCGCCAGCAGCTCAAATGGGCGGTATTCGGCTTTTCGGGCTACGCCTTCTTCCTCGCCGTCTCGATCACCGCCGACATTCTCAAGGCCGGCGCTCCGAGCCTCGCGCAGCAGCTCTCGCTGGAGGTCGCCGCCGGCTTCGCCTTCGGCCTCGCCTTCCTTCTGCTCCAGGCGGGCCTGCTCGTCGCCTTGCTGCGCTACCGCCTCTACGACGCCGAGGTGGCGATCAGCCGCTCGGCCTCCTTCGCGCTGATCGCCCTCATCCTGGCGGGCATCTTCGCCGCCACCATGGAGGGCGTGAAGGAGGTGATACTGCGCTTCTTCGGCCGCGACGCGGGGTCGATCGCGCCGATCGTCGGCGCGGCTTTGTCGACGGTCATGATCAACCCGATCTACGAGCGGGTCCAGGGCTGGGCGGAGCGGCGCTTCCAGCGCAAGCTCGTCGAGATGCGTCGCGACCTGCCGGAGTGCCTTCGCGACATCCGCCATTTCGCCACCCTGCCGGAGCTGGTCGAGGAGATCTTGAAGCGGATCTCGTCGGGAGTCCGATCGGCGCGGCTGGCGCTCGTCCTCGACGGCAAGGTGGCAGGCAGCCGGGGCACCGGGGCTTCGGAGGTGGAAGCCTGGTTGGAGAGGACGGCGCTCGATCCCGCCTGCTCGGCCGGCGTCGAGACCGGCGATTCCTTCTTTCCGCTCCGGCGCCCGCTCAGCCTCGACGACGGCACCTGCCTGGGCTGGATCCTGCTCGGCCCCCATCCGGACCGCTCGCGGCTCAGCACCGCGGAGCTCGACGCGCTCGGCGAGCTCGCCGGCCCCGTCGCGCGCGCCGTCCGGGTGGTGCTGGCGCGCCAGGCCCGGGAGCGCGACGTGACCGATTCCATCGTCCGCCAGCAAAGGCAGATCGACGCTCTCCTCGCCCGCTTCGCCGCCGGCCCGGCCGGACACAATTGAAACACATGGCCCGCCGCCTCGGCACGAAGCCGCAACGGGACTGGATTAATCCCCCTTTCCGAGGCTATTCAGTCATTTCCGGGATGGAGATCGGATCGATGGAAAATTTCGCGCGCAAGGCGATGAAGGTTGCCGCGGCCGCGGCCATGCTGGCGGCGCCCGCCGCCCTCCTGGCAACCCCGCTCGTCGTTCGCTCGGCAGGCCCGTCGGCCAAAGCCTATCCGCCGGGACGCGCCGTCGGCGAGAACACGCCCGTGATCCTCAAGGCCGGGGACGTGGTGACCGTGCTCGCTCCGTCGGGCGCCCGCACCCTGCGCGGACCGGGCACGTTCAAGGTGGCCGGCGGCGGGAGCGCGCCCGCGTTCAACGCGCGTTCGCGGTTCAGCGCGATGCGCGGCCCGGAAGTGCCGCCGTCGCCGGGCCTGTGGGACGTCGACGTCTCGAAGAGCGGCAACGTCTGCCTCGCCGATGCCGGCCAGGTAATCCTGTGGCGTCCGGCAGCCGCCGGCGAAGCCACGCTCCAGGTCACTCCCGCCGCCGGCGCGGGACATCCCGTCGCCTGGCCGGCCGGAAGGCTGGTGCAGCGCTGGCCGCAGCAGCTGCCGATCGCGGACGGCGCCGAATATTCGCTGAAATGGGCCGGTGCCGGCGAGCCGGTCCGGCTCCGCTTCAAGACCCTGGCGGCGGTCGGCGACGATCCCACGACCCTCGCCAAGGCGCTCATCGACAAAGGCTGCGACGCCCAGCTCGACCTGCTTTTGAAGTCCGCGCCGCAGGAGTGAAGGCGAAAGCGCTTACAGCCTCCTGATCCGGGGCTGCGGCCGCGGCCCTGTGAACAGCTCGGTCATTGCCCATACCATGGCGTCGGCGCGGTCGGGGCTCCGGCCCTCGCCTTCATAGCCGTCATAGGTGATCGCGCATAATTCGTCCTCGAGCTCGGGGAAGGTTCCGGCGAGCCTCGCCTGCCCGGTCTCGAACCGAAGCGCGATCGGCTCGGCACGGCCGGCCTTGCTCCTGAAGGCGCTTTCCAGGGAGACCGGAAGCCGATGGTCGGCCGCGCGCAACACCGCCTCGACCATGTCGCCGCCCTGATTCTTCTCGGCGACGACGCGCTGTGCGTCCCACGTCTCGAACCCGGCAGCCACCCGGCTCGCCCAGCCCTCGGGTCTGAGCCCGGTGACGCTGAGGTCGGCGACGACGGAGACGATTCCGCTTGCCTCGATCCCGCACACGACGATCCCGCAGCCGCCCTGCGCCGTGATCGGCGGGTCGACGCCGATCACCACTCTTCGATAATGGTCCCGAGGCCGGTTGCCGCTTACCCTCGCCGCCTCGATCATCTCCCGGGTCCACAAGGCGCCGGGCAGATCGTCGAGAAGCTCCCCGTCCAGCTCCTGCCGTCCCAGCCTCGTACCGCCGTAGGTGAGCCGCATCGCCG
>DASVPM010000242.1:0-2925 GCA_036382815.1 Allosphingosinicella sp.
CGCGAACACAGACGGCGACCGTAAGGCGTGTGACGGGCGCCAGATCACGATCGGCGCCAATATCGGGATTCCGATGGGTCCCAACGGCTATTTCAACATCACCGGCGAGTTTCGCGACCGCGACCGGACCAACCGCGCCGGCTTCGACCTCCGCCCGAACTACAACCGTCCCGCGCCTCCCGCGTTCGACCCGCGCGAGATCAGCTTCAACCGGCTCCAGTTCCGGTTCGGCGACCCCGACACCGCCGACTATAATCTGTTCATCAATGCCGGAATGGAGGTCGCTCCGGACTGGGAGCTTTACGCCTTCGGCTCCTACGGCCACCGAGACACGATAAGCGCCGCCAATTGGCGGCAGGGGGGCGCCGCCGCCAACCGCGACTTCAGCGTGCTCGCGCCGAACCAGGTGCCCAACGCGGGGAACTTCGTCGCCTTGACCGCGGACGGCTTCCTGCCTCTGATCGACACCGACCTCGACGACCTGGCCGGCACCCTCGGCCTTCGCGGCCAGATCGCCGGCTGGAAGGCCGACTTCTCCCTCGGTCACGGCCAGAACCGCTTCGACTATGTAGTTCGCGACACGCTCAACACCTCGTTCGGGCCGCAGAGCCAGCGCGTGTTCGACGCCGGCGGGCTGTTCTACGCCCAGGATATCGCCAACCTGGATTTCTCCAGGGAGTTCGCGGTCGGCGGCTTCGCCAAGCCGCTCTCCGTCGCGCTCGGTACCGAATATCGCAAGGAGCATTTCGAGATCCGGCCCGGCGACCTCCAATCCTACGCCACCGGCCCCTTGTTCCGCCCCGCCATCACCAACACGACGCTGGCCAACTGCACCGCCCAGCAGGGCCGGTTCACCCCGGCGACCAACTTGTGCGACTTCCCGGGCCGCGCCGCCCCGGCGGGAGCCCAGGGTTTTCCGGGCATTCCGGCCGCCAGCGCCACCGATGTCGGCCGCCACAGCTGGGCCGCCTATGTCGAGCTCGACACCGATCCGATCGAGGGGGTGACCACCACCATCGCCGGCCGCTACGAGCATTTCTCCGACTTCGGCTCGACCTGGAACGGCAAACTCGCCGCCCGCTGGGAGCCGGTCGAGGGCTTCGCGCTTCGCGGCTCGATCTCGAACGGCTTCCGCGCGCCGTCGCTCCATCAGCAATTCTTCTCCACGACGTCGACCAACTTCATCAACGGGGTGCCGGTCGACATCGCCACGCTCCCGGTCAGCGCTCCGGCGGCGCTGGCGCTCGGCGCGCGGGACCTCAAGCCCGAAAAGTCGGTCAACATGAGCTTCGGAGCCACCGCCAATCCGATGCGCGGGCTCACCGTCACCGCCGACCTCTACCAGATCGACATCGATGACCGGATCGTCCTTACCGAGACGCTCGGTACGGGCGGGACCGGCAATACGGCACCCGTCCAGGCGGCCGTCACCGCCCTCCTCGCCGCGAGCGGCTTCCCGCAGGTCGCCGCCGCGCGCTTCTTCATCAACGGCCTCGACACGAGGACCCGGGGCGTCGACGTGGTTGCCGTCTATCGGCGGAATTTGGAGAGCCTCGGCAACTGGTCGCTGAGCGCGGCCTACAATTACAACAAGACCCGGATCGACCAGCGCCTGGCCACGCTCGGGCCGCTCGCCACCATTCCCGGCCTCGTCCTGTTCGGGCGGGTCGAGGGACTTCGGTTCACCAACGGCCAGCCGCGCGACAAGATCGTGTTCAGTGCCGACGGCGACTTCGGCAATTTGGGGATCACGGCGCGCACCACCCGCTACGGCAAGGTCGTCTCGCCGGGCGCGCAGGCGCCGCTCGCCGATCCGCTCAGCCTGACCGCCTTCGGCCCGGACGATATCTTCCTCAAGGCCAAGTGGATCACCGACCTGGAGCTCCGCTACAAGGCCTTCGACCGGTTCGAGCTCGCCGTCGGCGCCAACAATCTGTTCGACGTCTACCCGACGCGCTCGCCCTTCGGAGTCCGCCCGGCCGCGATCGGCGGGGTCTATCCCGCCAACCAGGAATATATTCCCTTCTCGATCTTCTCCCCCTTCGGCTTCAACGGCCGCTTCCTCTACGCAAGGGTCGGGATCGAGTTTTGATCTATCAATCCTCCTCGCGATTTCGCGGGGAGGGGGACCGCGCGAAGCGCGGTGGAGGGGTTCCAGGGAGTCGCGAGAAGGCCCCCTCCACCAGGCTTCGCCTGGTCCCCCTCCCCGGCAAATGCCGGGGAGGATTTCTCGACCTATCCTTTCGTCCAGGGTGGCGAACCCGCTTCGCCTTCCTACATAAGGGCTTCCTCAGGAAGGCGGCCTTCATGAACGACCCCAAAATCTCCCGGCGCGGCCTGATCGGCTCGGCCGCGGCGCTCGCCGTGGCCGCCGGCGCCGGCCTCTTCGCTTTCGGCCGGAACGGCGCCCCCGCCGAGGCGGCGGAGCGGTTCGAGGTGACGAAGTCTCCCGCCGAATGGCGGCGCCTGCTCGGCCCGCAGCGCTACGCCGTTCTCCGCGAAGCCTCCACCGAGCGGGCCGGGTCGAGCCCGCTCGACAAGGAGCATCGCCGCGGCACCTTCCTGTGCGCGGGCTGCGATCTTCCGGTCTACAGCTCGGCCGCCAAGTTCGACAGCGGCACCGGCTGGCCGAGCTTCACCTCGCCGCTGCCCAACGCCGTGCGGACCAGGCCCGACCGGTCGCTGTTCGGTGTCCGGACGGAGATCCATTGCCGGCGCTGCGGCGGCCATCTTGGCCACGTCTTCGACGACGGGCCGAAACCGACGGGCAAGCGCTTCTGCATGAACGGGCTCGCGCTCAAGTTCCGGCCGGCCTGCTGGCGGCGCCCGCACGCTTCCTCCTCGCCCTGCTGCTGCGGATCGGAGTCGGCGCCGGCGCCGCGCCGGCCCAGGACAAGCCGAAGCTCGCTTCGGCGGTCTTCGCCG
>DASVPM010000243.1:0-5483 GCA_036382815.1 Allosphingosinicella sp.
CGAGAAGGACGGGCGGATCCAGCTCCACCTCGGATCGAACCCAGGGGCATACGATCCCGCCCGTCCGACCGCCGGGGGTGGCCACCCCCGGCGGTCGACCAATCCATAACCAGATCGGCCTACGGGCAATATGCAAGGGGCTCTTACCGAGTTCGAAGAGCCCCTCCACCGCGCTTCGCGCGGTCCCCCTCCCCGCGAAATCGCGGGGAGGATTTGGTAGATCTACCGCCCCACGGCCGGCTTGCCGACCGGCTTGGTGAGCGTCTTCGGCATCCGCGCCTCGAGCGGTGCCAGCCAGGCGTCGACCCGGCTGCCGATGCTGACCTGCGGGTAGGACGGCTCGTATTTCTTCGCCGCCTCCCATTCGCCGACCCGCTTGAGCGCTTCCGCCGAGGCCGCCGCGAGCGGCTGCGGCTTGCGCAGCGCGCGGTTGATCATCGCGTCGCCGAAGAAGGTCCAGTCATTGTCGGCCGCGCAGCCGAACGAAGTGCGGCTGGCGGAAGCCGCCGTGAACAGGGCGGTCGTCTCGCTCCACAAAGCGGGCACGAATATGCCCGAATAGCAGGCTGAGAGGATCAGCAGCCGGTTGCGCAGCCGGAGCTCCTCCAGCAGCGCGGCGAGGCGGGCCGGGGTCAGGACGCCGTAACCCTGGTCGCCGTCATGATAGGTCATTCCGTAAGGCGCTCCGTGGCCGGTCGAATAGAGGACCAGCACATCCTCGTCCGAATCCATCAGCTCGGCGACTCGGGCGAGCGCGAGACTGAGGGCGTGCAACGATCCCATCGGCAGAGCGGCGGAGCCCCGGCCGTCGCCTCCTGCCATCACCAGCGTCCGTCCGGCGGCGTCGAACCTGCGCGACAGGACCTTGCCCGCCTCCCGGGCCTCCCGGCCGAAGACGGGGTCGCTGTCGAGCCCGATCACCAGGACGTAGGCGTCGACCACCCCGCGGCGTTGCGGCGACAGGCCGACCAGGGCCTCGCTCAATCGGCGATGCTCGGCCAGCTCGGAGGCGGCGGAGCGGCCGCGTTCCAGATCGGGACCCAGATCGAGGCTGGCGGCCATTTCGGCGGGGTTCGATCCCGAGACGAGGGCGGGCCAGGCGCTCCGGTGCTGCGGCGGCTCCGCCGGTTGCGCCGCGGCGGGCGCGGACCCCAGGGCCAAGGCAATCACCGTTCCCGAGAGGTAAGTTGAGAAACGCACGCTTTCCCCCGCCACCGTCCGTCGCGCGTTGTCGCCCGGCCGGGCTCACCGGGTCAACGGGGCTGTGCGGGGGCTGGACGTTCGGACGGTAATGACCCATTTGGGTCGCGGGCCGGGTTAGCTCAGCTGGTAGAGCAACCGCCTTGTAAGCGGTAGGTCGTCCGTTCGAGTCGGACACTCGGCACCATTCTCGCCTGGCTCGCCGGGATCATTTTACCCCCGAAATGGTTGATGGACCGGTCGCTGACCCTAGGGCATAGCCCATGGTTTGACTGCTATACCTCTTCATTCTATCCATCCGACGGTCGCGCCGATCCGAAATGGAGTGAATTTTCCTGGTGTCCCTCGTCAGCGATCTGAAAGCTGCGCAGCCCGACGGTCTTGCCGTCGTGCAGGATTTCGTGACGACGGCTGCCAAGGTCACAAGCATGGCCGACCTGAGCGCGCTCATCGAACGCGCCGTCCACCATTTGGGCTTCGACTATTTCGCGATCGTGCACCATGTCGTCTTCGGGCGTCCCGAGGACGAGCATGTCCGCCTGACCAATTATCCGCTCGAGTGGGTGGGGTTCGTCCGCGAGATGCCCAAGCTGACCGATCCGGTCGTCAGGGCGGCGGAGCGCATGGCGAGCGGTTTCAAATGGGATCAGCTCGAATCGCTGCTAAACATGACCGCCGCCGAGGCGGAATATATGCGGGAAGCCGCGCGCCATGGCATTTGCCAGGGCTATACGGTGCCCAACCATGTTCCCGGGGAGACGTTCGGCTCCTGCAGCTTCTCCGTCCGGGACTGCCGCCCGTTCCCCGAAGCCAGCACATCGGCGGCCCAGGCACTGGGAAGCTTCGCGTTCGAGGCCGCCCGGAAGCTGCTCAAGCAGCGGCCGGGCCAAATCTATCTGCAGCCGGCGCCGCTTTCCGACCGCCAGCGCGAATGCCTCCTGTTCGTAGCTCGGGGGAAAAGCGATTCGGTGATCGCGGACCTGCTCGCCATCCGCCCCAAGACGGTAAACGAGCATATCGAAGCCGCCAAGCGGCGCTATTCGGTCGCCACCCGGTCGCAGTTGCTGGTGCGCGCCCTGTTCAGGAGCGAGATCTGCTTCTCCGAGGTCATCGACTGAGGCTCAACGCGGGCGAAGGCCGATTCGCAATATCCCCCGCGGCCTGCAGTTCGGCCAGTGATACCAGCGCGGGGGCGGCCCGGAAGCGGCGACGAGATCGTGGTTTTCCAGCAGGGACCTCAGCAGCGCACGGACCTGAAGCGAGGCGAAATTGGCCCCAAGGCAGCCATGGGCGCCTCCACCGAAGGGGATAAAGGCGAATCGGTGCCGTCCGAGCGAACGCTCCGGTGAGAAGCGGCCGGGATCGAACCGCTCCGGATCCGTCCACAATTCCGGCAGAATATGGGTCAGCATCGGGTTGACGCCCGTGATCGTGCCTTCGGGGAAGGCGTGGCCGCCAAACTCGAACGGCTTGACCGACCGCCGCCAAAGGACCGGTGCAGCCGCATTGAGCCGCAAGGCCTCCTTTACCGCCCATTCCGCCCGTTCGCAGCGCGCGAGGTCGGAAAGCGCGATTCGGCGGGGGCTTGGCACGCTGCCGCACAGTTCGTCGCGCAGGATCGGTTGCCAGGATGGATTGGCGGCCAAATAATAGAGCGTCGAGACGGTTCCGGAGGACAGAGCGTCGAAGGAGGCCGCGATCGTGAAAGTGAGATGGGCAATTACCTCACGCTCATCGAGCAGGCCGGCGTCGCGCATCCTGCACAGCACGGCCAGCAGGTCGGTGCGCTCCGGCGCGACCGCCTCGGCCAGCATCGGCCGGATCAACCCTTCGACATGACGCGTCGCCCACGCCGCCCGCGATTCGGCCGTGCCCGGCAATGGGATCGCGACGACGGCCGCGGCCGAACGCATCAGGTAGCGGAAGGCGAGCAGGTCGTGGCGAGTGGCAAGCCCCGGGTCCCGGCCGAGGAATGCCGCGAAACCGTTGGCGAAGGTGAGCTGCTGGGCGAGCTCGTAAACGTCGAGCGAGCGTCCCGACCAGCTCCCAAGGATCGATTCGTTGTTGGCCGCGAAGATATCGAGATAGGCCTGCAGCTGCTCCGCCTTGAACGCGCTGGCGACGAGCTTTCGGTGCCATTGATGGTTGGCGCCGTCCCGAAGCAGCACGCCCCCCTCGAAATGGCGGCCGAAGACCGGTCGCCAACCCCCTTCCGCGGAGAAATTGCGGGCTTCGTCGAAGAGCACGAACTCGTTCGCTTCCGGTCCAACGAGCTGGACGTTCCAGTTACCGCAGGCGCGGAAGCGATGGATCGGCCCATAGGTCTCGTGCATCCGGCGGGCAAAGGCGAGCGGATCTAGCACCGCCTCGGGCAGGATTCCGAAGATCGGCAGTCCGCGCTTGCCCGGAACCGAATCCAGATCGCGGCCGCGGACTCGCGGGAAGTCGCGGCGGAGCACCGGCGGCTTTTGGCGAAGGGCGATAGGGGGCAAGAAGGGCGCGGTCACGAGGACTCCTGTGGCCGGAAACCTACACGCGCCCGGGGCCGCCCCCCACCCGGTAACTACCGGGGTGGGATTCGCCGAGCGGATAGCGGACTCAGGCCGTGTCGGAGGCTGAAGCATGATTGATTTGGTTCTTCCGGAAGGTCGTCTCGGCTTTGCCGCGGCGCTCATGGAGATGCACCATGACCGGAAGCAGGTGTTCGTAGATCGTTTGGGATGGCGTCTGCCGGCAAAGGGTAGCTGGCTGGAGGTCGATCAGTTCGACGACGATTATGCGATCTACCTGCTCGCCAGATCGCCTGAAGGCCGCCACCAGGGGTCCGTGAGGCTTCTCCCGTCCTCACGGCCCCACATGCTGGACTCTCTCTTCAGTCATCTCTGCCCGGCCGGGGTTCCGAGCGGGGATGATTGTTGGGAGATCTCGCGTCTCGTGACCTGCCCGGCCGACGCCTCCGGTACCTCGGTCCTCCGAGTCCACCGGCTGCTCGCCCTGGCCCTCGTCGAGTTCGCCGAGTCCAACGGCATAACGCGCTATACGCTGGTCGCCGAGGCGCACCGCGTTCCCGCGCTGCTGTCGGTCGGCTGGCCGGTGAGTCCGCTGGGCTTGCCGACCTGGGTCGAAGGAGAACAGCTTCAGGCCTTGCAGATCGACCTGCCGCCGGGCACACTGCACGACATGCGCAGCCGGTTACGGATTAGGGCTCCGGTGCTGCGCATAGTGGAACCCCTTCGGAGAGCCGCGTAATGGTCGCACAGCCGTCAGGCAGGCACGGGCCGGAAGATTCGAGCAATCTCGCCACCGAGACCGAGCGGATCATTCTCGAGATCGAGTCGAGGCTGCACCGTCTGATCGAAACGTCGCGGCGCGACTCGGGGCCCGCGGCGCAATCGTCCGTGCTTGCGGCGGCGGCGGAGGCCTGTGCCGCCCGCCGGAGGCTCTACGCCTTATTCGGCCGGCGCCTGTTCTGCGATCCTTCGTGGGATATCTTGCTGGAGCTGTTCGTCAGCACCCTGGAGGGACGCAAGGTCACCGTCTCGACCGCGTGCATGGCCGCCTGCGCTCCGACCACCACGGCGCTTCGCCATATCGCCTATCTCGTCCAGGAAGGCCTGGTCGTCCGTCGTCCCCACCCGGCCGACGCGCGCAGCACCTATCTCGAGCTGACATCGCAGGCGATCACGCGCCTCACGCAATATTTCAGCGAGTCGAACTGACCTCCGGATAGTCGCGCTGGATCAAATCGACCGCCATCGAGACATAGGCGGCGGCTCCATGCAGCTCGGCCTTGTCGAGCAACACGAGCAAATCGTTGAGCCGGGCGTGCAGGCCCTCGATCTGGTGCGGCGAGGATCTCGCTTCCGACAGCTTCGAATCCATCCATAGGCCTCCCCTTTGGCGCGCTATTGCCCCCAGGCCGGGCCTGGGGGACCGCGCTCTTCGCCCGGGACGCGTCCCATCGCGCGTCCAGGCCAGAAGCCCCTGACGCCTCTTTACGCGAACGTAAGCCGCGCGGGAAGAGGGACGGTTGAACTAGTCGATCCGTTTTGAACCGAAAGCTTCGGTCAGCCCGTTCCGGCCGAGACGTCCTGCAGCCGCGCCAGCTGGGCGGGACTCAGCTCAAGCTCCATCGCGCCGATCAGCTCCTCGAGCTGGTCGAGCGTCCTTGCGCTGGCAATGGGGGCGGCGACGCCCGGCTGGGCGGCGACCCAGGCGAGCGCGACCTGCGCCGGAGTCACCCCCTTCCCCGCCGCCAGCTCGCGCACGGCCGACGCGGCCCG
>DASVPM010000244.1:0-1755 GCA_036382815.1 Allosphingosinicella sp.
GAGAACCCCTCCACCGCGCTTCGCGCGGTCCCCCTCCCCCGCAAATCCGGGGGAGGAATGGGAGGGAAAGGAGGATTGGAACGAAGGGCCGGACTTCTTATTTAAGACCAAGGCTTTGACCGGAAGGAGTTCGCCATGGCCGGCGGATGGGCGCGCGACGGCGCGGTGCAGGACCAGATCGACGATACCGTCAAGGACGCGGTGCTGAGCGCGCGCGCCCGGCTGCCGGCGGGCGAGGGGTCCGAATATTGCGAGGATTGCGGCGAGATCATTCCGGAGCGGCGGCGGGAGGCGCTTCCGGGGACGAGGACCTGCGTCGCCTGCCAGTCGGAGCGGGACGCCGAAGCGCGCCGGACGGGCGCGGGGATCAACCGCCGCGGAAGCAAGGACAGCCAGCTTCGTTAGTCCCCGCCGGCAGGAGGGACGGCGGGGCGGCTCGATCGCGCCCTTTCAGGGCGGGGGGAGTTCCGGATCGCTGAAGCCGGCATAGTCGATGGTGAGCTCCTCGCCCTCGGCGATGTCGCGGCGGGCGAGAAAGGCGAAAGCGCCGGTGCTTTCGACATTGGCCGCGGCGCCGGGCGGCGGACGGTTGAGATACCAGCCGGGCGTCAGGTTGTGGAAATTGGCCGGGCAGCCGATGCGGTCGCCGCGGCTGATCCCGAAATCGTGGTAGAAAGCGCGCTCGGCGGGAGTGAGATCCGCGGCCTCGAGCGCCGCCCTGCTCACCCAGACCAGCGGCACCCCGTCATTGACGAAGATGTCGGTCCCCGCCGGGATCGGGCGGATCGCGAACACGCCGATGCCGTGCACCGCCGACAGGCCGAGGCGGACATAGACGCCTTCATGGGGCAGCTTCATGGGCGGCGAAGGACTTTCTGGGAAAATGGCTCCCCGGGACGGATTCGAACCATCGACCAACCGGTTAACAGCCGGTTGCTCTACCGCTGAGCTACCGGGGAGCAGCCCTTTCGGGCGAGGCGCGCCTATAGCAGCGGGTTTCTCGCACTGGCAAGGGGGCTGGGCGACGCCCCGAGGCACTAGAGTCTGTCCTGATGACATTGAAGCCCATGTTCCCCGGCGAAGGCCGGGGTCCAGCAGCACCACCGGAAGGACTGGATCCCGGCCTTCGCCGGGAAGCGATTCAGCCTCATCAGGACCGACTCTAGAGTCTGTCCTGATGACATTGAAGCCCATGTTCCCCGGCGAAGGCCGGGGTCCAGCAGCACCACCGGAAGGACTGGATCCCGGCCTTCGCCGGGAAGCGATTCAGCCTCATCAGGACCGACTCTAAACGGCGAACTGCTCCATCGAGATGCGCTCGTCGAGCGCGTGCTCCGGATCGAAGAGCAGGGTCAGCGCCTGGCGCCGGTCGACGCGGACCTCGACGGTGGCGACGTCGCGGACCTCGCGCTGGTCGGCGACGGCGGAGACCGGGCGTTTCTCGGCGTCGAGCACGCGCAGGAAGATGGTGAGGTCGTCGGGCACGAGCGCGCCCTTCCAGCGCCTCGGCCGGAACGGGCTGATCGGGGTCAAGGCGACGAGATTGGCGCCAAGCGGAAGGATCGGCCCCTGGGCGGAGAAATTGTAGGCGGTCGAGCCGGCCGGGGTGGCGACCAGGACCCCGTCGCAGACGAGCTCCGGAAGGACGGTCCGGCCGTTGACCGAAACCTCGATCCGGGCGGTCTGCCGGGTCTCGCGAAGAAGCGAGACCTCGTTGATCGCCGGGCTGGTGACGGTCACGCCCGCCACCGTCAC
>DASVPM010000245.1:0-3587 GCA_036382815.1 Allosphingosinicella sp.
GGCCGGTGGCGAGGAGGAGGCGGACGTCCGCTTTGGGGATGGGCGCGCGGACGAGGCGCCGCAGATCGTAATAGCGGCCGAGCAGGGGCGCGCAGAGCGCGGCGGTGAGGGCGAGGCTGGAGAGATGGGCGAGGACGAGGCCGGTGCTCCCGGCGCCCAGCGCGAACCAGCCCAAAGCGAAGAGGATCCGGGCGATCTGCTCCCAGAAGAGGCGGATCCGGATCTCGGGCCCGAAGGCGCGGCGGGCGCGGGCGGCCGAGGTGGCGATCTCGATGAAGGTCCACAAGGGCAGGCCCCAGGCGAACAGGGCGACGGCGGTCGGGAGGCCGGCCTTGTCCTCGGCCGCGGCGGAGAAGTAACCGGCGATGCGGGGCGCGTTCAGGCTGACGAGGAGCGCGATCAGGGCGGCGGGAAGCACGGTGAGGAGGAAGGCGGCCTTGACCGCGCCGTGGGCGGTCTCCTCGTCCTCGGTGGGGACGATGCGCTGCAGCGCGCTGGTCAGGGACAGGTCGACGAGGTTCTCGGCGAAGTTGATGCTCGCCCACAAAGCGACGTAGAGGCCGTAGGCCGGAAGCCCGAACAGGCCGATGTAGAGCGGCTGGGCGACCGCATCGATCAGCGCCGTCGCCCGGGACAGGCCGGCGAGGCCGGCGCCGCGCGCGACTTCGCCGCGGGTGACGTTTTCTTGCCGGTCGGGGGGCGGGGTCGAGGCCATCGGCCCGCTTTGGCGCGGCGGGGGGGAGAGTGGCAAGGGGGCGCGGTCCCCCTCCTCGCTTCCGCCTCCCGCGCGCGCAGGCCGCCGCTGACGGGATATGCCTGCCATGGACCGATAAGGCGGGGCCGCTAGCGGTCGCTCGGCGGGCTCATCCGGCTCAGGATCCGGTCGCGGAACGGCCGGGCGCGCACCGCGTCGATGGCCCGCTCCAGCACCTCGCCGAGCGGCTGGCCGATATCGGCGGACAGGTCGTCGGCCGCCGCCCAGATGGCTTCCCAGATTGCGTGAAGGGCGGGCAGCAGCGCTTCTCCGGCCGGAGTGAAGGAGATGATCCTTTCCCTCGCGTCCCTGCCGGTGATGCTGGTCACCAGATCCTTCTTGAGCATCTCGGCGACCGTCTGGCTGATCGCCGAGTGGGTGAGCCCGCTGGCGAGCGCGATCTGACGGATCGAGCTCGGGCCCGCGCTCTCGAGATGCCGGATGACCGGGGTGAAGCGCGACCGGCAGTCCAGGCCCCGCGCCCGATACACCGCCTCGACGTCCCCATCGAGCAGGTCGACGAGGTGGCGAAGGAGCGTTCCAAGGCCGGTGCTGTCCGGAATCCGCTCCACCTCCATCCTCCGCCCTCCGCCGGGCCGCCCCGCAAGCCCGACCTGTCCGATGAGCGGACGGGCGCTGTAAAGCGAAAATCGCGTGCCTGCCCGGCGAGGGCAGGCGCGGTCAGCCGGTCCGCTCGAAGCGTCCCTGCACCGGACCGCCGCCGAGCGCGAGGTCGAAGGCCGCCATCCGGCCGCCTGCGGCGTGGAAGGTCAGCCGGACCATGGGATCGTCCGCGAACGTGAAGAGATGGCCGCCCAGCGGTACCATGAGCCGGCGCGGACGCTCTTCCTGGCGGTACCACAGCTTGCCGTCCTCGACGATGATGCTGCGCTCGCCATAGCTTCCGGCATAAGCCGCGAGCGCCGATCCCGGCTTGCCGGGGCGGCTCACCGCTTCCAGCCCGGCGGCCAGAGCCTCCAGCCGGGCACGGCGGCCGGGGTCCGCGGCGGCGGCCAGCTTGCGCACGGCATGGACGTGCGCGGTCTCCAGCGCCGTTTCGACCGGCGCTTCCACGGTGCGGGCGATTCCGGCCGCCTCCCAATCCTTCCCGGTGGACGCGAGCACCGGGCGGCCTTCCGAGACGCTGAGCTCGAATCCGTCAATGGCATACAAAGTGTTGTTGAAGGCGGCTCCGGCGGTCCTGGAGCCGACCACTTCCCCTATCTTGTAGCCCGCGACATGGCCCACCAACTCTTCGGCCGCCGAGGCGCTGCCGCGGCTGGTGAGGACGTAGAGGGGCTTGCCGACCATCGTGCTGAGGCCGGGCAGCACCTTCACCATGGGGGAGGCCTGGCTGCCCCTGTAAAAGGTTATCAGGGGCCGGCCCACCTCCAGGAAGTGGCTGATGACCTGGTGGACGGCGCGGCTGCTCCCGCCGCCGTTGCGCCTCAGGTCGATGATGACGGCGTCGCCGCCTTTCAGGAACGCCATCGCCGAGTTCAGCGCCGCCTCGCTCTCCTCCCCGATCCACTCGAAGCTGGCGAGATCGAGATAGCGTACGTTGCCGGGAAGAACCCTCAGCTCGCGGACGCCATGGTTCTTGCGCCGCACGTCGGCCTGCATGGCGGAAGGGTCGGGACGGTCGTCCGGGGTCCGCGCCATCTTCATGGCGACCCGCTCGGGATCGTATCTGATGCCCAGATGGTGGTCGCGGCCGACGCGCGCCAGATCGGCGTTGATCCGCTCGGCAAGGACGGCCGGCTCGCGGACGTCGTAGCGCCCCGACTTCAGCCCCTCGGCGAGCACCGCGTCGAGCGCGGGACGCCGTTCGGGCACGACATAATTCTCCGCGATGATCCGGCGGACCTCGGCGACCAGCTCGTCCCGATCGAAAGCCGGCGCGGGCGCGGCTCCCTTCGCGGGCTGCGCCTGCGCGCCCGTCGCCATCACGGCCAGCACTCCCGCCAGCATATACGTGCGAAATTTCATCGATTCTTCCCTCCAGCCAAGTCGGTTCATCCCCGATGGCCGAAATATCACAGGGCTTATATATCGCAACCCGGAAAAGCCCGCCATCGCGCGACGCCGGCCTGATCGATCAGGATGCCGAGGGCCGTTCGGGATAGGTCACGACCCCGTCGGCGACGCAGGCGCCGGCGGACAAGCGCGCAGGCTCGGCCCGGCCGCCGTCCATCAGATGCAGGACGGTCTCCCCGCGGGCGATGAGGTGGTCGGCGACGATCCGGCGGTGGCAGCGCCACCAGACCGCCTCGGAGCACACCATCGCCACCGGCCGCTCGCGCCCGAGCGCGACCAGCGCCTCGAGCCCCGCGTGGAAATCCTCCGACAAGGCGTGATCCGCATAATTGTGGAAGCTTCGATTCTCCCACCAGCCATTGCGCTCCGGCGGAACTTCGCGAACCCGGCTTCGAAGGCCTCCCAGAGCCGGGATCCGGGCGTGCTCGATCTGATAGGCGGCCAGCGCCTCTCCTAGACTGTCTTCGTTATATTGCGGGTTGGTCCGCGAGCGCGGCACGGTCCGGATGTCGACCACCCTGCGGACTCCGCCGACCCGCAGGAGCTCGACGAAATCCCCGATGGGCCGGGTTGAATGGCCGATCGTGAAGAAGGGCAGCGACGTCATGGCGTTCCAGCAGGGCCTCTCGCCGTCCCCCCTCGGACCCAACGCGACAGTCCGGAGTTGTCTCCCGAACGGACGACCCGGCCACGGTCCCAGGCTGTATCGACATTCAGCTAACGGCCGACCTCTCTAAATTCCTCCCCTGCATTTGCAGGGGAGGGGGACCATGCGAAGCATGGTGGAGGGGTTCTT
>DASVPM010000246.1:0-7787 GCA_036382815.1 Allosphingosinicella sp.
GCGCTTCGCCGGCAGCTCGCGACCCCGCTGCCGGCGCCGCCGCGCTCCCGCGCTGACGATATCATCGCGTCGTCGTCCGAAATGCTGACGAACGTCGGCGACCTCGTCGATATCGCCGCTAACGGCGGAGGCGCGGGTCTGACGGGGACCGGGCTGCTCAACTTCGAGAAGCATGTCGACGATCCGAGCGCGAACGAACTGCGCAAAGTGATCGACTCGAATGCGTTCGAGGCGAATTTTTAGAAGCGCCCGGTCCGAAGCGCGTTCGAGGACAATCATCGGCCGGGCATGCGGCGGCGCGTTGATAACGGGCGGCCCGCGGTTGACGGACGCGCCGCCGCCGATAAAGGAGCGCATCTGCCGGAGGGTCGTTCCGACTCTCCTCGCGGCCCCCCCCGGGCGCCGCCTCTTGGGAAAGTGCATGGCCGCCGATCCGAGACTGCTCGCCAACGCCATCCGAGCGCTGTCGATGGACGCCGTCCAGGCCGCCAATTCGGGCCATCCCGGGATGCCGATGGGCATGGCGGACGTCGCCACGATCCTGTTCACCGAATATCTGAGGCACGATCCGGCCGATCCGGCCTGGCACGATCGCGACCGCTTCGTGCTTTCGGCCGGCCACGGCTCGATGCTGATCTATTCGCTCCTCCACCTGACCGGCTATTCCAGCCCGACGATCGAGGAGATCGCCCGCTTCCGGAAGCTCGGCAGCCCCTGCGCCGGCCATCCGGAGAATTTCATGCTGGCCGGGGTCGAGGCGACCACCGGGCCGCTCGGCCAGGGCTTCGCCATGGCGGTCGGCATGGCGATCGCGGAACGCCATCTCAACGCGGTGTTCGGCGACGATCTGGTCGACCACCGCACCTGGGCGATCGCCGGCGACGGCTGCCTGATGGAGGGCTTGAACCACGAGGCGGCGGGCCTCGCCGGGCATCTCGGCCTCGGGCGGCTCAACGTCCTGTGGGACGACAACCGGATCACCATCGACGGCGGCACGGAGCTTTCGCGCTCGGAGGATACGGTGGCCCGCTACGCGGCGAGCGGCTGGCACACCGTCTCGTGCGACGGGCACGACTTCGCCGACATCCGCAGGGCGATCGACGAGGCCGTCGCCGATCCCAGGCCCTCGCTCGTCGCCTGCCGGACGATCATCGGCTGGGGAGCGCCCAACAAGCAGGGCACCGCCGCCACCCACGGCGCGGCGCTCGGCGACGAGGAGGTCGCCGCGGCGAGAAAGCAGCTGCTCTGGGACAGCGAGCCGTTCGACATCCCGGGGCCGATCCTGTCGGCCTGGCGGGAGGCGGGGGGGCGGTCCCGGCAGGCGCATGAGGCGTATCGGGCCCGGCTCGCGGCCAGCCCGAAGCGCGAGGAATTCGTGCGGCGGATGGAAGGCAGGCTGCCGCAAGGATTCAACATCTCTCAACATTTGTCGCAATTAATGGCGAATCCTCAACTTGTCGCCACACGCAAGGCGTCGGAGCTGGCGCTGGAGGCGATCAACGCCGAGCTGCCCGAGACGATCGGCGGTTCGGCCGATCTCACCGGTTCCAACAACACTAAAACAAAGGGGCAGAAGCCTCTGACGAAAGAGGATTATTCCGGACGCTACCTCTATTACGGGATCCGCGAGTTCGGGATGGCGGCGGCGATGAACGGCATGGCCCTCCACGGCGGAATCCTCCCCTATGGCGGCACTTTCCTGGTCTTCTCCGATTATTGCCGCCCCGCCATCCGGCTCTCCGCCCTGCAGGGCGTCCGGGCCGTCTATGTCATGACCCACGATTCGATCGGGCTGGGCGAGGACGGGCCTACCCACCAGCCGGTCGAGCATCTGACCAGCTTGAGATTGATTCCGAACCTCGCCGTCTATCGTCCTGCGGACGCTGTCGAAACCGCCGAATGCTGGGCCTTGTCCCTGGAGCGGGCCGACGGCCCTTCGCTGCTCGCTTTGACCCGCCAGAACCTCCCGCAGCTCAGGCTCGAGGCTTCCGAAAACCTCTGCGCCCGAGGCGCCTACCGGCTTCGCTCCGCGATCGCGGAGCGCCGGATCGTCCTGGTCGCGACCGGCTCCGAAGTCGAAGTCGCGGTCGCGGCCGCCGACGCGCTCGAGGCGCAGGGGATCGGCGCCGACATCGTCTCCATGCCCTGCTGGTCGCTGTTCGACGCCCAGGACGAAGCCTATCGGCGGGACCTGCTGCCGCCTGGAATCTTCAAGGTGTCGATAGAGGCCGGCACGACTCTCGGCTGGGAACGCTATGTGGGGCCTGCCGGCCTCATGATCGGCCTCGACCGGTTCGGCGCGTCGGCGCCGGCGGATGACCTGTTCAAGCGCTTCGGCTTTACCGCCGAGGCGATCGTGCCGCGGATAATCGCGGCCCTCAATTCTCAAGGAGATCAATGACATGGCGACGAGAGTTGCGATCAACGGATTCGGCCGGATCGGCCGCCTCGTGGCCCGGGCCCTGCTCCAGAAGGCGGACAGCGGCCTCGAGCTGGTCTCGATCAACGACCTCGCCGACGCCGAATCCAACGCCCTTCTGTTCAAGCGCGATTCGGTCCATGGCGCCTGGCCCGGCGAGGTCCGCGCCGACGGCAACGACCTGATCATCGACGGCCGCCGCATCAAGGTCACGGCCGAGCGGGAACCCGGCAAGCTTCCGCATGGCGCCAACGGCGTCGACCTCGTCCTGGAGTGCACCGGTTTCTTCACGGATCGCGACAAGGCCGGGGCGCACCTCACTGCCGGAGCGAAGAAAGTCCTGATTTCGGCGCCGGCCAAGGGGGTCGACCTCACCGTCGTCTACGGGGTCAATCACGACCGGCTGGAGGCGGGGCATACCATCGTGTCGAACGCGTCCTGCACGACCAACTGCCTCGCTCCCGTCGCCAAGGTGATGAACGACACGATCGGGATCGAGCGCGGCCTGATGACCACCGTCCACGCTTACACCAACGACCAGAAGATCCTCGACCAGATCCACTCGGACAAGCGCCGCGCCCGGGCCGCTGCGATGTCGATGATCCCGACCACCACCGGCGCCGCCCGAGCCGTCGGCGAAGTCCTCCCTGAATTGAAGGGCAAGCTGGACGGCTCCGCGATCCGGGTGCCGACCCCCAATGTCAGCCTCGTCGACCTTACCTTCACCCCGAAGCGCGACACCAGCCTCGAAGAGGTCAACGGCGCCCTGCGCGCCGCCGCGACGAGCGGTCCGCTGGCCGGAATCCTCGACTATAGCGAGGAGCCTCTGGTCTCGATCGACTATAATCATTGCCCGGCAAGCTCGACCGTCGACAGCCTCGAGACCGCCGTGCTCGAGGGCAAGCTGGTCCGGGTGCTTTCCTGGTACGACAATGAATGGGGGTTCTCCAACCGGATGGTCGACACCGCCGCCGCGATGGCGCGGCTGTGAGGCATGTCATGCCGGCGCAGGCTGGCATCCCGGCGGGTGAAGGGCGCCTGCACTTTTCACCCGGTGGGGCCCCGGCCTTCGCCGGGGCGACGGCGCCATGACGTCATTCAAGACCCTCGACGACCTCGACGACGTCCGCGGCAAGCGAATCCTCGTCCGGGTCGACCTCAACGTTCCGATGGCGGATCTCGAGGTCACCGACGATACCCGCTTCAGGGCCACCCTGCCGACGGTGACCGAGCTCGCCGACAAAGGCGCCGTCGTCCTCCTCCTCGCCCATTTCGGGCGGCCGAAGGTCCCAAGCCCCGACTTCTCGCTCTCCCTGGTGACTCGGCCTTACGAGGCCGTGCTCGGCCGGCCGGCGCGCTTCGTCGACTGGGAGGTCGCCGAGGAGAATGTCGCCATGCTTCGGCCCGGCGACATCGCCATCCTCGAGAATACGCGCTTCTTCGGGGGCGAGGAGAAGAACGATCCGGCGGTGGCCCGACGCTTCGCCGCCTTGGGCGATCTCTACGTCAACGACGCTTTCTCCGCCGCACACCGCGCCCATGCCTCCACCGAGGGGATCGCGCATCTGCTGCCCGCTTACGCCGGGCGGGCGATGGAGGCCGAGCTGAAGGCGCTGCAGAAGGCGCTGGGCGAGCCCGAGCGGCCGGTGGCGGCGGTCGTCGGCGGCGCCAAGGTCTCCACCAAGCTCGAGGTGCTGCGCCACCTGGTGGCCAAAGTGGACCACCTGATCATCGGCGGCGGAATGGCCAACACCTTCCTCGCCGCGCGCGGAATCGACGTCGGCAAGTCGCTGTGCGAGCACGAGCTCGCTCCGACCGCGCTCGAGATCCTCGAGGCCGCGGAGCGGGCGAACTGCACGGTGCATCTCCCCTATGACGTGGTGGTGGCGACCCAGTTCGCCGCCAATCCGTCGAGCCTCAGGACCTGCAACGTCCACGAGGTCGCGCCCGGCGAGATGATCCTCGACGTCGGCCCGGCCGCGGTCGAGGCGCTCGCGGACGTCCTCAAAACCTGCCGAACCCTGGTCTGGAACGGGCCGCTCGGAGCCTTCGAGACCCCGCCCTTCGACCGCGCCACCGTCCAGCTCGCCCGGACCGCCGCGGCCCTGACCCAGGCCGGCCAGCTGGTCTCCGTCGCCGGCGGCGGCGACACCGTCGCGGCGCTCAACCACGCCGGGGTCGCGGGCGACTTCACCTTCGTCTCCACCGCCGGCGGCGCCTTCCTCGAATGGATGGAGGGCAAGGATCTGCCCGGTGTGAAGGCGCTGGAGATCGCGTGATCCGGCTGGCGGCCATCGACCATGTCGTCTTTCGAGTCCGTGATATCGACGCTGCCCTGCGTTTCTACGCGGAGGTGCTCGGCGCAACCGTGGAGAGGCTCCAGTCCGGAATCGGCCTCGACCTTCCTTGGTGAAGACGCCGGAGCCCTGGGACGCGGCCCTTGTAGACCCCATCGCGTGCGCCGCGGCTCAAAGACTGATCCGAAACGGGAGCGCGGCCCCCGACCGGACGGCGATCGAGACGATTTGAACCCTGCTCGCCGCTGCGTTAGGGCGCGGGGCGACAATCGAATCACGGGGACAGGAAAAGCAATGGATCAAGCGAAGATGGCGGCGCAGATGGAGAAGGGCGAAGGCTTCATCGCCGCGCTCGACCAGAGCGGCGGATCGACGCCCAAGGCGCTCAAGGGCTATGGCCTGGAGGAGGGCGCCTGGAGTTCCGACGAGGAGATGTTCGGCCTCATCCACGCCATGCGCTCGCGGATCATCACCTCGCCCGCGTTCGGCGGCGGCAAGGTCATCGGCGCGATCCTGTTCGAGCGGACCATGGACGGGGACGTCGACGGTCGGCCGGTGACCGAGCTGCTGAAGGAAAGGGGCGTGGTGCCCTTCATCAAGATCGACAAGGGGCTCGAAGCGGAAGCGAACGGCGTCCAGATGATGAAGCCGATGCCCGGCCTCGACGCCCTGCTGGGCCGCGCCAGGGGTCTCGGAGTGTTCGGCACCAAGGAGCGCTCGGTCGTCAACCTGGCAAACCGCGAGGGCATCGCCGCCATTGTCGCGCAGCAGTTCGACGTCTCCCGCCAGGTGCTCGCCGCCGGCCTGGTCCCGATCCTGGAGCCTGAGGTCAACATCAAGAGCGCGGAGCGGGCCGAGGCGGACCGGATACTCATGGACGAATTGCTGAAGGCGCTCGATTCGCTTCCCGGCGACGACAAGGTGATGCTCAAGCTCAGCATTCCGGCGACGGCGGGGCTTTTCGAGCCGCTCGTCGATCATCCCCGGGTTCTGCGCGTGGTCGCCCTGTCGGGCGGCTACAGCCGCGCCGAGGCCTGTGCCGAGCTCGCGCGCAACCGCGGCATGATCGCAAGCTTCAGCCGGGCCTTGCTCGAAGACCTTCGCCACCAGATGAGCGACGAGGAGTTCGACCGCGCGCTCGGCGGAGCGATCGACGAAATCTACCGCGCCTCCACCGAAAAGGCCGCGGCATAAGCCTCCACCGGTTCTTGGCCGGGCAGTTCGCGCGCCCATCCGGGCTTGTCGGCCGGCTCCTTATCGCGCCGTGGCTCGACCGGATCAGCCGCGAAATGAACGCCCTGGCTCTGGATTGCCTGCGTCTCGGACGCCAGGATTGGGTGCTCGAGGTGGGCTTCGGCGGCGGCGGACTGCTTCGCTCACTCCTGCTCGGCACCCGCGGCGAAGTCTTCGGAGCGGACCTTTCCGAGACGCTCATCGGCCGCGCCCGGGACCGTTTCGCGCGCGACGTCCGGCGCGGCCGCCTCCACCTCCTCAAGGCCTCTGTCGAGAGCCTGCCCCTCCCGCCCGAGACTCTGACCCGGGCGGTAAGCGTCAACAGCCTCTATTTCTGGGCGGACCCGCCGGCCGCCTTCGCCGAGCTTGCGCGGATCATGAAGCCCGGCGGGCGGCTCGCCATCGTCTTCGAGCCGGCCGCCGAGCTTCGCAAATGGCCCGGCCACCGCTTCGGCTTCAGGCTGTTCGAACCCGGCGAAGTGAAGGCACTGATGGAGGCGGCGGGGTTCGCCGAAGTGACGGAGCGCTGGGGGTCAGGCCGCAAGCCGGCCCGCTTTTGCTGCTTGAGCGGCGAGCGGGTTGATGCGAACGCCTGAGGACATGGAAGACCCGCTCGATCCCGACTTTGCCGCTTTGTTCGAGCCGACCGCGCGACCACCCTGCCAGCTCTACCTGATCTCCCCGCTCGATGTGGGCGGCGATTTTGCCGGGCGGCTGGAGCGCGCCCTGGACGGCGGACCGGTCGCGGCCTTCCAGTTCCGGGTCAAGGGCGTCGACCAGCACGAAGCGGCGCGGCTCGCGGAGCCGCTACAGCGCATCTGCGAAGGCCGGGAGGTCGCCTTCATCGTCAACGACGACATGGGGCTGGCCAAGCGGATCGGCGCCGACGGAGTGCATCTCGGCCAAAGCGACGGGGATCCGCGCGAGGCGAGGGCGCTACTCGGCGTCTCCGCCCAGATCGGCGTCACCTGCCACGACAGCCGCCACCTGGCGATGGAGGCCGGGGACGCGGGTGTGGACTATGTCGCCTTCGGCGCGTTCTTCCCGACCGCCACCAAGGAGACGGCGCACCGGCCCGACCCCGCCATACTCTCCTGGTGGTCGCGCCTGTTCGAGATACCCTGCGTGGCGATCGGGGGAATCACGCCGCGAAACGGAGCTATGCTGATCGAGGCCGGGGCCGATTTTCTTGCCGTGAGCGGCGCGGTGTGGGGACATGAGCAGGGACCGGAGGCGGCCGTGGCCGAATTCGCCACGCTGCTCGCCGGCAAAGCGCAAGGCTGAGTTCCCGTCACCCCGGCGAAAGCCGGAACCCCGGAGCGGCCTGGAGTTCCTCATTTCCCCCGGGTTCCGCTTTGCCCGGAAGGACGGCCGGAAGCGCCTGCCCGACCATCGCTCTCAGGGTCAGCGCGTCGTCGATGGCGTGGCCGTGGATATCGTTGTTGAAATAGCACCAGATTTCGCGGCCGGCCTTCGCCTGGTCGACGATCCAGTCGGTCCAGCCGAGCAGCGCTTCGTCGCTGTAGCGGCCGACATATTTGCCGGTACCGCCATGGAAGCGGACATAAGCGATCGGGCCGCTCGCCCAGCGCGGCGTCGCCAGCCCCGGCATGTCGTGGGCGCAAAAGGAGATGCCGCGCGAGTCGAGCAGGGCCAGCACCTCCTCGGTCAGCCAGCTCTTCTCGCGGAACTCGAAGACGTGGACAAGATCGGGGGGGAGGAGGGCGACGAAGTCCTCCAGACGCTCGCGGTTGAAGGCCCAGCGCGGCGGCAATTGGTAGAGGATCGGCCCGAGAGTTTCGCCCAGTTTCCGGGCGCGGCCGAGAAATTCTTCATCC
>DASVPM010000247.1:0-9028 GCA_036382815.1 Allosphingosinicella sp.
CTGCGCTTCGGCGACAATGACCGGCTTTCCGCGAGGGTCGCCCAGTTGATCCGGACCGACCTGCTCATTCTCCTCTCCGACGTCGACGGTCTCTATACCGCCGATCCCGCGACCGCCCAGGGGGCGGAGCATATCCCCTTCGTCGGCTCCGTGACTGACGAGATCTCGAACCTTGCCGCCGGCGCCAGGGCCGGCGGAGTCGGCTCCGGCGGCATGCGGACCAAGATCGAGGCGGCGCGGATCGCCAGCGCCAGCGGTTGTGCGACCGTCATTGCCTCCGGGCATGAAGAAAGACCGATCGCGCGGCTGACGGCGGGCGCCCGATCGACCTTCGTGGCCGCCGCCGGATTGCCGGGAAAGGCGTACAAGCAGTGGATCGCGGGCGCCCTGTCGCCCGGCGGTTCAGTGTCGATCGACGACGGCGCGGTCGCCGCGCTCGCCGCCGGAAAAAGCCTGCTGCCCGGCGGAGTCGTTTCCGTGGACGGCGAGTTCGACCGCGGCGCCTGCCTCAGTATCCTGGACCGCCACGGCCGGGAAATCGCCCGGGGGGTGACGGCCTACGGCGCCGGCGAATCCCGGTTGATAAAGGGCCTCGGCAGCGCCCGCATCGCCGAGCATCTCGGCTATGCCGGGCCGGACGAGCTGATCCATCGCGACGACCTGGTGATGCTGTGAGCCTGCGAGCGGCGATGGACGAGATGGGGGTCCGTGCCCGCGCCGCGGCCGAGACCCTCCGCCTCGCCCCGGCGGCGCAGCGCAGCGCCGCGATTGCCGCCGCCGCCGACGCCCTTCGGGCGAGATCGCCGGCCATACTCGCCGCCAATGCGGCCGACATGGCCGCCGCGACGAACCTCAAAGGCCGACTGCGCCTCGACGACGAAGGGCTGGAGGCGATCTCGCGCGCGCTCCACGGGCTGGCGATGCGACCGGACGCCGTCGGGGAGGAGATGGAGCGGTGGTCGCGGCCCAACGGTCTCGACATCGCGCGGGTGAGGACACCGATCGGTGTCATCGGAATGATCTATGAGAGCCGTCCGAACGTGACCGCCGACGCCGCGGCGATCTGCCTGCGCTCGGCGAACGCCCTCATCCTCAGGCCCGGATCGGAGGCGCTGCGGTCCTGCCTTGCCATCCACGGCGCCATAGCGGCGGGGCTTGCGGACGCGGGGTTGCCGGAAGACTGCGTCCAGATCGTGCCGACGTCGGACCGCGACGCGGTTGGAATGATGCTCGAAGGGCTTGCCGGTGCGATCGACCTCCTCATCCCGCGCGGCGGCGCAGCCTTGGTCGAGCGCGTCGCCCGCGACGCGAAGGTGCCCGTGCTGGGGCACCTGGAGGGTCTTTGCCACAGCTACGTGCATTCCTCGGCGGACCTGGTCATGGCCCTTCGGATCATCGCCGATGCCAAGATGCGCCGGACCTCGGTCTGCGGCGCGACGGAGACGTTGCTGGTCGATCGCGCAATCGCGCCCGCGCTGCTTCCGCGGCTGGCCGGCGCGCTTGGTGGATGCGAGCTGCGCGGCGATGCCGAGTCCCGGCTGCATGCGCCGATGGAGGCCGCCGTGGAAACGGACTGGTCCACGGAATATCTGGCGCCCATCCTGGCCGTCCGCGTCGTTGCCGGACTGGACGAAGCGATCGACCACATCCGCCGCTACGGTACCGGACACACGGAGGCGATCATCTGCGAGGACGAAGAAGCGGCCGAAGCCTTCCTCGCCCGGGTCGACAGCGCTATCGTGATGTGGAACGCTTCGACCCAATTCGCCGACGGCGGCGAGTTCGGCTTCGGAGCCGAAATCGGGATCGCGACGGGACGTCTCCACGCGCGCGGGCCGGTCGGCGCCGAGCAGCTGACCACTTTCAAATATCAGATACGAGGCTCGGGCCAGACTCGCGGTTGATTGGCCGCTGAATCTGCGATTCGCCGGGGGCGATCTATTCCTCCCCTGCATTGCAGGGGAGGGGGACCATGCGAAGCATGGTGGAGGGGCCTTTCTGACTTGAGAAGAACCCCTCCACCGCGCTTCGCGCGGTCCCCCTCCCCGCGAAATCGCGGGGAGGAATTTTCAGGCGACGATCCGCAACTTTCCCTGGCGCCGCGCCGGCACCGGGCAGAAGCCGAGCTCGTCGTGGAGCCGGTTCAGTTCGCGCTCGCGGGACTGGCGATAGGCTTCGGCGTAGCGCGCGTCGCACTCGGCCTCTTCCGCAGTCTGCGGCCGATAGAAGCTGATGCAGATGTGGCGACCGAAGATGTCGTCGCCGCGCATCTTCACTTCGGGCTGAGCCCCGGCGGGCAGATTGCCCCGCACTTCCTGTAGCCGCTCGATCAAGGCGTCGAGCGACCCGGTGTCCTTAACCTCGATAAAATCTTTGACTCGTCTACTCATCACAACAACCCCTCCCGAGCATTCCCCGGGACGTGATTAGCTTGCAGGGGAATCGCTCCGCAAGACTAATCTGGATTTACCCACAGGAGAGTTTCGCTTCGCTGAACGGCGCTCTATGGGGCTTGCCGACATGGACCCGGATTTCTTACCCCGATTGTCGCGAGGCCGGCTCTCGCTACGCCTCGCTCCCGATCTCGGCGGCGGCATTGCGAGCTTCGAATGTTGCGCGGTAAGTGACGGAAATATACCGATATTCCGGCCGTTCGATCCCGCAGGCAAGTCGCCGACGTCGCTCGCGAGCTTCCCCCTCGTCCCGTTCGTCAACCGGGTTCGCGGCGGCGCCTTTTCCTTCCGTGGCCGCAGAGTCACACTCTCCCAAAATATGCCGCCCGACCCGAGCCCGCTCCATGGGCAGGGCTGGCTCAACGCCTGGGAGGTCGAGCGGCTCGGCGCGGACCATGCCGAGCTTGTCTATAGCCATGGCGCAGATGAATGGCCGTGGGCGTACGAGGCGCGCCAGACCTTCGACCTCGACGAGGACGGGCTGAGCCTCGTCCTGACCTGCACCAACCTCTCCGGCGAGCCGATGCCGTGCGGGCTGGGCCAGCATCCCTATTTCCTTTGCACCCCATCCACGCGGCTCGACACCGGCGTCGAGACCGTCTGGACGATCGACGAGCACGTGCTGCCGGTCGAGCAGGTGGCGGCATCGGGCCGCTACGACCTCAGGGACCGGATCGTTTGCGGCCAAAGCCTGGACCACGGCTTCGGCGGCTGGAACGGTCGCGCCATAATCTCGGACCCGGACCTTCCGTTCCGGATCGTCATGTCGTCCACGGACGCCGATTTCTTCCAGCTTTATTCGCCCGCCTCGGGCGGCCTGTTCGTCGCCGAGCCCGTCACCCACGCCAACGCCGCGATGAATGCGCCGGAAGAGGAATGGGCCGAGCTCGGAATGCGCGTGCTCGAGCCGGGCGAGTCGATGTCGCTGACCATGCGCGTGGAGGTGATTGCGTTATAAAATCCTCCCCTGCATTGGCAGGGAGGGGGACCGCGCGCAGCGCGGTGGAGCGGCCTTGCTGAGTCTGAAAGAGCCCCTCCACCATGCTTCGCATGGCCCCCCTCCCCCGAAAATCCGGGGGAGGGTTTTCAGTATTCCGCCTCGAGCAGCCCTTCGATCACATGATGCTGCAGAACCGGCTTCAGCGCGTCGGTGACGCGATAGGTCAAATGGTCCCGAACCCGTGCCGGAAGCGACTCCAGATAGCCCTCGGTGACCTGCAGATCATGATGCCCGGCATTGGTCGCGTCGGGCGCGTCGACTCCCACCACCAGCACTGGCCGCCATTCGTCCGAGCGGTTCGCCGTGCCGCGGTGGATGGTGAGGGCCGATCGGGCGGAGATGTCGCCCATCTGGGCAAGCCTCTCCTGCCTGCGGGAGATGTAGCGCGGCCACCAGGATTTGGGCGGGAACATCCCGTCCTTGCAGCCGCCGAGATCGTCCCACTGCGTGCCCGGAGCGATCTCGAAGGCGCCGTGCTCCGGCCGGGTGTCGACCGCGGTGAGGTTGAAGGCGAGCGAGTTGAGCCGGCGGCCCTTCGTCGTCGCCTCGGGCGCGGCGAAGTCGCGGTGCCACGGCTGGTCGGCGGCGCCGGGAAAAGGGATGTCGAAACCGACTTCGACGATCCGGTAGTCGGGCCCCAGCACGGCTTCGCACACCGCCACGAACCAGGGATGGACGGCGATGTCGACGAAGCCACTTATCCGCTCGGGATGGACCTCGACATACCAACGCTGCGGCCCCCGCGGCAGGGCGCCCCCGGGCACCCGGCGCGCCTCTTCGAAGAGGAGGCCGATATCCTCCCGCATCCGCTCGGCCCACGGTCTCGGAAAGGCCCCTTTGAGAGCGATGATGCCGTCGCCGTAAAGGCCGCCCATGATCGCGCCCGTGTCGTAACCCTGCTCTTCGATCTTCGCCGCCGTCGCCATTTCCAAATCACCCCACCCCTGAAGCGATTTGCAAATTAATCCATTTGTCTGATGAATGCGAGGCGGCTAACGGCCCGCCGATGTCGGAAAATGCACGATTCGCCTTCGAGGTGGACGCCTTCGAGGAGGGGGAAGGCTCCCGCTTCGACGTCCGCCGCGCCGGTTTTCGCGAGTCCCGGACCTACCGCGTGCCGGGCGGAGAGCAGCAACATTATGCGGCCTTCTTCGCCGCCCTCGCCGCCGATTTCGGCACCCGCGTTCCGCACGCCTTCGCGGAGCGAGAGCCGGCGCCGCCGGGCGAGATCGCCTGGCGGCCGCTGCTCACCGACAACATCTCGCCGGCTATCCTCGCGGGCTATGGCGATCCGGCGGTGCTGAAGACGGAGCAAGGCTATGTGCTCGTCGCGACCTCGAACGACGCTCCGGACGCCTTCCCGATCCTCCATTCGGAGGACCTCGAGCATTGGGAGCATAAAGGCTTCGTCTTCCCCGAAGGCGAAGCGCCCGAATGGACTGCGAAAGGACGCCGGGTCGCGGATTTCTGGGCGCCTGAAATGGCGCGCGTCGGCGACGAATATTGGCTCTGCTACACGGCCCGTCAGACCAGCAACGCGCTCGCCATCGGCATCGCCAAGAGCGCGAGCCCGTTCGGGCCGTGGGTCGACCTCGGCCGTCCCCTGCTCACCGGCGCCGCCGTCAACACGACCGGGATGGCGAGCGATCCGGAGCGGCCGCAGCTCAGCGGCGGAGTGATCGATTCGCACTTCTTCATCGATCGCGACGGCGCCCGCTATCTGTTCTGGAAAGCGGATACCAACGGCGTCTGGCCCCGCCCGCTCGCGGGCCTGCTGCGCGAGCGGGCGGACCTCATCGAGCGGTTGTTCGCGAGCGAAGAGGATCGCCGGACCGCCGCCTTCGCCGCCGCCATCGTGCCCTGGGCCAACAGCCGCCGGCCGATGGAACGCTTCTTCCTGATGCAGCCTTTGATCGAGGCGGCGCTGGCCAATTGGGTACCGGTCAAGCGAGCCCTCGAGGGGAGCGGCGTCGCGGGCTCGATCGTCGAGGCGATGCGGACTCCGATCTACGCCCAGCGCCTCGCCGACGACGGCGAATCCCTGGTGGGCGAGCCGGCCATCGTCCTCGCCAACGACCTCGACTGGGAGGGCCATCTGATCGAGGGGCCGTGGGTTACGCTCCAGGAGGGCGCCTATTGGCTGTTCTACGCCGGCAACGACTTCTCGACCCCGGCCTACGGAATCGGGGTCGCCGCCGCCGATCATGTGCTCGGCCCCTATGTGAAGCAGCCCGAGCCGCTGCTCCGTTCGACCCGCGAATGGCTTGCGCCCGGCCACGCCTCGGTGGCGCCCGGTCTGGACGGAGAACCGCAGCTCTTCTTCCACGCCTTCCACCCCGGCACCGGCGGCTACAACGTCTTCCGCGCCCTGCTCACCGCGAAGCTGGAATTCGGCCCCGACGGCGTATCGATTCTACCCACGTGAATTGTTCACCGCGCCATGCTGCACTTGCGAAGGCGGCTTGCGCGCAGCACCCGGCTCCGACAGCTTCGCCGCCATGAGGGGGCAGGGTCTATGGTGGTGCATCTGCAGGCTTTGAGCGTCGATAAGGGCGATACGGCCTGGATGCTGGTTTCGACCATCCTCGTGCTGATGATGGTGCTTCCCGGCCTCGCCCTTTTCTACGGCGGCCTCGTGCGCACCAAGAACATGCTTTCGATCCTCAGCCAGGTGCTCGGGATCACCGCCGCTTCGATCCTGGTCTGGGTGGGCTGGGGCTATGCGCTCGCCTTCGGCGGGGGCGGAGCCTTCATCGGCGCGAGACGCCCCTTCCTGGGGGGGATCGACGGCGCCGCGTTGGTGCCGGCCTTGACCGCCGGCGTGGGGATTCCGGAGCTGGTCTTCGTCGCGTTCCAGATGACCTTCGCGGCGATCACCGCCTCGCTCATCGTCGGGGCGCTCGCCGAACGGGTGAAGTTCGCCGCGATCCTGCTCTTCTCGGTCGTCTGGCTGACCATCGTCTACGCCCCGCTCGCCCATATGGTCTGGCATCGCGACGGTTTCATCTTCGCGATGGGGGCTCTGGATTTCGCCGGGGGAACCGTCGTCCACATCAATGCCGGAGTGGCGGGGCTCGTCGGCGTCCTCTTCGTCGGGAAGCGCATCGGCTTCCTGAAGGAGCCGACTCCCCCCCATTCGCTGGCGCTGACCCTGGTCGGAGCGGGTCTGCTCTGGGTCGGCTGGTTCGGCTTCAACGCCGGCTCCGCGCTCGAGGCTAACGGAACCGCCGCCGTCGCGATGATCAACACCTTCGTCGCCCCGGCCGCCGGGGTCCTGGCCTGGATGCTGATCGAGCGTCTCGTGTCGGGCCGGCCGTCGCTCCTCGGGGGTGCGTCCGGAGGCATAGCCGGCCTGGTCGCGGTGACTCCCGCCGCCGGAACGTCCGGGCCCTTCGGGGCCATGCTGCTCGCCGCCGCGGCGGCCTCGATCTGCTACTGGTTCGTGGCTTCGATGAAGCACAGGCTGCGGCTGGACGACACGCTGGACGTGTTCGGGATCCACGGCCTCGGCGGGATCGTCGGCTCGCTCGGCACCGCAATCGTCACCTCGCCCGATCTATGGGGTTACGGGGCCGCCGATTATTCGATCGTCCGCCAGCTCCTCATCCAGCTCGCGGCGGTGCTGATCGCTGCGGTCTGGTCGGCCGCCGGCTCGGCGGCGGCGTTCTGGATGGTGAGGCGCACGATCGGCCTCAGGGTCGGCGGCGACCAGGAGCGCGAGGGCCTCGACCTCGCCGACCATGGCGAGCGCGCCTACAATTATTGAGCCCGGCTGGGCGGCACTCCATAAGCCTGGCGGAAAGCGCGGGTGAAGGCGCTGAGCGACGCGTAGCCGAGGCTTTCGGCCAGGTCGGTCGGCGAGGCGGCGCCCTGCCTCAGCAGCCGGGCGGCGCCCTCCAGCCGAAGCCGGCGGTGATAGGCGAGAGGCGGGAGGCCGTGGACCTCCGCGAAGCTCCGGCTGAGGTGGAAGCGCGAAAGGGCCGCGCGGGCGGCGATCTCGTCGAGGGTGAGCGGCTTGTCCTGATGATCGTGGATGAAGGCCCGGGCGCGCTCGATCCGCTGCAGGGTCTCGATCCGGGTCGAGCGCTTGAGGCAGCTCAGCCGCTCGAGCCGGCTCGCGAACGTGGACAGATAATCCTCCGTTCCGGCAGTGACCTGCTGGACGATCTTCGAGGCCAGCGCCGGGCCGGAATCGGGTCTCGCCGCGAGCAGCCGGGCATAACGGGAGAGCAGGGGGGCGAGCGGCTCGGCGCCGCAGCCCTCGATCACCCGCCCGAGCGGCCCGCGCTCCCGATCCGGCGGGGCGGTGGCTCCGAGATAGACGCAAAGGCCCACCGTCTCGTCGGGCCGCGGAGTCGAAACCTCGAACTCCGTCCCCGCCTCGACCAGGAGGAAGCGCCCCGGCTTCACGGCCCGGGCACGTCCGTCGATCTTGTACACTTCCTCGCCGCTCAGCACGAACTTGACCGAAGGCGCCAGCGCCCGGATCATGCTCCGCCCGCCTTCGAGCCGCGACAGGACGACGCACCCCTGCCTCAGCGGCAGGCGCTCCCCCTCGCCATGATCCTGCATCAGGTAGAAAGGTGTCGAGTCGATCACAAATGTAATCGTAAGCAAAATCGGTGCCACGTAAAGACTTGGCGGAATTCCGCCATTCCCCCCGGTTGACACTTCTTGCTCGCGTTCGGAACCGGGCGGCAACCGTACGCTTTCGGACGGGATGCGGATCGCCACCTTCAACGTCAACGGCGTCAACGGGCGCCTCCCGGTGCTGCTCGAATGGCTCGAGGAAGCCAGGCCCGACGCGGTCTGCCTCCAGGAGTTGAAAGCGCCCGACGAGAAGTTTCCGGCGGCCGCGATCGAGAAGGCGGGCTACGGCGCGATCTGGCATGGCCAGCAGCGCTGGAACGGAGTCGCGATCCTCGCCCGCGACTGCGAGCCGGTCGAGACCTGCCGAGGCCTGCCCGGCGATCCGGACGATTCGCAGAGCCGATATATCGAGGCGGCGGTGTGCGGAGTCCTGATCGGCGGCCTCTACGCCCCGAACGGCAACCCGCATCCGGGGCCCAAGTTCGACTACAAGCTCGCCTGGAACGAGCGGCTGATCGCCCGCGCCGCCGAGCTCATCGCGCTGAGCGAGCCCGTCGTCCTCGCCGGCGACTACAACATCATCCCCACGCCGACCGCCATCGACGCCCACAAGCCCGAGCGTTGGATGGACGACGCCCTGATGCAGCCCGAGCCCCAGGCCCAATATGAGCGGCTGGTCGCCCAGGGCTGGACCGACTCGCTCCGCGATCTCCATCCCGGCGAGCCGATCTTCACGTTCTGGGACTATTGGCGAAACGCGTTCGCCCGCAACGCCGGAATCCGCATCGACCACCTGCTCCTCAACCCGCCGGCGGCCAAGCGCCTCAAGGCGGCCGGCGTGGACCGGGCGGCCAGGGCGAAGGAAAAGGCCAGCGACCACGCCCCGACCTGGGTGGAGCTGGCCTGATTTAAATCCTCCCCCGCATTCGCGGGGGAGGGGGACCATGCGGAGCATGGTGGAGGTTCTTTTAGACTTCGGGAGAAC
>DASVPM010000248.1:0-7399 GCA_036382815.1 Allosphingosinicella sp.
GCCGGACCGCCGAACGGCCCGAATATAAGATCGAGAAGAAGCCGGGGCTGCGCAACCGCCAGGGCATGTGGGCTTTGGTCAACGAGGCCGGAATCGTGGTCCGCCGCGGTGACGAGCTGGGGCCGGTTCTGGCCCCGCTGGAGCGGCGCCTGATGAAGGCGGTGAACGGCTGATCGAAATCCTCCCCGCGATTGCGCGGGGAGGGGGACCGCGCGAAGCGCGGTGGAGGGGTTCTTCGGGCTCGGCAGGCCCCTCCACCAGCCTTCGGCTGGTCCCCCTCCCCGGCAAATGCCGGGGAGGATTTTTAGTTAAGCCGCCGCCACGGGCCGGTCGGTGACCGGCAGCCGGGCCTGAAGGCCAGGCGGAAGCGGGCGCACGATCGAACGGCGCACGCCGTGCCAGAAGGCGGAGAGAAGCAGCAGCCCGGAGCCGATGACGAAGGCGGCGAGCGCGATGTTGAGCTCGACCGCCCCGAACTCGCGGAACAGGCTGATCAGGGCGAACAGCACGTAGGCGAGGGCCGAGACGAGCAAGGCGCGCCGGTCGATCGCAAGCGCGGTCAGGCCGAGCAGGACGTAGACCCCGAGCACCACCAGGGCCTCGCCGATCGAGGCGTCGCCGTCGGTCAGGCCGAGCAGCGAGAAGATCGGATGGACGATCAGCGGCGCCGACAGCAGGTGGAGCCAGAAGGCGACGTCGGAGCGCCGGGTCTGGCGGGCGCGGTCGGACGAATCCCACCACATCGCGAAGAGGAAGACTCCGATGCCGAGGACGAGAGCGCTCGCCAGCATGACATCCTCGAGCTGCGGTCCCTCGCCGACCGCCGAGGCGATGAGCGCGAGGGCGACGCCGACCACGGTCAGAGCACCGACGGCGACGGTGACCGGCACCCGGAACCGGCGCCAGTGGAGCCAGGTGGCCCCGGCGGCGATCGCGGCGGAGGCGGCGACGACGAGTGCGATGGCCCGCCCTTCATTCTCGAAATTCGCCTCGCCGATGGCCATGACCAGGGAGACGAACGCGGTGAGGAGCACTCCGCCGGTGAAGGCGAGGAGCAGCAGGATGCTGGGAAGCGCCATCCGCCGCTTGCGGGTGAAGAATTCGGCGAGGCCCCAGGCGGTCCCGGCGACCAGCAGCCCCGCGAAAGGCGAAGGCCCGTCGCCGTCGATGTGCGGCCCGAAGGCGTTGCCGATCCAGCCGACCGCGAACAGCAGGATCGCCGCGGCGATGGCGACGAAGATGTCGTTGAAGCCGGTGATCAGCCGGAAATGCTCCTCGTCGACCGAGGCGCCGCCGCTCCGGCCGGCCACGTAATTGCGAAGGGCGGAAGCGGCGTCGGGGCTCAAGGCCCCCGCCGCCACAGCCGCTTCCAGATCGCTGTCGCTATACATGTTTTTCCTCCCTGAACGGGCGGGCGTATAGCACAGGTGTGTTAGTGCTGCAATACGGTAGCATTCCTCCCCGGCATTTGCCGGAGATCCGGGGGAGGATTTCAACCGCCCTGGAGCACCTTCATGATCAGCATCGCCTGCTCGGCGCCGGACCCCGGGACGATCTCGTGGGTCCGGTCGGTGATCCTGTCCCAGTTGGCCGCCACCTCCTCCACCGTCCGGCGCCCCTCCGGGAGCGCGTAGCCCGGGGTGAGGGTGACGTAGGCGGCCTGGACGACCCCGCCGCCGGCCCCGACGATGAAGTTGCTCGGCGCCTCTTCCGAGACGAGGTGGAGCGCGGCCGGGACGACATTGTCCGGATTGAACAGAGCGAGCAGCTCGGACGGGAAGATGTCCTCGGTCATCCGGGTCGCGGCGGTGGGAGCGAGGGTATTGACCCGGATATTATATTTCGCCCCTTCGAGGTGCAGCGTCTTGGCGAAGCCGGCGAGGCCGAGCTTCGCGGCGCCGTAATTGGCCTGGCCGAAATTGCCGTAGAGGCCGGTCGAGCTCGACGTCATCAGAATCCGGCCATAAGCCTGCTCGCGCATCGTCTCCCAGACCGCCTTGGTGCAGATCGCCGAGCCGATGAGGTGGACGTCGACGACCGCCCGGAAATCCTCGACGCTCATCTTGGCGAAGCTCCTGTCGCGTAAAATGCCGGCATTGTTGATCAGGATGTGGACGCCGCCCCAGCGCGCCTTCGCCTCGGCGACCAGCGCCTCGACCTGCTCGGGGTCGGTGACGCTGGCGGCGTTCGCGAGTCCCTCGCCGCCCGCCGCTTCGATCTCCTCGACGACCTTCAAGGCCGTATCCGAGCTTCCGGAGCCGTCGCGGGCGCCGCCGAGGTCGTTCACGACCACCCTCGCGCCGCGCCGGGCGAGCTCGAGCGCGTAAGCGCGGCCGAGGCCGCCGCCGGCGCCGGTGACGATGGCGACCCGGCCTTCGAAGCTGATCGGCATGGAACCTCCCTATCTAAAAATCCTCCCCGGCCTTTGCCGGGGAGGGGGACCGCGCGAAGCGCGGTGGAGGGTCATTGCGGACTCAACAAGTCCCTCCACCATGCGTCGCATGGTCCCCCTCCCCTGCAAATGCAGGGGAGGAATTATTCAGCGCCGCCCATCGCCGAAGAAACGGGCGTCGACAAGCCTATCTGGACCGGCCGCGCTCGTAGGTCTGGGTGCAGCGGTCGGTGACGGTGCGGGTGCAGGGCGGCAGCGGTCCCGCGGCCGTCGGGGTCGGCGCGGCCACGGTCGGCATGGGGCTTCCCGCGGGCACGGTACGCGCGCCCTCGTTGTAACCGGCCGGAGCCATGGCGGGAGCCGAGATGACCGGAATACCGCGGGCATCGGTCTCGGGCGAGGTGTTGCCCGGAGCGACCGTCTGGCCCGTCCCCATCGTCGACATGTTGCCGGGGGCCGGCGCGGTCGTAGCGGCCGGCGGGATGGAGGTGGTGGCGTCCGGCTCCGGGGCCGCCTGGGTCGTGTCGGTCGTCTCGGTCGTCTCGGTCGTCGTCGTATCGGTCTGTTCTTCCGTCGTCTGCGCAACGGCGGCGCCGCCGAGCATGAGCGCGGCAGCCATCATGATAAGCTTCATTTCGAGCCTCCTCTGGGGTCGGCGGCCGCTTCGGACGCGGCGCCACCTCCCCTAAACGAGGCCGAAACGGTTTTTCTCCACGCAATGGTTAACGGGGCGCCCGCTCAGGGCGCCCCGGCAGCCCTAGCGGCGAACGCCGCGCTCATAGGCCTGGATGCAGCCGTCTTTGACCGTCTTGGAGCAGCGCGGCGGAGTGGTTCCAGCGCCGGTGGCGGCATTGGAGTTACCGGCCGCGCAGGTCGGATAGCCGGTTGTGCCCGCATTGTAGCCGGCGGGAGTGCACGCCATGCCGTCGGGATCGGTGCCCTGCTGGGTGACGCCGCGCGGCCCGCTGGCCTGCGAGACATCGTCGACCGTGTTGCCGGTTTGCGCCAGAGCGGCACTGCCGAGGGTCAACGCCGCGGCGAAAAGGATGATCTTCATGTAAGGGGTCCTCCTTGGACAAGCGGCCGCGCCTACTCCGGCGGCCCGAGCTACAAACGAGGGCGAAACGATTTTTCTCCCCCGAAGCGTCCATTAGCGGGACAGTAAGGCTCGGCCCGTCTCGCCATTGGGCCGCTTTACCCTTATGAAAGGCTGCGCGGCGTAGATGCAGGTGCCATGAGCGATCGAAGCGACACCCGGGAAGAGGACGATATCGGACGGCCGAGCCGCCGGGTTGTGCTCGCGCTCGGCGCGGCCGCGGCGTCGACCGTGGTGACGATCCGCCCGGCCCTCGCGCAGACCGCCGGCTCGGTGCTCAACTGCGAGATACCGGTGCCGGCGCCCCAGGCCGGGGCCGGCAACTTCATCGCCGCGGACGGAAGCCTCGTCGCGCCCGGCACGCCCGGCGCCTATCCGCCGCTGTCCCGGCCGCTCAAGGGCGAGGAGGTCAGGGCGATGCTGAACGGCGGCCGCGCTCCCGCAGGCGTGAACAGCGAGGCCGCCCAGGCCTATGCCAACTATATTCGCCGTCTGCAGGCGGGGATGAGCGGCTTCACCTGCTACGCCTCACTGCAGATGCCGCGCTGACCGGCGGAGCGGCCGCAATGGCCGCGTCCCGCTTCGCCGCCGATCCGCCCGAGACGATTCGCACAGTGGAAGTGGAGGGCCTCACCCTCCTCTACCACCGTAAGTCCGGCCTCACCCACTTCCTTGCCCCGCCTGCCCCCCAGATAATCGGGGCCTTGGCTTCGGGACCGGCGAGCGCGGCGGAGATTGCGGCGCGGATGGGCGAGACGTTCGAGATCGAATCCGACGATCCCGCCGTCGCCATCGCCGCCCGGCTGGCTGAGCTCGAAGCCGCGGGGCTCGTCTGGCGGGCATGAGGCACGTCCTTAGGCTTCAGGTGGGGCCGGTGTCGTTCCGCATCGGCTCGCAGTGGCGCGGCCCGGTCGCGCAGCTCCGGCGGCTTTATGCCGGCTATCCGCAGCCCGACGGAGCCTGCGACTTCACCGTCCGCCTCGAGGCCGAGAGGATCTGGCGGCGATGGCTTCGGCCTTCGGTGGCGATTCGCGGAGATTATGTGCTTCCCGACGCTGCCCCGCTCCCGCTCGCGCAAGGGCTGCTGGCCGCCGAGATGGGAATGAACCTTCAGATGGCCCTCGGCCAGAAGCGCTTTCTTCTGCTCCACGCCGCAAGCGTCGAAAGGAACGGGCGGGCAATTCTGATGACCGGCGATTCGGGCGCGGGCAAATCCACTTTGGGCGCCCTCCTGGGCGAGCGCGGCTGGCGCTTCATGGGGGATGAATTCGCCTTGCTCGACCTTGAAGACGGGCGGCTTCACCCTTTCCCCCGAGCGGTCAGCCTGAAGAACGAGTCGCTCGGCCTTTTCGACGGGGTCGATGCGTCGCGGCTCGGTCCGGTGCTGACCGGGACGCCCAAGGGCACCCTCCGCCACCTCCGCCCCAACGCCGAGGCGGTGGCGCGGATGGCCGAGCCGGCACGTCCGGTGCTGATCCTCTTCCCCCGTTTCGGACGCGACCTCGAACCGGCGGTGCGCGAGGTCGGGGCCGCGGAAGCCTTCATGCGGCTGACCCAGGCTTCGACCAATTATGTCGCTTTGGGCGAGCGCGGCTTCGACGCCCTCACCCGCTTCGTCGGCACCCTGCCCTCGAGAGCGATCGACTATGCCGATTCGGATCAGGCTAAGGCTCTGGTCGACGATCTGTGGCGGGCCGCATGAGGGACGCCCGCCTGCTCGTCCGGCTTCTCGCGGACCCGTCCGGCGCCGGGGACGTGGCGGACTGGACGTCGCTGATCGCGATCGCCCGGGCTGAATCGCTGGCCGGAAGCCTCGCCTGGCGGCTTCGCGGAGCGCAGCTGCCGGCCCGGGTAGAGGCGATGCTCGAAGCGGCCCGGCGCGACGGCGAGGCGGTGCGCGTCCAGGCCCTGTGGGAAGCGGAGATGGCGCGGCGGGCGCTGGCGCCGCTCGCGGTCCCGGTGATCCTGCTCAAGGGCACCGCCTATGCGGCGGCCGGGCTCGAGGCCGGCCGCGGCCGCTCGATCGGCGACCTCGACATCCTCGTCCCGCGCGCCGCTTTGCCGGATGTCGAGCGCGCCCTTCTCGCCGCCGGCTGGGAATGGGTGAAGGAAGATCCCTACGACGATCAATATTACCGCCGCTGGATGCACGAGTTGCCGCCGCTCATCCACCGCGAGCGCGACCGGATGATCGACGTCCATCATTCCATATTGCCGCTGACGGCGCGCCCGAAGCCCGACATGGCGGCGATGATCGCGGATCGGGTGCCGCTCACGGACGGCCTCTTCACGCTCTCGCCGGCGGACATGATCGTCCACGCGGCGGCGCATCTGTTCGCCGACGGCGATCTGGCCGGCGGCCTCAGAAACCTTTGGGACATCGACCGGCTCTTGCGGGAGTTCGCGGGAGGCGATCCGGGCTTCGAGGCTGCTCTGCGCGACAGGGCCGGGCAGCACGGCCTGCTGCCCGCCGTCGCCCGGGCGGTCCGCCTCGCCCGCCATATCTACAAGACGCCAGTCCGGTGCCGGGCTCCTGGCTCCAGGGTCGCCGACCGCCTCTACATCCGCCGGCTGCTCGCCCGCGACGGCTGGGCCCGCCAGCGGCGGCCCGTCACCCGCCTCGGCTTCTACGTCCGCTCGCACTGGCTGAGGATGCCGCCCGCGATGCTGGCGCGGCATCTGTGGGTGAAGGCGCGCAAAAGGCGCTAGGCGCCGGGGCCCTCGAGCGGCTTCCAGCCCAGCTCTTCAAAAGGCGGGCTATAGCCCCGCCGCCGATATTGCTGCTCGGGCAGGTCGAAGGCGACGCTCCGGTCGACCACCCGCGCCGTGTCGGGCGATCCGCCCGCGCCGCGAGTCTTGTAGGTACCCCTGCCGTCCATGAAGCCTCCTGATTACGGCCAGTCTACATCAAGTCGCTCCGCACGGCGAGGCATTCGAGCGCTGCGGCCAATTCGCCGAAATCGCCGATGATCGAATCCGCGCCCAGCGCCTCGACCGGCCGGTCGGAGAAACCGAAGGAGACGGCGACGAACGGCACCCCGGCGGCCCGGGCCGTGTCGGCATCGACGATCGAATCGCCGACGAAGGCCGCACGGCCTCCGCCTGCGCGGGCGACGGCTTCGAGCAAAGGCGCCGGATCGGGCTTGCGGACCGGGAGAGTGTCGCCGCCGACGACCGCCGCGAACCGCCCGCGCACGCCCAGCGCATCGAGCAGCTTCATCGTCAGCGCTTCGGACTTGTTGGTGCACACCGCCAGCGCCGTCCCTCGCCTTCCGATGCCGTCGAGCGCCTCTCCGACGCCCGCGAAGAGCCGGCTGCGGTCGCAGATGTGCGTCGCATAATGTTCGAGGAAGATCGGATAAGCGAGCTCGACGAGCGCGTCCGTCGCCTCCCCGCTGGCTTCCAGGCCTCGCCTGAGCAACGCCCTGCCGCCATGGCCGATCAGGTGGCGCACCGAGGCCTCCGGGACCGCCGGCCGGCCGAGTGCCGACAGCGTGTGGCCGAGCGCCGCAGCCAGGTCCGGCGCGGTGTCGGCCAGGGTGCCGTCGAGATCGAAGGCGACGACGTCGAAAGGGAAAGGGGGCATGGCCACGCCTTTCGCCGTGGCGCTATGGAAATGGCAAGCTTTCCGTGCGATTGGCCGCCGATGACGACGCCAAGGCATGTTGCCGCCATAATCCTCGCCGCCGGCAAGGGCTCGCGGATGAAATCCGATCTGCACAAGGTGCTGCACCCGATCGCTGGGCGGCCGATGATCGAGCATCTCCTCGACAGTGTCGCCACCCTGGAACCGGAGCGGACCGTGATCGTCGTCGGCAACCAGCGCCGGCAGCTCGAGACCAGGCTCGCCGGCCCGGGGATCGACTTTGCCGTGCAGGAGCCGCAGCTCGGCACCGCCCACGCCGTCCGCC
>DASVPM010000249.1:0-5578 GCA_036382815.1 Allosphingosinicella sp.
CGAGGGCTTCATCCTCATCACCGGCGAGATCGGCGCCGGCAAGTCGACCCTCGTCGCCCACCTGATGGCGACGATCGACCGCGAGCGCCTGAATGCGATCAGCCTCGTGTCGACCCAGGTCGAGGGCGACGACATGCTTCGCCTGGCGGCGCAGGGCCTCGGCCTCGAGACCGGAGGAGCGGCCAAGGCGCAATTGCTCGACCGCATCGAGCACAGGCTCCGCGAGGAAGCGGGGCGGGGCAAGCGCACCCTGCTGGTCGTCGACGAGGCCCAGAATCTTCCCGTGTCGGCGCTCGAAGAGCTTCGCATGCTTTCGAACTTCACGAGCCAAGGCCGTGCGCTCATTCAGATTTTCCTGCTCGGCCAGCCGGAGTTCCGGGACCGGATCGCGGCCGATGAGAGCCTCGAGCAGCTTCGTCAGCGGGTCATCGCCAGCCACCACCTGGAAGCGATGGACGCCAATGAGGTCGAACCCTACGCCGTCCACCGCCTCGCCGTCGCCGGCTGGCAGGGGCGGCCGTCTTTAGAGCCGGACGCCTTCGCCGCGCTCTACCGCCACACCGGGGGCGTCCCGCGCAAGCTCAACCAGCTCGCCAACCGAGTCCTGCTCTATGCGGGGGTGGAGCGGCTCGAGACGATCGGCGGCCACGACGTCGAGGCGGTGGCGGCCGACATGGCGACCGACCGGCCGGCCAGCGCCTCCACCCGGGTGCTCCCCCTGCGCCGGGCCGCCGAAGCGGCCGGACCCGCGGGCGACGTCGCGCTGGAGCGCAGGATCGCGGCGATCGAGGCCCGTCTCGACGAGCAGGAAGCGGCCGTTCGGCGCGTCTTGACCGTGCTCCTCGACTGGGTCGAGAACGAAAGCCAGCCGCGCCGAAGCAATGCGGCGTAATTTTCTTAATTCCTCCCCTGCATTTGCAGGGGAGGGGGACCATGCGAAGCATGGTGGAGGGGCTATTCCGACGTCCAAGAACCCCTCCACCGCGCTTCGCGCGTTCCCCTCCCCGAGAAATCTCGGGGAGGAATTAAGCAGGAAGAAGGCCCCATGCTGAACGCCCTATCCGTGGACGTCGAGGACTGGTTCCAGGTCGGAGCGTTCGAGGCCGTCATCCGCCGCGACGAGTGGGACGGCCTGGAGCAGAGGGTCGAGCGCAATGCCGGCGCGGTGCTCGACCTGTTCGCCGAGGCGGGCGTCAAGGCGACCTTCTTCACTCTGGGCTGGGTGGCGACACGCTATCCGGCGCTGATCCGCCGGGCCGCGGCGGAGGGGCATGAGATAGCAAGCCACGGCTGGGACCATCAGCGGGTCTTCAACCTCGGCGAGGACGCCTTCCGGGCGGACCTGCGCCGCGCTCATGCCGCGATTTCGGAGGCGGCGGGAGTCGAGCCGAAGGGCTATCGGGCGCCGAGCTTCTCGATCGACGCCCGCACGCCCTGGGCGCACCGCGTCCTCGCCGACGAAGGCTATGCTTATTCCTCGAGCGTCGCGCCGATCGCGCACGACCATTATGGCTGGCGCGAGGCGCCCCGCTTCGCCCACCGGCCGCTGCCGGATTCGGGGCTGATCGAGCTGCCCGTGACCACCGTCGAGCTTGGCGGACGGCGGATGGCGGCGGGCGGCGGCGGCTTCTTCCGGCTTCTCCCCTATCGTTTCTCGAGCTGGGCGATCGAGCGGGTGAACAAGGAGGACCGGCCGGCCGTCTTCTATTTCCATCCCTGGGAGATCGATCCCGGCCAGCCGCGAGTCACCGGAGCGCCGCTCAAATCGCGGCTTCGCCATTACAGCCGCCTCTCCGCGATGCGGCCCAAGCTTCTGAAATTATTCAATGCGCATCGATGGGACCGGACCGACAAGGTGGTCGAGCGCGAGCGGGAGAGGCTTTCATGAACGCGCCTTTGCTCAAGCCGCGGCTGCGGGTGCGGACCGAGGATCCGGGCGACGAGACCTGCCGCCGGATCGACTCCTTCGTCCGCGGCCGGCCGGATTGCGAATTCTTCCACCGCCCCCAGTGGAGCCGGGCGGTCGAGCGGGGGTGCGGCCAGAAGAGCCATTATCTGGTCGCCGAGGATTCGTCCGGGGCGATCGCCGGCTGCCTGCCGCTGACCGAAATCCGCTCCCGGCTGTTCGGCCACGCCCTCGTCTCCGCCGGCTTCGGCACGGGCGGCGGCATCCTCGCGACCGACAATGCCGCCGTCGAGGCGCTGGCCGAGGCGGCCTGGGCCCTGGCCCTTTCGCTGGGCTGCGGGTCGGCCGAGCTTCGCGGCGGCGCCCTGCCCGAGGGCTGGGCGCGGCGCGAAGGCATCTATTCCGGCTTCTCGACGGCGCTCCCGGCCGATCCCGAGGCCATCCTGCCCGCTTTGACCAAGCGCCAGCGCTATGAGGTCAAGAAGGCGATGGCCCGGGGCCTGGAGGTGACGGCCGGCAACGACCGGCGCCACGTCGACGGCTTCTATCATGTCTACCGGGAATGCGTCCGCAACCTCGGCACGCCGGTCTTCCCGGCCGCTCTGTTCGAGGCGATGGCCGGCGAATTCGGCGAGGATTGCGACGTCCTGATCGTCTGGAAGGACGGCCGGCCGGTCGCGGCCAATTTCAACCTCTACCATAACGGCACCGGCCAGTGCCATTGGGGCGGCGGCACCGCGGAGGCGAAGGCGTGCCGGGCCAACGACGTCATGATGTACGCCCAGATGCGCCATCTCGCGGCTCGCGGCTGCACCCGCGCCGATTTCGGCCGCTCCAAGCTCGGCACCGGTCCCTACGAGCGCAAGAAGTGCTGGCATCTCGACGAGCGCCCCTTGGTCTATGCGGTGCGCACCGTCGAGGGCAAAGCGGCCCGCGACGTCAACCCGCTCAGCCCCAAATACCGGCTCCAGGTCGAGCTCTGGAAAAGGCTGCCCCTGCGGCTCGCCAACCTGGTGGGGCCCCCCATCGCCCGCGGTCTCGGCTGATGGGGGACCTCCTCTTCCTCGCCCACCGGATCCCGTTCCCGCCCGACCGCGGCGACAAGATCCGCTCGTTCCACGAGCTCAGGCACCTGGCCGGCCTCGGGCGGGTCCATCTCGCCTGCTTCGCCGACGACGAGGCCGACGCCGCCAACCTCGCCGGCCTTCGCGCCGCCCTCGGACCGGCGCTCGGCGAGGCCCATGTCGAGGTCCGGCGGACGTCGAAGGTCGCGGCGGGGGTGCGGGCCCTGGCCGAGGGGCGGCCGGTCTCGCTCACCCTGTTCGACAGCCCCGCGCTGCGGGCGTTCGTCGCCCGCCTGCATGGGAGCGGCCGGATCGGGACGATCTTCGCCTTCTCGAGCCAGATGGCGCAGTTCGTTCCGGCCGGGGCCCGCTTCGTGATGGATTTCATCGACGTCGATTCGGCAAAGTTCGAGGCCTATGGAGAAGAGGGCGGGGCGATGGCGCTCGTCCATCGGCGCGAGGGCGCGAAGCTCGCCGCGTTCGAGCGGGCGACCGCCGCGCGCGCCGACGTCAGCCTGTTCGTCAGCGACGCCGAGGCGGCCCTGTTCAGGCAGCGCAGCGGACTCGAGAGCACCGACATCCGCGGCCTCCAGAACGGAGTGGACCTCGATTATTACGATCCTTCGGCCGCTTTCGAGCGGATCGACGAGCCGGGTCCCCTCATCGTCTTCACCGGCCAGATGGATTATGCGCCCAATATCGACGCCGTGCGCTGGTTCGCCGGCGAGGTGATGCCGAGGCTTCCCGAGGGGCGCTTCGCGATCGTCGGCCGCAAGCCGGTCGACCCGGTGCTCCGGCTCGCCGGGCCGCGGGTCACCGTCACCGGAGCGGTTCCGGACGTGCGCTCCTGGCTGGCCGCGGCCGACGTCGTCGCGGCGCCGCTCAGGATCGCGCGGGGGATCCAGAACAAGGTGCTCGAGGCGATGGCGATGGCCCGGCCGGTGGTCGCGTCGCCGGCCGCGTTCGAGGGCATCGAGGCCGAGCCGGGGCGCCACCTGTTCGTCGCCGGGACGGCCGAAGCGCAGGCGGAGGCGATTGCCGGCCTGCTCGGCGATCCGCAGCGGGCGCGGGTGCTCGGCCAGGCCGCGCGGCGCCGCATGGAGCAGGCCTATCGCTGGGACGCGAGGCTGGCCCCGCTCGCCGGGATCGTCGGCGCCGTCCCGAGCCGGGCGGCGGCATGACGGCGGTCCTCCCGATCGTCCGCGCCGATCCGCTGGCGCAGGCCTGGCGGGGCCATCTCGCCGCGCTCGCGGCGGCGGCGGCGGCGATCGGCCTCCTGTTCGCCCGCGACGGCCTCGACATGGCTCGGATCTGGTGGACCAGCGCCACCTTCAACCATTGCTTCCTGGTCGTCCCGATCATCGCCTGGCTGGTCTGGCAGCGGCTGCCCGACCTGAAGGCGCTGGCCCCGCGGGCCTGGGCTCCGGGGCTCGTCCTGACCGGCGCGGGCGGAGCGGTCTGGCTGCTCGGCGAAGCCGGCAACGTCGCCCTGCTTCGCCATTTCGGCCTTGTGTTCATGCTTCAGGGGAGTGCGATCGCCTGCCTCGGCAAGGCGGTGGCGCGGGCCTGCGCCTTCCCGATCTTCTACGCCGTGTTCCTGGTGCCGTTCGGCGACGAGCTGGTGGGGCCGCTCCAGACCGTGACCGCGAAGATGAGCATGGCGCTTCTCGCGCTGACCGGAGTGCCGGCACATATCGAGGGGATCTTCATCTCGACCCCGAGCGGGCTGTTCCGCGTCGCCGAGGCCTGTTCGGGGGTGAGGTTCCTGGTGGCGATGGCGGCGCTTTCCGCTCTGGCGGCCAACCTCTGCTTCCGGTCCTGGCCGCGCCGGCTGCTGTTCGTCGCCTTCGCCCTCGCCGTCGCGGTGCTCGCCAACGGGGTGCGGGCGTTCGGCACCATCTACATCGCCTGGCGGACGGACAACGAGGTCGCCGTGGGCATCGACCATCTGATCTACGGATGGATCTTCTTCGCCGTCGTCATCGCCCTGGTCGTCGCGGCCGGCTGGCGCTTCTTCGACCGGGCTCCGAATGCGCGCTGGTTCGACCCCGCCGGCCTCCAGGCGCCCGGGACCGGGCCGGGTCGCCCGGCGCGCGCCGCCCAGATCGCCGCAATATCGGTGGTCCTGACGGCGGCCGCTCCGCTCTGGATGAACGCGGTCGCCGCAGCGGGGACGCGAGCCGTGCCCGATTCCCCGCTTCCCGAGGTGGCGGGCTGGACCCGCGGCCCCGCTTCGAGCGACTGGCAGCCGCATTTCGTCGGGGCGGACCGGATCCGGCAGGCGCGCTACCGCAACGCCGCGGGGCAGCAGGTCGATCTCGCCATCATCGTCTTTTCCCGGCAGAGCGAAGGGCGCGAGCTGGTCGGCTACGGCCAGGGCGCGTCCGACGAGGACGGCGCCTGGTCGTGGACCGGCGATTCCGCACCCCCGGCGGACGGCAAAGCGGAGCTGATCGGATCCCACGGCAAGGTCCGGGAGGTCGTGAGCTTCTACCGGGTTGGAGACATCGTCACCGGCAGCAGGGCCAGGGTCAAGCTGGAGACGGTGAGGACGAGGCTTCTGGGCGGACCGCAGCGGGCGGTGGCCGTGCTGGTCGCCGCCGAAGCT
>DASVPM010000250.1:0-14346 GCA_036382815.1 Allosphingosinicella sp.
GAGCGCGCCACTCGCTCCCGCAGATCATCCGAATAAGGCTTGGCCATCGCTGCTGGCCTCCATCCCAGCCAGCAGCTTGAATCACACTTCAGACCAGACGGGAATCCCAAATCGATTCAGGCAAAGCCAAACAGACTCTAGGCATGCGGCTTCCCCTGTGTCGCGCCGCCCCACCCAGCGCCGAGCCGGGCGGTTGGATGCGCGAGGACACAGGGAACCGCGCCCTGCTTCTTTCCCCGAAGGGTATTGTATCCGCAGGCCACCCGACCGAAGCCGGAGCCTGTGTCCACGCGCCCGTAGGCGGACGCTCCCTCACATCCACGATCAGGAGCGCGGGATTCGGATACGCCGATGCCTGCCGCTCGGCAAGCGGCCTATCAGCGGCCGTTAGAGTCCTTCACCTCAGTCCGCTTCGGGCGCTTGCCCGTCGACTCCCTGCCTAGCGGCTTGTGCTTTTCGGGTGGTGTCGCCAGCATGCGCCGGAGAACGTCATCTTCATTCGGGCGCTCGTCGGTCACAGGGGACCTCCATGGAGGATGAGGAAATCCATCGGATACATGTAGCCGTTGGCGAGGCGCTTTCCGAGTGGTCTCAGGTTGAAAAGATGCTGGTGTTTTGCTTCGCGGAGATCGTCCCCGTACGCAATCCTACGGTGCCGTGGATTATCTTCACATCCATTATCAATATGGATGCTCGCATTAAGCTGATGAATGAACTAATTCCATATGCGGGGCTCAGCAAAGATGGCTTTGCCGCTTGGGGATGGCTCTACAATCGCCTTACCAGATGCAACAAAGCTAGAAACGAACTGGCTCACTTCACGATTGGCGCCGAGATCATCGACGGCATTAGATATCCTACCGCGCTTATGCCTTTCTTTCAGGCGAATTTTGCGAGGTTCCGATCAAAGCGCCTCACATCCTCTCAGATAACTGATAGGACGCGTCGATTCGGTGAGCTGGCGGAAGATCTGTACTGGCTCTTGCAGCAATTCCCCCGCATCGAAGGACGGCCTGTACCAAAGCCTGAACCAATGCCGGAGAGGGTGACGCTCCATCTACAAGCTGTCCGCTCAACTCCCCAAGAAGGCTCACCCCCACCTCAATCATTTGAGGCGTGATCTCGATCTCTAGCGCCGGCCTGTCGCCCGAATTACTACCTGTTTCGTCCTGCTTCGTCATCTACATAATGTCCAGCGTCCTTGTCAGCGCTGCAGCAGGTCTCCACCGTTTCGATCAGAAGCGCTATGTCGGAGGCGCGCGAGAGGCGGTGGTCGCCGCCTTTGACGAGGGTCATCCGGGCGTCGGCCGAGCGGAGGCGCTCGATCAGCCGAAGCGAGACCTGCCAGGGGACGTCGGCATCGTCGAGGCCGTGGAGCAGGCGTACCGGACAGCGGATGGCGATCTCGCCGCCGAGCAGCTTCAGCCCCTCGCCGCTCTCCCAGAAGTCGCGGGTGGTGACGTACGGCGCGTCGCCATAGGGTGAAGGCTCCTCCAGCCGTCCGTGCTTTCGGAGGATTTCCTTCTGCGCCGCGTCGAAACCCCAGTCGGTGAAATCGGGCGCGGCGGCGATTCCGACCAGAGCGGCCACCCGCTCCGGCCGCGCCAGCGCGGCGAGCAGCATCAGCCAGCCGCCCATGGACGAGCCGACGAGGATGAGCCGGCCTTCGACCGAATCGAGCATCGCCAGCACGTCGTCGCGCCATCCGGCCAGGGTCTGCGCCTCGAACGCGCCTTCGCTGAGCCCGCAGCCGGCATAATCGAAGCGGAGCATCGCCCGTCCCTGCGCCTCCGCCCACCCGGCGAGCGCGCTTGCCTTGCCGCCCTCCATGTCGGACATGTAGCCGGGCAGGAAGACGATCGTCGGCCCGCTGCCCGGGCGGTAGCGCCGGGCGAGGCGGCGCCCGGCGCGCGCAAGATATTCGGCGTCGTTCATGCGCGGCCTCCTAGCCGGGCCGTGCCTGCGTCACAAACAAAGGAAGGGCCGGCGCCTGGCCGACCCTTGCCGTCAGTCGATGTCGCCCTCGTCGTCGAGGTTGAAGCAGTCGGAGAGCAGGCACACCGCGACTCCCGCGGCGACGGCTCCGACGACGATCCAGAGGGTGGGATCGCCGCCGGTCAGGTTGGTTCTCCGGTCGCGGTCGAGATGAGCCAAATCGAAGCTTGCGAGCTGGGCTTTGTCGAGCTTGCCCCGCGCGTTGAAACGGATGTCGCCGAGGGTGAGCTGGCGGTGCACCGGCCGGCGTTCAGCCCCGCTCCGACCGCTTTGCCCATTCCGAAGGTGAGGCCGTAGCTCGGCTTCGCCGTCGCGCCCGGCGCCCGTCCAAGCGGGATTCGCAGGTTGAGCGTGGCGTTGGCGCCGACCGGCCCGTCCAAGCCTTGCCGGCGAGAGCTCTGCGCCGCCGCCGGAGCGACGGATGCGAGGCAAAGGACCGCCGCGACGGCCGCGGAAACGATCTTTCTCATTTGATCCCCCTTTTCATCAACGTCTCCATGCCGGAACGGCCGCAGCGTAGCAGAAGATCGTTTCGGCTGCGAATTGGCGCTGGGGCTGGAGATGGCGCGAGGCTGCGGCTACATGCCCCGGGTTATGACACAGCATTTCAAGATCCGACTTCCCGACGGCTCGGTGCGCGAAGTCGCCGAAGGAACGACCCCCGCCGATATCGCCGCGGCGATCGGGCCCGGGCTCGCGAAGGCGGCGCTCGCGGCCCGGGTCAACGGCGAGGTGCGCGACATCAACCGGCCGCTCGAGGGAGATGCCGAGCTCGCGCTGATCACCGCGCGCGACGAGGCCGACGCGCTCGAGCTGGTCCGGCACGATTACGCCCACATCCTCGCGGAGGCGGTGCAGAATCTCTTCCCCGGCACCCAGATCACCTTCGGTCCGGCGACCGACGACGGCTTCTATTACGATTTCGCTCCGGCGCCCGAGCGCGGCCCCTTCACGGAGGAGGACCTGCCGGCGATCGAGGAAGAGATGCGGCGCATCATCGCCCGGGACGAGCCGCTGGTCCGCGAAGTGTGGACCCGCGAGGACGTCCGCCGGCTGTTCCTCGAGCAGGGCGAGAGCTTCAAGGCCGAATGGGTGATGGAGCTTCCCGAGCACGAGACGATCACCATGTACCGCTCCGGCGGCTGGATCGACCTGTGCCGGGGTCCGCACCTCGCCTCGACCGGCAAGGTCGACCCGCAGGCGTTCAAGCTGACCCGGGTCTCCGGCGCCTATTGGCGCGGCGACCAGAAGAACGCGATGCTGTCGCGGATCTACGGGACCGGCTGGCTCAACCGGAAGCAGCTCGAGACCCATATCACCCGGCTCGAGGAGGCGGCGAAGCGCGACCACCGCCGGATCGGGCAGGACATGGACCTGTTCCACCTCCAGGCCGAGGCGCACGGCTCGGTCTTCTGGCATCCCGCCGGCTTCGTCGTGTGGCGCCAGCTCGAAGCCTATATGCGCCGCCGCCTCGACGCCGCCGGCTATTCGGAGGTGAAGACCCCGCAGGTGATGGACGCCCGCCAGTGGGAGCAATCCGGCCACTGGGGCAAGTATCGCGAGGCGATGTTCGTCATCCCCGACGAGGTGCCCAATACCGAGGACGAGGGGCCGATCATTTCCGGTGAAGGCGACTGGATGGCGCTGAAGCCGATGAACTGCCCGGCCCACGTCCTCATCTTCCGCCAGGGCATCAAATCCTATCGCGATCTTCCGATCCGGCTCGCCGAGATGGGCGTGTGTCACCGCAACGAGCCGCACGGCGCGCTTCACGGCATCCTGAGGGTGCGGCAGTTCACGCAGGACGACGCCCACATCTTCTGCCGCGAGGACCAGCTGGTGGAGGAGGTGCGGCTGTTCATCGAGCTGCTCGACACGGTCTACAAGGACCTCGGCTTCCCCGATTATGCGATCAAGCTCGCGCTCCGGCCGGAGAAGCGATTCGGGTCCGAGGAGATGTGGGACTGGTCGGAGCAGTCGCTGCGGGACGCGGTCAGAGCCGCGGGGCGCGATACGGCGGAGTTCGGGTGGGAGGAGCTGCCCGGCGAGGGCGCCTTCTACGCCCCCAAGCTCGAATTCCACCTCACCGACGCGATCGGCCGGACCTGGCAGGTGGGGACGATCCAGACCGACACCGTGCTGCCCGAGCGGCTCGACGCCAGCTACGTCGGCGAGGACGGCCAGCGCCACCGGCCGGTCATGCTCCACCGGGCGATATTGGGCTCGTTCGAGCGCTTCATCGGGATCCTGATCGAACATCATGCCGGCCGCTTCCCGCTCTGGCTCGCGCCGGTGCAGGCGGTGGTGGCGACGATCGTGTCCGAGGCCGACGATTATGCGCGCGAGGTGGCGGCGAGGCTCACCGCCGCGGGCCTTCGCGTGGAGACCGACCTTCGCAACGAGAAGATCAACTACAAGGTGCGCGAGCACAGCCTCGCCAAGGTCCCCAACCTGCTCGTCGTCGGCAAGCGCGAGGCGGAGGAAGGGACGGTGGCGCTGAGGCCGCTCGGCGAGGGCGCGCGGCAGGAGGTGCTCGGGCTGGATGAGGTCGTGGAAAGGCTTAGGTCAGAGGCGCTGCCGCCGGATTTGCGCTGACGAGCGGAAGACCCGTCATCCCGGCGAAAGCCGGGATCTCGGGTCGAATAGTCTCGGCGGGTCTCCCCGAGGTCCCGGCTTTCGCCGGGATGACGGGTGCCCTTGCGCAACATAGGCCCCACAAAAGCGTTCGCGCCGCTTGCTCTCGTCTTTCATTCGCCCTCCGGAACCACTAGGTGAAGCGCTGAACTAAAACGTCAGGAGACATCGTTATACGTCCGCCCATGATCCGGCGCCCGCAGGCGCCGCCCTTGAACGGCCCCCGATTCAACGAATTCATCTCCGTGCCCAAGGTGCGCGTGATCGATGAGAATGGCGAGAATATCGGGGTGCTTCTAACCGCCGAAGCGATCGAGCAGGCCGCCGAAGTCGGCCTCGACCTCGTCGAGGTCTCGCCCAACGCCGATCCGCCCGTGTGCAAGTTCCTCGACGTCGGCAAGTTCAAATACGAGGCCCAGAAAAAGGCCAATCTCGCCCGCAAGTCGCAGAAGACGCAGGAGATCAAAGAGATCAAGATGCGTCCGAACATCGACGATCACGATTACGACACCAAGATGAAGAAGGTCTTCGACTTCATCAAGGAAGGCGACAAGGTGAAGATCACCCTGCGCTTCCGCGGCCGCGAGCTGGCCCATGGCGAGCTCGGCATGCGGCTCCTTCAGCGCGTCCAGGCCGATGTGTCCGAGACCGCCAAGATCGAGCAGCATCCGCGCATGGAAGGCCGCCAGATGCTGATGGTGCTCGCGCCCAAGTAAGACGAGGCCCCTGCTCGTCATGCCAGCGAAGGCTGGCATCCCAGAGGATGAAAAGCACCCAGCGGCTTTCACTCCCCGGGGCCCCAGCCTTCGCTGGGGCGACGGAGCGATCCGCAGGGCCACGTCTCTTCCAAGCCTTCCCCTTACGGAAACGGCAGGTTTCCGTAGCGGCACCCGATTATTGCGAGTTTCGTTTCGAAACTGGATTGTTGCGCGATTGCCATAAGGGCCGGAAACCCGCAGAAAAGTGCGGATTCTGGCTGGCAGCCACGAGTCCTTTTCAGTAGCTCTGGCCCCAAACCCAAAAGGGAGAGGGGAATATGTCGAAGTCCTTCTGGCTCGTTTCGGCCGGCCTGTGCGCGCTGACCGCGACGCCTGCTTACGCTCAGGATCAGACCAGCCCGACGGGCGAGCCCAGCCCGGTAGCGGAAGCGGGCGAGGTCGATGCGGACGCCGACGTCACGCCGACCGATACGCTTACGACGGAAGCGAACGGCGAAGGCGACATCGTCATCACCGCCCAAGGCCGCAGCCAGATCCTCCAGGACGTGCCGATCGCCGTCTCGGCGGTCTCGGCCCAGTCGCTCCAGAACAGCGGCGCTTCCGACATCCGTCAGCTGAACCAGCTCGCGCCCTCGCTGCTCGTCTCCTCGACCGGAAGCGAGGCGAACGGCTCCGCGCGGATCCGCGGAATCGGCACGGTCGGGGACAATCCCGGCCTCGAAAGCTCGGTCGCGGTCTTCGTCGACGGAGTCTATCGCTCGCGCAGCGGCGTCGGACTCAACGAGCTCGGCGAGATCGAGCGGATCGAGGTGCTTCGCGGACCGCAGGGCACCTTGTTCGGCCGCAACGCTTCGGCCGGCCTGATCCACGTGATCAGCAAGAAGCCGAACATGAACGAGCTCGAAGGCTTCGGCTCGCTCACCTACGGCAATTTCGACTACATCCGCGCCGATGCCGGAATCACCGGGCCGATCGGCGAGACTCTCGGCTTCCGCATCGACGGGGTCTATGCCCGGCGCGACGGCTTCTACAAGGACGTCAACAACGACGACCGGGTCAACGACCGCAACCGTTTCTTCGTCCGCGGCCAGCTGATGTTCCAGCCCAACACCGACCTGTCGGTGCGGCTGATCGCCGACTATACCCGCCGCGAGGAAGCCTGCTGCGGCGCCGTCTATCTCGACCGCGACTTCAACCCGGCGATCGGCAATCTCAACGAGCCCGCGACACCGCTCCTGCAGCCCGGCGCGGCGCCCGCGCGGACCAACGACCAGGGCAACAACATCATCAACGTGCTCCGCGACCTGGGTACGCCGCTGATCGCCTTCAACGATCCGTTCAGCCGCAACATCTACGTCACTCCGGGCCGCACCTATGAGGGCGACACGCGCGACTGGGGCCTGTCGGCCGAGGTCAATTACGACCTCACCCCGAACGTCAGCCTGACGTGGATCACCGCCTATCGCGACTATGTTTCCGGCCAGCCGGGCGACATCGACTACAGCCCGGTCGACATCCTCTACCGCTCACCGGTCAATGGCGGCCTCGAGCGCCAGTTCAAGACCTTCACCCAGGAGCTTCGCCTCCAGGGCAAGGCGTTCGGCGACAAGCTCGACTGGCTGCTCGGCGGCTATTTCGCCGACGAGAGCCTGACGGTGACCGACAACCTCCGGTTCGGCACTCAATATGGCCGCTTCGCCACGTGCCGGCTGCTCTCGGGCACCGGTCTTGCCGGCTTCTACAGCCCGACCACCCCGGGCTGCATCAGCCCGACCGGGCGCGCGGTGATCAGCGGGGCGCTGGCTCCGGGAATCCCGTCGCCCTTCGGTCCCGCCGGCGGAACCGTCCTCGCCGCCTTCGACCGGCTCGAATCGATCAACGACCGGGGCAGCACGCTCGACACCTACAACCAGGACAGCCGCAACTGGGCGCTGTTCACGCACAACATCATTCATATCACCGACAAGCTCGCTTTGACCCTCGGCCTTCGCTACACCAACGAGAAGAAGGAGCTCAACGCGACCTTCGGCAACGACAACACGGCCTGCGTGGCGCAGCAGAATGCGCTTCTGCCCCTCCTCGCCAGCCCGGGCCTTGCCCCGCTCGCCGCCGGCCTCATCGGCCTCGCCTGCCAGGGCAATTCCACCTCCGAGCTGAACGGCGTCAGCATCCAGGACGACCGCAGCGAGGACGAGTTCACGGGCACCACCATCCTCTCGTACAAATGGAGCCGCGACCTGATGGTCTATGCGAGCGCCTCGCGCGGCTACAAAGCGGGCGGCTTCAACCTCGACCGTTCGGCTCTGAAGAATCCCGTGCTGCCCTTCGCGGCGACTCCGGGCGGCGCCCAGGCCCTGGTCGGCAACCTCCAGTTCGATCCGGAGATCAACACCGCCTACGAGATCGGCGCCAAATTCTCGCGCGGACCGGTCACCCTCAACGCCGTGCTGTTCCGCCAGGATTTCAAGAACTTCCAGCTCAACACGTTCAACGGCAGCGTCTTCCTCGTGCAGACGATCAACGGCTGCGGGGTCGACCTCGGCGGAGCCGACCGCGACCAGAGCACACTTCCGGGCGCTCCGAACTTCGTCGCTCCGCCGGCCGCCAACCCGACCGCCAACCCCGCCGCCGCGAGCGGCGCCTGCCCGGCGGGCGAGGTCGGCTACGGAGTCCGCTCGGAAGGCGTCGAGCTCGAAGGCGCGCTGCGAGTCGCCCGCCGTCTCAACGTGACTCTCGGCCTCACCTACGCCGACACCCACTACCGGTCACAGCTGGTCGGCAACGAGAGCGGCGCCCCGCTCGATCCGGCGCTTCGCAAGCTGCCCGGCGACAATCTGTCGAACGCGCCCGAGATCGTCGTCACAAGCTCGATGGCCTGGACTCCGCGCCTCGGCAATTCCGGGCTGAGCGGGCTCCTCTACATCGACGGCCGACTGACCGACGGTTACAATACCGGCTCGGACCTGTTCCCCCAGAAGGAGCAGGACAGCTTCGCCATCTTCAACGCCCGCATCGGCCTTCGCGGCAAGGGCGAGCGCTGGGCGATCGAGGCCTGGGCGCAGAACATCTTCAACGTCGGCTATACCCAGGTCGCGTTCAATTCGCCCTTCCAGGAAGGCGCCCGCACCGCGGCTTTCTCCGACCCGCAATTCCCGGGCGGCCGGCAGATCTTCTCGGCCTTCCTCGCCGAGCCGCGCACCTTCGGCCTGACCGGGCGGTTCAGGTTCTAGAGTCGGTCCTGATGAGGCTGAATCGCTTCCCGGCGAAGGCCGGGATCCAGTCCTTCCGGTGGTGCTGCTGGACCCCGGCCTTCGCCGGGGAACATGGGCTTCAATGTCATCAGGACAGACTCTAGGTTGGTAAGTCCTTCCCGCGTTTTCGCGGGGAGGGGGACCGCGCGAAGCGCGGTGGAGGGGTTCTTTCTCAGATAGGCCCCTCCACCAGCCTGCGGCTGGTCCCCCTCCCTGCAAATGCAGGGGAGGATTTTCAGCTAAGTCGCGAAGCCCGGGTCGAGCCTGTACGCCTTCCTCAGCAGCGCCGGCCAGGCGAGCGCTCCGGCGGCCATCTTCAATCCGACCTTGCCCTGCTGGGCCGTCACTTCGGGCGAGCCCTGGGGCGGGTTGTTGAGGTTGCCCTCGCCGGCGGACAGCGCGAGTATCTGGGCCTCGCAGGCGCGCTCGAGGAAGTAGATCTTGACGAAAGCCTCGCCCACGGTCTCGCCGACCGCGAGCGTGCCGTGGTTGCGAAGCAGCATGGCGCCCTTGGTCCCGAGATCGGCGACGATCCGCTCGCGCTCGTCGAGATCGACGGCCACTCCCTCATAATCGTGATAGGCGACCTCGTCGCGGATCAGCATCGCCGTCTGGGTGAGCGGAAGCAAACCCTCGCCATGGGCGGAGACCGCCTGGCCGTGCGGCGTGTGCAGGTGGATGACGGCCTGCGCGTCCTCGCGGGCCATGTGGATCGCCGAGTGGATGGTGAAGCCGGCGGCGTTGGTCATGAACGGCGTCTCGCCGACCGGATTGCCGTCCATGCCCACCTTGACCAGGCTCGATGCGGTCACCTCCTCGAACATCAGCTGGTAGGGGTTGAGCAGGAAATGATGCTCCGGGCCCGGGACCCGGGCGGAGAGGTGCGTGAAGATGAGGTCGTCCCAGCCGTAATGGGCGACCAGCCGGTAGGCGGCGGCGAGGTCGACCCGGATCTTCCATTCCTCGACCGAGACCTTGTCCTGCATCGGCGGGATGTCGAGGGAAGCGAGAGGGACCGAATCCGTTGCCGCCGCCATCTTCCCCATCGCCTCGATCCTGCCCATGCTCGCGCTCCCTCCAGTGACTTCGTCTTCCTATAGCGCCGCCGAGTTCCGCCCACCACCGGCTCGCCGACCCACGCCGCGCCGCGATCTCCGAAACTATTCTCGACGCCCCCAGAAGTTGGGCATCCCGGCGGCCGCAATTTGTGCTAGAAAACTCGTCGCTCGCTGGGGGGAGACAACAATTGGCCCAAGAACCCGCAATCAGCAAAGAGGTGGTCAACGCCATTCTGTTCGGCCAGGGCGATCAACAGCGCTTCACGCAGGATACGCCGATCCTGCCGGAAGTGTGGCAACTTTTCGCGAGTCGGCCGGGCGACCGGCACGATCTTCTCATCACCCCGATGGAATCGCGCTCGGCGGTCGCGCTGCTCGGTATATTGGTCGATCGGATGGCGCGCCGCAGCGTCAAGGCCGCCCGCCCGGCGCCCTTGCAGAGCTTCGTGGCGATCGCGCTGAGCTTCGACGAGCTGATCGGCATCGTCCTGCCGCTGACCAAGTGGGCGCGCGACGCCATCGACCATTTCTCGAAGCAGGAGGCCAAGGCCGACGAGCATCGGTTCACCGGCGAGGACGCCTTCCAATCGGTGTACCAGGCTGCCGGCGGGCGCAGGGCCGCCTCCGCCAGGGGCGCGCCCAAGCAGGCCCCGGTGCTGCGCGGATCGTCCTTCGAGGCGGCGCGCATCCTGACGCTGATAGCCGCCATCGAGGTGGTCCGCGGCACGCGCGGCCGGATCGAGGATCTGGACGATCTCTTTCGCCGCCGCGGCGCCATTTCCACCAGGCTGGCGCAACTGGCGCGCAGCTACCGGGACGGCGAGAAAGACGTGGCCTGGATCTGGCGCGTTGCAAGCAACCGTCCGCTCAAGAAGGCCGACGAGCATTCGCGTTCGACCGTCAAGGCCGACGCCGCCTACCGGGTCTTCGACGTGCGTTGCGAGTCGATCACCTGGGCGGTCCTCGATTCCGGGATCGACCGCGACCATCCCGCCTTCCTGATACCCCCCCGGGACGGCGGGCAGCCGGTCCGCCGGGTGCTTCGCACCTACGATCTGGGTCTGCTGAGGTCGCTGCTGGACGCGGCCTATAAGAAGACGCCGGCCAGGAATCCCGTGCTCGCCACCTGCATCGAGAAGAGCGGGCTGTCGCAGGACGAGGCGACTCGCCACCTGGTCAGCGCCTATCGATCCTACGACACCAAGATGCTCGACTGGTCGTCGATCGAACCCCTGCTGAGGGTGAAGGAGCCCCCGCCGCCGCTCGACGGCCACGGCACCCACGTCGCAGGGATCATCGGCGCGGACTGGTGGGAAGAGGAAGAGTCGCCTCCGGACGAGGGGGGCCGCACCCGAACGGTCCGCAAGCCGGTCGTGATCGGCATGTGCCCCGACATCAGGCTGATGGATTTTCGAATCCTCGGCCAAGGGCAGGACGAAACGGAATTCGCTGTCATCGGCGCGCTCCAGCTGGTTCGCTACCTCAACAGCCACAACCAGTATATCGTCGTCCACGGCGTCAATCTCAGCCTGGCGATCCCGCACATGGTCGAGAATTATGCTTGCGGGCGAACTCCCGTCTGCGACGAATGCGAGCGCCTGGTCGGGGCCGGAGTCACCGTCGTCGCGGCGGCGGGGAATGAGGGCTACCACAAGTTCAATACCGACAAGGGCGTGTTCTCGAGCTACGCTGCCGTCAGCATCACTGATCCCGGCAATGCCGAATCGGTCATCACCGTCGGATCGACCCACCGGCGCGAGCCGCACACTTACGGCGTTTCCTATTTCTCGAGCCGCGGGCCCACCGGCGACGGGCGCATGAAGCCCGATCTGGTCGCACCGGGCGAGCGGATCCTCAGCACGCTTCCCGACCGCGAATCCGGCTCGCTCGACGGCACCAGCCAGGCCGCCCCGCACGTCAGCGCGGCCGCAGCCATGCTGATGGCCCGCTATCCGGAGCTCAACCGCCAACCGCGCAGGATCAAGGACATTTTGTGCGGCAGCGCGACCGACCTCGGCCGGGAGCGCGCGTTTCAGGGCCATGGCCTGCTCGACATCCTGCGCGCGCTGCAGTCGTTTTAGGAGGAGGAGGAAGATGGAATTTTTCACGCTCGAAGCGCTGCCCGCGCAGCATGGCGACTGCCTGATCCTTCATTACGGCAGCGACGGCGAACCCGGCACGGTACTGATCGACGGCGGCCCGAGCGGGACCTGGCGAAGGTCGCTCGAGCCGCGCCTCAAGGCGCTGAGCGAGGCTCGCGGCGACGGTTTCGTGATCGACCTGCTGATGGTCAGCCATATCGACGATGACCATATTGTCGGCATCGTCGACTTCACGGGAGCGTGGCTGCAGGCCAAGGAGGACGGCCGGCCCTGGCCCTATCCGGTCAGCGAATTCTGGCACAACAGCTTCGAGCGGATCTCCAACACGGACATGACGAAGGTCACCGCCTCGGTGCTGGCGTCGACGGGCGGTACCGGCAATCTCGAGGATCTGCAGCCCGACGACGAGTCGAAGATCGACGCGAAGGACGCCTATGCGGCCGCGAAGGTTCTGCTCGCCAGCGTCGCCAAGGGCTCGCGGCTCCGGGGCGACATCAAGAAGCTGGAGATCGACAAGAATACCGGTTTCGACGGGCTCGTCCGCCCAGGCGTCGGCGAGGTCCCCTACAAGCTCGGATCCGAGCTCACGCTCCATATAGCGGGGCCGCTGAAGGACCAGCTGGACGCCCTGCGGAATCAGTTCGCGAAAGAGCTTCCGCCGGCGTCTCCGCTCGCCGCCTACGTGGACGAGTCGGTTCCCAATCTGTCGAGCATCGTCGTTCTCGCCGCCTTCAAGGGCAAGACGATGCTCCTCACCGGCGATGCGCGCGGCGACTATGTGCTCGACGGACTGAAGCAGGAGAAGCTGCTGGACGCCGCCGGCAGGATCCACGTCGACATTCTCAAGCTCCAGCATCACGGCAGCGTCCGCAATACCGAGGACGAGTTTTACGAGCGCGTCACCGCGGACCATTATGTCGTCTCGGCCGACGGCCGGTTCGGCAATCCGGACCGCGAGACGTTCCGGCTGCTGATCGACGCCCGTGGCAAGGACGCGGAGTACAAGATCTGGGTCACCTATCCCGTCGCCAGCCTCGATGCGGCGCGCAAGAAGGAATGGGAGGAAGACCGGGCCCGCAAGACCGAGAAAGCGAAAACCAAACCCAAGACGAAAATCCCGGTGGCCTGGGACGACGCGCGCGATTCCATCGCCACCCTAATCGCCGACCGCAAGGCTGCCGGCTTCGCCTTCCAACTGATGGAGCCGGCACCGGGCCGGGGTGCGAAGATCGATCTGCTCGACCCGATCGACTTCTAGCGGCGGCGCTACCGGTCCAGCCGCCACCTGGGCTCGGGCCACGCCGGCGGCGGGGCCCCCGAAGCGACCAATTGCGGCGCATATTTGCGGATCGCGGCATCGGTCAGCGCGTAGCCCCAGTTGATCAGTTCGCCCTGCTCCTGGTCGGTGAAGGGGTTGAGGCGGGTGCGGATGGAGGCGAGGGCCTGGACCCGCTCGGGCTTGCACGTGAGGCTGTCGGCGAGGCCGTAAGCGCCGATCGCCGTATCGATCCCCCAATAGGCGCCCTTGCGAAGTCCGCGTTTGAACTCGTCGACCAGCACGCGCTGGCGAAGACCCCGGCTCTGGTCCGTCGCGATGTCGAGGGCCCGCATCGTCTGCCGGAGCAAATCCGTATTGGCCGTCTCGTTGAGCGCGAACGGGGCACCGGCGTCGCTCGCCAAAACGGTGCCGCATCTTTTCCACACCGGCTCCAGGCCGAGATTGTCGTAGACCCCGCCGTCGGTGAGATAGAGCGTCCGCGTATAGGCGCGGTTGCCGGCGAGGTCGGCGCCCTCCACGGCCCTGAACGTCCCCGGATTCTTGATGACGACCGGCGAGAGGACCGGCGGAAAGGCGGAGGAGGCGGCAACGGCGCGGGCGATCGGCAGCGAGGGATTGTCGGCGAGGCCGATGCGCCAGTCGCCCATATATTTTTTGGAAAAACGGAAGCTCCGGCCGGTCTGCATGTTGGTTGCTCCGAACACGAAGACCGGACTGTCGGGCAGCTGGTCGAGAGTCTTGCTGACCACGTGCCGCGCATATTCCTTCTCGATCTCCGCGCCGGCGCTCGTCCAGGGCGAGAGCAGCCCCTCGATGCCGGCGCGGGCGTCGATGCTCCGGCGGCAGAAGTCGCGCAGGGGCTCGCCCACCAGAGCCTCGTAATTCGCGACGGTCGGGCTGGCGGCAAGCTCGTCCCAGACCTGGGCGAGCCGGCCGGCATTGATCGATCCGCCGGAAATGCTGGAAATGCGGCCGAGGCGAGTCAGGATGCCCAGCTCGACCAGACGGCGGAACGCGCCGACGTGGAACAGGGTGGCGCGGAAGCCCCCGCCCGACAGAGCGATTCCGATCTCATCCGAAACGCCTTCCGATCCGAATGGCATGGTCATGCTCCCCTTCCGCCGACTCGCCGGCGGCGGGGAGCTTATGCTTCAATCGAATAAGCTCAAAGCGTGATCGCGATCACGACGCGACCCTGTCGGGATGCGCGGCGGCGAAGCCCTCGATCCGGGCAGCCTCTGCGTCGGCTCGAATCAGGGTCGGATAATCGTCGAGCGGCACCTCGAACCGGCGGGCGTTGAACATCTG
>DASVPM010000251.1:0-15888 GCA_036382815.1 Allosphingosinicella sp.
GGGCCTTCTTCCTGTTCGATCTCGGCGCCTATCTCACCCTCGCCAGCCTCAAGGCCCGGCAATCGGGCCTGGAGGCTTCGGTCGAAGCCGATCCCCTTGCGGCGATCGCGGCCTTCTTCCTGCTCTACGTCGCCGTCACTGCCCTCTCCTTGCCCGGAGCCGCGATACTGACCCTGGCGGCGGGCGCGATCTTCGGCCTCTGGGAGGGGACGCTGATCGTCTCCCTCGCCTCCACCTTCGGGGCGAGCCTCGCCTTCCTTTCGTCCCGCTACCTCCTTCGCGACTGGGTCAAGGCCCGTTTCGGCGGGCGCATCGACGCCATCGACCGGGGCATCGCCCGCGATGGCGCCTTCTACCTCCTCACGCTGCGGCTGATCCCCGCTTTCCCCTTCTTCCTGGTCAACCTCGCCATGGGCGTGACGGCCATGCGGCTTCTCACCTTTGCCCTGGTCAGCCAGGCCGGAATGCTGCTCGGAACCCTCGTCTACGTGAACGCCGGAACCCAGCTCGCCGGGATCGGAAGCACGGGCGACATCTTCTCGCCGGCGCTGATCGGCTCCTTCGTCCTGCTCGGCCTCTTCCCCCTTCTTGCCGGGGCGCTGGTCGGCTGGTGGACGCGCCGGCGGATCTACCGCGCATGGCGGCGGCCCCGACGCTTCGACCGCAACCTCATCGTCATCGGCGCGGGCGCCGGAGGCCTCGTCACAGCGCTGATCGGAACGACCGTGCGCGCGAAGGTGACGCTGATCGAGAAAGGGGAGATGGGAGGGGATTGCCTCAACACCGGCTGCGTACCTTCCAAGGCGCTGATCCGGAGCGCTCGCGCGGCGCACGAGATCCGGACCGCCGCGGCCTACGGAATTGCCCCGGCCGAGCCGGATGTGCGCTTCGCCGAGGTCGTGGAGCGCATCCATCGGATCATTGCCGAGATCGCTCCGGCGGACAGCGTCGAGCGCTATACGAGCCTGGGAGTGGACGTTCGCAAGGGCCATGCCCGGCTGGTGGATCCCTGGACCGTCGAGATCGACGGCGGCGAGCGGCTGACCGCCCGGGCCATCGTCATCGCCGCGGGCGGCGAGCCCGCCGTCCCCGACATTCCCGGCCTCGAGCAAAGCGGCTTCCTCACCAGCGATACGATGTGGGAGCGCCTCCGCGGCCGCGAGACGGTCCCGGCGCGGATCGCGATCGTCGGCGGCGGACCGATCGGCACCGAGATGGCGCAGGCCTTCGCCCGGCTCGGCTCGAAAGTGACCCAGATCGAGCACGGTCCCCGACTGCTGCCGCGCGAGGACGAAGACGCCTCGACGCTGGTAGAAACCGTGCTGCGCGAGGAAGGCGTCGACATCCTCACGGGTCACGAGGCGGTGCGGGTAGAGGGCGGGACTCTGATCGTTCGCTCGCAGGACAGCGAGAAGATCATCGGCTTCGACGAGATCATCGTCGCGGTCGGCCGCAAGGCGCGGCTGACCGGCTACGAGCTGGAGGCGCTCGGGATCGAGACCGGCCGGACGATCGCCGTCAACGAATGGCTTGAGACGCTCTACCCCAACATCTACGCCGTCGGAGACGTCGCCGGCCCCTATCAATTCACCCATTTCGCCGCCCACCAGGCCTGGTTCGCGGCGGTGAACGGCCTGTTCGGCCATCTCAAGCGCTTCCGCGCCGACTACCGCGTGCTGCCCTGGGTCACCTTCACCGATCCGGAAGTCGCCCATGTCGGCCATAACGAGCTTTCGGCGACGGAGGCCGGGATCGCCTGCGAGGTCGTCCGCTACGAGCTTTCCCACCTCGACCGGGCGCTTTCCGAAGGCGCCAACCGCGGCTTCGTCAAACTGCTCGTCGAGCCCGGGAAGGACCGGCTGCTCGGCGCGACGGTCGTCGGCGCGGGCGCGGGCGAGATTATCGCCGAGCTGGTGCTGGCGATGAAGCACGGGCTCGGCCTCAACAAGCTGCTCGGGACGATCCACGCTTATCCGACGATGGCCGAGGCCAACAAATATGCGGCGGGCGAATGGAAGAAGGTGCACAAGCCCGAGCGGCTTCTGGGCTGGCTGGAACGCTACCACGCCTGGCGGCGCGGGTGACCCGGATCGTGATCTTCGCCAAGGCGCCGGCGCCCGGCCGGGTGAAGACGCGGCTGATCCCGGCGCTCGGGGCGGACGGTGCCGCGGCGCTTGCCGCGGAGATGCTCGAGCGGACGGTCGCGGAGGCTCTGGCGACGGGGCTTGCGGTGGAGCTTTGCGGGGACCCGGATGCGGCGCGGTGGCACGAGGCGCGCGAGGGGCTGGCGCTGACGGCGCAGGGCGACGGGGGGCTGGGCGAGAGGCTCGCGCGCGCGGCCGCGCGCGTGCTGAGCGAGGAAGCGGTCCTCCTGATCGGCGCCGATTGCCCGGAACTCGACCGGGGCCGGCTTCTGACCGCCGCGGAGGCGCTCGAGGCGCAGGATTCGATTATCTATCCCACGCAGGACGGAGGCTATGCGCTGCTCGGGCTGAAACGGTTCGATCCGTCCGTCTTCGCCGGCATAGACTGGAGCACTTCCGTCGTGGCCGCCCAGACGATTGCCAGGATCGAAGCGCTGGGCTGGTCGCTGCGGACGGGCGAGACTCTGCGCGATATCGACGAGCCCGGAGACCTGGCTCACCGCCGACATCCCGGCGAATGCCGGGATCTCGGAGAGACCCGGCGAGACGTCTTGTCCTGAGGTCCCGGCTTTCGCCGGGATGACGGGGAGGCTAGACGCCCGCCATGCACCCTCTCCCACCTTATGCCGAGCTCCTCGGCCTTCGCACCGAGCGGACGGACGACGGCGCCCTGCTCTGGATCATGCCGTTCCGCGAGGAAGTGGTCGGGCGGCCCGGCTTCCTTCACGGCGGCGCGATCGCCGGGCTTCTCGAATTCGCGGCGCTCGGCACGCTCTACGAGGCGCTCGGCGACGGCGCCACGGCCAAGCCCATCAACGTCAGCGTCGACTTCATGCGCGGCGGCACCGATCACGACACCTTCGCTTCCGCGCTCGTCACTCGGCTCGGCAGCCGCGTCGCGAACGTCGAAGCCCACGCCTGGCAGCAGGACCGGTCGAAGCCGATCGCGGCGGCGCGGATGAACCTGATGGTTCGGCGCGGGTAGCCCGTTCCGCTCAGCCCCCCCGCTTCATCACTTCCCGCGCGATCACCAGCTGCTGGACCTGGCTCGTTCCCTCGTAGATCCGGAACAGCCTCACGTCCCGATACAGTCGCTCGATCCCGTAATCGGCGATGTAGCCGGCGCCGCCGAAGATCTGCACCACCCGGTCGGCCACGCGCCCGACGGTCTCGCTGGCGAAATATTTAGCCGCGGCGGCCTCCAGGGTGATCGGCTCGCTTTTGTCCTTGAGCGCCGCCGCTTCCAGCACCAGGGCCTTCGCCGCCATCGTCTCGGTCTTGGAATCGGCGATCATCGCCTGGATGAGCTGGAACTCGGATATGGCCTTGCCGAACTGCCTGCGCTGCGCCGCATAGCCGACCGCATCGGCGATCAGCCGTTCGGCGATCCCGACGCAGACCGCGGCGATGTGGAGACGGCCGCGGTCGAGCACCCGCATCGCGATCCGGAACCCCTCCCCCTCTTCGCCCAGCCGGTGGGCGACGGGCACGGGCGCCCCGTCGAAATTGACGTCGCAGACATGGGCGCCCTGCTGGCCCATCTTCTTCTCGGGCTTGCCGACGCTCACGCCCGGCAGATCGGCCGGGACGAGGAAAGCCGAGACTCCCTTCGCGCCGGGCTCGCCGGTGCGGGCCATCACGGTGAAGAGCGAGGCCTTGTCGGCATTGGTGATGAAGCGCTTGGTGCCGGTCAGGCGGTAGACGTCGCCGTCGCGGACCGCCTTGGTCTGGACCGAAGCGCTGTCCGAGCCGGCACCGGGCTCGGTGAGGGCGAAACTGGTGACGATCTCGCCGTTGGCGATCCGCGGCAGCCACTCGACCTTCTGCGCCTCGCTCCCCGCCATCACCAGGCCCTGGCTGCCGATCCCGACATTGGTTCCGAAGGTGGAGCGAAAGGCGGGCGTGGTGCCGCCGAGTTCGAGCGCGACCCGCACCTCCTCCGACATGGTCAGGCCGAGGCCGCCATATTCTTCCGGGATGGAAAGCCCGAACAGGCCCATCTCACGCATCTCGGCGACGATCTCGGCCGGCACCTCGTCCTCCCGGTCGACCCGCTCCTCGAGCGGGCGAAGACGCTCGCGGACGAAGCGGCGAACGGTGGAGAGGAGCAGGTCGAAGGATTCGGGGTCGAGGGGCATGTCTAACTCCGAATAATCGTCATCCCGGCGAAAGCCGGGACCTCAGGACGAGAGGTCTCGGCGGGTCTCCCCGAGATCCCGGCCTTCGCCGGGATGACGGCTTGCGCCGTCAATAGCCCTTCATCCGGGCCAGCTTGTCGGCGTGGTAATTGGCGTCGCCGAACAGCTCGTTCAGCGCCCGGTCGCGCTTCATGTAGAGGCCGATGTCATATTCGTCGGTCATGCCGATGCCGCCATGCATCTGGACGCCTTCCTGGACGGCGAGGGTGGAGGCGCGGCCCGCCTTCGCCTTGGCGACCGACACCATCGCCTCCGCTTCCGGGCTTCCCTCGTCGAGCAGCTGCTGCGCCTTGAGCGCCGCGGAGCGCGCGATCTCGAGCTCCGAATAAAGATGCGCGGCGCGGTGCTGGAGGACCTGGAACTCGCCGATCAGCCGGCCGAACTGCTTCCTCTGCTTGAGATAGTCGACCGTCATCCCCATCGCGGCCGAGCCGAGCCCGACCATCTCCGACGCCGCCCCGGCGCGACCGGCGTCGAGCACACGCCTGAGCACCTCCTCGCCGCCGCCGACCTCGCCGATCACGGCGTCGGCATTCACCTCGACGTCGCGGAAATCGAGCCGGGCGCCGATGCCGGAATCGGCCAGCCGGACGCCCTCGACGTCGAGCCCCTTCGACTCCCGCTCGACCGCGAAGAGAGTCACGCCCTCGTCCGCCCGGGCCGCCACGACGATGACGTCCGCGGAGGCGCCCTGGACGACGAACTGCTTGCGCCCGGACAGCCGGAAGCCGTTGCCCGCTCGCTCCGCCCGCATCGCGATCGACTCGGGCCGGTGCTTGGGGCCTTCGTCGACGGCGAGGGCGGCCACGGTGTCGCCGGCGAGGATTCCGGGAAACCAGCGGTGCGCGTGAGGCGTGCCCTTCAGCGCCTCGACCACCGCCACCGCGCTGATCAGGAAGGGCGAGGGAGTCAGGTTGCGGCCGATCTCCTCGAGCACGATCCCCGCCTCGACATGGCCCAGGCCGAGGCCGCCATCGGCCTCCCCGATCAGGATTCCGGTGAAGCCAAGCTCGGCCATCTGCTTCCACAAGCCGTGGCCGAAGCCGTCCTTGCAGCCCATGTCGCGATATTTGCGAAGCTGGTTCGCGATCGAGCCTTCCTCGCCCATGAGTTGCCGCGCCGTGTCGCGAAGCATGACCTGGTCTTCGGTGAGGTAAAGCGGCATTCCGTTACTCCGTCGCCCCAGCGAAGGCCGGGGTCCCAGGGGGTGAAGGGCTAAGGTGCAGTTTCTCGCTGGGATCCCGGCCTTCGCCGGGATGACGGTTCCTCATCATGCCCCCGGCAAATCCAATATCCGTTTCGCGATGATTCCGAGCTGGACCTCGCTCGTCCCGCCCTCGATCGAGTTGGCCTTGGTCCTCAGCCACTCGCGCGCGGCCTTGCCCTTCTTCGAGCGATCGCTCTCCCACTCGAGCGCGTTGGAGCCGCCCGCGGCCATGACCAGCTCGTGGCGCGCCTTGTTCAATTCGGTGCCCGCATATTTCATCATCGAGGGCTGGGCGGGATGCGCCATCCCGACCTTCAGCTCGTCGATGAAGCGCTCGGACATCGCCCGGAAGGCCATGGCGTCGACGTCGAAACGCGCGACGTCGGCGCGAAGGACCGGATCGTCCGCCAGGATGTCCGCGAAGGCCTCGCCGAGGCTCCCGGTCTGGCCGCCGAGCCCCATTCCGCTGATCATCTCGCGCTCATGGCCGAGCAGATATTTGGCGACGTCCCAGCCCTTGTTGATCTCGCCCACCACCTGGTCCTTGGGCACCTTCACGTCGTCGAAAAAGGTCTCGCAGAAGGGCGAGGAGCCGGAGATGAGGAGGATCGGCCTGGTCGACACGCCCGGGCTGGCCATGTCGAACAGGATGAAGCTGATGCCCTTATGCTTGGGCGCCTGGAAGTCGGTTCGCACCAGGCAGAAGATCCAGTCCGCCTTGTCGGCGTAGCTCGTCCAGACCTTCTGGCCGTTGACCAGCCAATGGTCGCCTTTGTCCTCGCACTTCGTCTGGAGCGAGGCGAGGTCGGAGCCGGCGTTCGGCTCCGAATAGCCCTGGCACCAGCGAATCTCGCCGCGAGCGATCTCGGGGAGGAAGCGCTTCTTCTGCTCCTCGGAGCCGTATTTGAGGAGCGCCGGCCCGAGCATCGAGATTCCGAAGCTCATAAGCGGGTTGCGGGCGGCGATCCGGGCCATCTCCTGCCTCAGGATCTTGGTCTCGGCCGGCGACAGCCCGCCCCCGCCATATTCGGTGGGCCAGTCCGGCACGGTCCAGCCGCGCTCGGCCATTCGGTCCATCCAGAGCTTCTGAGCCTCATTCTTGAAAACCGCGTTGCGCCCGCCCCAGCAGGCGTCGCTCTCGTCCCGCATGGGCTCGCGCATCTCCGGCGGGCAATTCGCCGCGAGCCAGTCGCGCGTCTCGGCGCGGAAGGTGTCCAGGTCGCTCACGGAACGCTCCTCAGCTTTACGTTAACGTCAATGGCGGGATGCGAGGAACGCGTCAACCGCCCCCTCGTCATCCCGGCGAAGGCCGGGATCTCGTGGGTGAAGGCGCCCGCGCCCGTTCTCGCTGAGATCCCGGCCTTCGCCGGGATGACCGAAAATCAGTGCCAGTCCGCGTCCGCCTCCGGCCGCATCTCCTGCGCGGCGTTGACGATGTCCTCCAGATTTACCGCTGAATCGAAGGGGTCCTCATCCAGCTTCGTCACCCGGTTGAGCCGGCTCTGCCAGCGGTGCAGCGTCTCGACATAGGGGACGTAGGGCACCCTCATCAGCGCTCCGTTCGGCAGGCGCTCGACATCGGCAATGCCGTTCTTGACCCATTCGCCGGTGCCCCAGTCGGGCATGTCGACCGCGGGGAACAGGCAGATGCCCTGAAGGTCGACGCCGCGGTTCACCGCCGCGAGGCTCTCGGAAACCACGTCGTTCAGCCAGTCCGGACGCCCACCCTTCAGGCCCGAAGTTTCGGCGACGATGCAGGGGCGGCCGTAGGGCCTGGCGCCCTCCTCGATCAGGTCGCACAAGGGCCGGATGCGGTCGTCGCCGGGCTCGAGGGCCGCGTGCGGACCCTTCTCGCGATATTCCATCTGGCCGAAGCTGTAATTGTTGAAGCCGATGATATCGAGAATCTCGGGCGAGCCGCCCAGCTCCGGGAAGCGCCGGCCCGAAATGGCGTCCCAGGCGAGATAGGCGTCGTCATAGGATTCGCGGTGCGCCGCCTCGGCGAGGTCGGGCCGGTCGCGCGGCGGCACCACCCAGATGAGAGGGTCGATATGGACCATCCGCGAATTCGGAAAATCCTCCCGTATCGCCTTGACCGCGGCGATGTCGGCAGTGGCCATGGCCAGGGTAAGGCGCCGCCGCGTGTCCCGGTCCTTGCCGAAGGGCGCCGCCCATGCCCATTCCCCGGCCATGTAGCCGAAGAAGGTCGGCTCGTTGGTCGGAGTGAAGAAGAGCGGTCCGTGATGGGCCCTCTCGGCGACGTAGCGGGCGGCGGCGCGTGCGTAGGCGACGAAACGTTCGGTGAAGCTGTCCCCGAACGGATCGCAATCGTCGGGATAGCCGTAATGGCACAGGTCCCAGATCGGCAGGATCGAATGGCGCCTCTGCGCTTCGAGGAACGGGTCGATATAGGAGAAATCGTAAGTGCCGCCCCGGTCGACGAGCGGCCAGGGAATGCCTTCGCGCGCTACTCCGATGCCGAGCGATCGGAGCATCCGATAATCCTCGTCGGAATGGCTGAGATGCTGCGTCTCCTCGCACAGGTCGCGGCGGCCCTGGTCCTTCCACACGAAGGTCGAGCATTCGAAGCCCGACAGGAAGAAGGTCGGGAAGATGCCGTCCCGGCTCACGTCAGGCCGTCCGCGACCCGGCTCTTCACATGGGGATCGGGGATGATCCGGTAACGCGCCTCGATCAGGCTGTAGACGCCGAACAGGCACAGGCCCGCGGCGACCGCGGCGCGGAGGGAATCGGGAAGGCTGGTGAGGGCATCGCCGAGCGCTCCCGCTTCCTGCGCCGCGTGATGGCGAGCGGAATTGAAAAGCAGCCAGGCGGCGGTCAGGAAGATGGCGCCGCGCGCGGCATGGCCCGCGAGGCCGGCGGCGATCACCCACCACCGGTTCCTCGCTTCCGCGGCGAGATGCTTGCAGAAGCTTCGGCGGACGGCAATCCCGAGCTGGGCGGCACCGGCCACGGCCAGGATGAGAGCGCTCAGGTAAAGGATCAGATCGCCCCCCGGAAGGCTCATCGCCGCCGCCGCCCCGCTCTCCGCCTTGTCGCTCGAATCGCCGCCTGAGCCGGAGCCGAGCGCCAGCTTGGCCGCAGTGAAGGCGAAGCCCAGATGGATGAAGCCGCTGACGGCGCCGGCACCCCGGCCGACGATCCCCTTGGCGTCTTTGCCTTTGTTCTGGGTGTCGAAGGCCGAATCGGCCAACCGCCAGACGCCGTAAGCGACGAAGCCCAGGGCGAGAGCCCCGAGCATGAGCCCGCCCGCTTCGTCGGCGATAAAGTCCATCGCCCCGCCCGCATCCTCCGCGCGCCCAAGCTTCAGCGCCAGATAGCCGACGATAAGATAGAGCAGGCCGCGGGCGGCGAAGCCCACTCGGGTCAGAAGCAGGAAGTTGGGGGAGAGGCTTGACACGGGGCCGTAACGTGCGCCGGACGGTGGCTGTTCCACCGCCCACTGGCGCGAAACCGTGCTTTCTGGCAGCGGGGGACGACTCAGCAGGCACAAGGAATCCGGCCGGATGGACTTCGACCTTACGGAACGGCAGGCTTTTTACCGCGACCGGGTCCGCGATTTCGTCGAGACTCGGATTCGGCCGAGGAACAAGGACTACAAGACGCAGCTCAACACCGGCGACCGCTGGCAGCCGATCGAGGTGATCGAGGAGCTCAAGCCCGAGGCGCGTGCCGCCGGCTTGTGGAACCTGTTCATGCCGCCGGGGCAGGCGCTCCGCCACGTCGACGAAAGCTTCGAGTTCGAGGGCACCCAACTCACCAATCTCGAATATGCGCTCTGCGCCGAGGAGATGGGCCGGATCGGCTGGGCCTCGGAAGTGTTCAACTGCTCCGCGCCGGACACCGGCAACATGGAGGTGTTCCACCGCTACGGCACCCTCGAGCAGAAGGAGCAGTGGCTCCGCCCGCTGATGAACGGCGAAATCCGCTCTGCCTTCCTCATGACCGAACCGGCCGTCGCCTCGTCCGATGCCACCAACATCCAGTGCGAGATCCGGCGCGAGGGCGACGAATATGTGCTGAACGGCCGCAAATGGTGGTCGAGCGGCGCGGGCGATCCGCGCTGCAAGGTCGCCATCGTCATGGGCAAGACCGACACCCGCGCCGACAGGCACCGCCAGCAGTCGATGGTGCTGATGCCGCTCGACGCCCCCGGAGTCACCGTCGAGCGCGCGCTGACCGTCTACGGTTATGACGACGCCCCGCACGGCCATATGGAGATCGAGCTCAAGGACGTCCGGATCCCCGCCTCCAACATGCTGCTCGGCGAGGGCCGCGGCTTCGAGATCGCCCAAGGCCGGCTCGGCCCGGGCCGGATCCACCATTGCATGCGCACCATCGGGGTCGCCGAGGAGGCGCTGAAGGCGATGGTCAAGCGCCTCCAGTCGCGGACCGCCTTCGGCAAGCGCCTCATGGAGCACAGCGTCTGGGAGCAGCGCGTGGCCGCCGCCCGGATCGACATCGACATGTCGCGCCTCCTCTGCCTCAAGGCCGCCGACATGATGGACAAGGCCGGCAACAAGGCAGCCGCCGCCGAAATCGCGATGATCAAGGTCTATGCGCCGAACATGGCGCTTCGGATCATCGACGACGCCGTCCAGGCCCATGGCGGCGCCGGAGTGTCGCAGGATTTCGAGCTGGCCAAGAGCTGGGCCGGGATCCGGACGCTGCGTCTCGCCGACGGGCCCGACGAAGTTCACAATCGGGCGATCGCCCGGATCGAGTTCTCCAAGCATGCGGTGTGAGGGCCTCGTCATGAAAGCTGCCCTCCTTCGCCAACCCGGCACCCCGCTCACCGTCGAGCAGGCGACCCTGGATTCACCAGGCCCGCGCGAAGTCCTGATCCGCACCGCCGCCTGCGGCCTGTGCCACTCCGACCTCCATTTCATCGAGGGGACCTACCCCCACCCCCTGCCCTGCATCCCCGGCCACGAGGCCGCGGGGATCGTCGAGGCGGTGGGAAGCGAGGTGCGGACGGTGAAGGTCGGCGACCATGTCGTCACCTGCCTCTCCGCCTTTTGCGGCCATTGCGAATATTGCGTCACCGGCCGGATGTCGCTCTGCCCCGGCGGCGACACCCGCCGCGCCCGCGGCGCCCTGCCCAGGATCACCGGCGAGGACGGCAGCGCGGTCAGCCAGATGCTCAACCTCTCCGGCTTCGCGGAGGCGATGCTGGTCCACGAACATGCCTGCGTCGCGATAAGCCCCGAAATGCCGCTCGACCGCGCTGCGGTGATCGGCTGCGCGGTGACCACCGGCGCCGGAACCATTTTCAACGCCTGCAAGCTGGTGCCGGGCGAGACGGTTGCGGTGATCGGTTGCGGCGGGGTCGGCCTTGCCACGATCAACGCGGCGCGGATCGCGGGCGCCGGCCGGATCATCGCCGCCGACCCGGTGCCCGAAAAGCGCGAGCTGGCCCGGAAGCTCGGCGCCACCGACGTGCTCGACCCGATGGAAGAAGGTGCGGGCGCGCAGATCGTCGAGATGACCAGGGGCGGCGTCGATCACGCGGTCGAAGCGGTCGGTCGCCCGGACTCCGCAGCCCTCGCGGTCAAGGCGCTGCGCCGCGGCGGCACCGCCACGATCCTCGGAATGATGCCGCTCGACCAGAAGGTCGGCCTCGGAGCGATGGACCTGCTCTCGGGCAAGAAGCTGCAGGGTGCCTTCATGGGCGCCAACCGCTTCCCGGTCGACATCCCCCGCCTCGTCGATTTCTACCTTCGCGGCCTGCTCGATCTCGACTCGATCGTCGCCGAGACGATCCCGCTCGAGCGGGTCAACGAAGGCTTCGAGCGGATGAAGCGCGGCGATTCGGCGCGAAGCGTGGTGGTTTTCGATTGACGATGGAGAAGCGGCGCCCCTCCTCGTCGCCCCAGCGAAGGCTGGGGCTCCGGCGGGTGAGGAACGCCGGAGCCTTTCACCCCCTGGGACCCCAGCCTTCGCTGGGGTGACGGAGTAAACGACATGTCCCTCTTCGACCTCACCGGCAAAGTCGCCGTCATCACCGGCTCCTCGCGGGGCATCGGCAGGGCCATTGCGGAGGCCATGGCGGACCAGGGTGCGAAGGTCGTCATCTCCTCCCGCAAGGCCGAGGCCTGCCAGGAGGTGGCGGACTCGATCAACGCGAGGCACCCGGACGCCGCCATTGTCGTGCCGGCCTCCATCTCGTCCAAGGAGGCGCTCCAGACTCTCGTCGACGAGACCCGGCGCCAATTGGGCCGGATCGACATCCTGGTCTGCAACGCCGCCTCCAATCCCTATTACGGACCGATGGGCGGAATCACCGACGACCAGTTCCGCAAGATCCTCGAGAACAACGTCATCGCCAATCACTGGCTGATCCAGATGGTGGCGCCCGAGATGATCGAGCGGAAGTCGGGCTCGATCATCATCGTCAGCTCGATCGGCGGCCTCAAGGCCTCGGCCGTGATCGGCGCCTACAACATCTCCAAGGCCGCCGACTTCCAGCTCGCCCGCAACCTCGCCGCGGAATTCGGTCCCCATCAGGTCCGCGTGAACTGCATCGCCCCGGGCCTGATCAGGACCGATTTCGCCAGGGCGCTGTGGGAGAATCCCGACACCTTGAAAGCCGTGACGGCACATACGCCGCTGCAGCGAATCGGCGAGCCGGAGGAGATTGCGGGCGCCGCCGTGTTCCTGGCCTCGGACGCGTCGACATTCGTCACCGGCCAGGCGATCGTGGTAGACGGGGGAAGCACTACCGGCGTGGGACTCTAACGTCGTCCCGGCGAAAGCGGGGACCTCCGGGAGACCCGCCGAGCCTATCCTCGCTGAGGTCCCGGCTTTCGCCGGGATGACGGAGTAACGCCGATGACCAACCGCCTGGAAAACAAGATCGCCATCGTCACCGGCGCCGGCTCCGGGATCGGCCGGGCGAGCGCCATCCGCTTCGCCGCCGAGGGAGCGAAGGTGATCTGCGCCGATCTGAAAGCCCAGGACGAGACGGCGGCCGTCATCGGGGAGGCCGCCATCGGAATCGAAGCCGACGCCGGCAGCGAGGACGACGTCCACGACCTCGTCCAGGCCGCGCTTCAATATCATGGCGGCCTCGACATCTTCTTCGCCAACGCGGGAATCTCGGGCGGCCTCGCCTCGATCTTCGAGCAGGCGGTCGAGGACTGGCAGGAAATCCTGAGGATCAACCTGATCGGTCCGTCGCTCGCCATCAAGCACGGCGCTCCGGCGATGAAGGAGAATGGCGGCGGCTCGATCGTCTGCACCGCCAGCGTCGCCGGACTCCGCGCCGGCGCCGGCGGGCCCGCTTATTCCGCGTCGAAGGCGGGAGTGATCAACCTCGTCAGGGTCGCGGCGACCCAGCTCGCCGGCGCCAACATCAGGGTCAATGCCATCTGCCCCGGCCTGATCGAGACCGGGATGACCCGCCCCGTCTACGAATGGGCGCGGGCGGCCGGCAAGGAGGACCGGATCGGCCACCTCAACCCGCTGAAGCGCGGCGGAATCCCCGACGAGATCGCCAACGCCGCGCTCTTCCTCGCCTCGGATGAAGCCAGCTACGTCAACGGCCACGCCCTCGTCGTCGACGGCGGCCTCTCGATCAGCCACCCCTACAACCACCAGGAATATGGGCGAACGGCGGTGTAAGACCTCCCCTCCCTTCCGGGGACCGGGAATTCTATCGCGCCAGCCACCTCTGCCGGGCCCATTCGTCGACCAGCCGGTCCGCCCGCGCCTTTTCCGCCGAGCCCGCCGCCAGCTCGCGATACCGCACCCGGCGCCCGGTATCGCCGAAGCCGACTTCCTCGGTCTCGAGGTTGAGGGTCGTCCACACCCCGCCCGGCTCGACGATCCCGATCACCCCCGGCCGGTCGATCGTCCCGATATACTGGAACACCGACGCCCGCGGCGGCGGCGGCGGGGCGTCGCCGGACAGGCCGCGAAGGACGATGCCGCGATAATCGGCGAGGCCGACCGGACCGTCGACCCGGAGCTCCGGGTCGCTGAGGATCAGCGGCACGCGGGTCTGCTCGCGGTTGAGGACGTGGCCGTGGCCGAGGAAGCCCTCCTCGAACAAGGCCTCGCCATGATCTCCGGTGATGAGGATGAGCGTCCTCTCATAGACCCCCTGGGCCTTCAGCCGGGCGATCACCTGGCCGACCACCCAGTCGCTGTAGGCGGCTGCGTTCCAGTAGGTGAGCTCGACCATCGCCCGGTTGGCGGCCTTGATCTCGCTCCTTTTCGCCAGCCGCCCGGGAAGGAAGCGCGGCATGTCGGGATGGCTGTAGGGGAAATGCGCTTCCTGGACGTTGAAATAGAGAAAGGTCGGCCGCCGCCAGTCCGCCGGGCCTCGGAAATGGCGGTCGAACTCGCGAAGCACGATCCGGCCATCCAGGGCGAGAGAACCGAGCGACGCGGATTCGTGCGCCCGCTCCGCCTTGAGCAATTCGGCGTCGACGTAGAGATCGGCGCTCGACCGCATCCCGACCGTGTCCGAGATGCCGCCGAAATCCTCGGGCGCCGCCGAGAACACGCCGATCCGGTAGCCCGCCGACTTGAGGTCACTGAACAGGGACGGCGCTCCCGGCCTGGGCTCCAGCGCGCCGCTGAAGATGCTGATGCCCGACTGGGTGGTGAAGCCGACATGGCTGTAGGCCTCGCGCACCCAGGTCCCCTGCCGCGCCAGGGCGTTGAGGTGGGGGGTGACGGGCCGCCCCGCCACGACCCGCCCGATCGCGTCGCCGCGAAAGCTTTCCAGCACGATCACCACGAGATGCTTCGGGTTCGCCCGCAAGGCCAGCCTGGGCGGCGCCGCCGCCGCCGCGCCGGAGAAATGGAAGTCGCCGCCGAACCCGTCCTCGTCGATTCCGTTATCGGGTATGTCGAGCGCCAGGGGATGCCGCTCCGGATCGAAGGGGGCGCCATCGCGCTGGGCGCTGAACCAGCTATAGCCGTCGCGGTCGAAGTCGGTCAGCCGGTGGAGGCCGAGATTGATCGTCGAAAAGCCGGTGAAGCGGTTCAGCCCGTAGCGGACGTCCGGCTCCAGGTGGGCGACCAGAGCGAGCGGCACGGCGAGGACGAGCAGGGCGAGCAGGTGGCGCCAGCGCAGCGGATCCGGGCCGCATCGCCAGGCCGCGGCATGGCGGCAGACCAGCCGGTAGCAGATGTAATAAGCCAGAGCGGCGCCGGCCGCGGCGATGCCGAGCAAGGTGGCTTCGTCGAGGACGTAGAGCGCGGCGGTGAACAGGCTTCCGCCGCCGAGGCTGCGGACCAGCTCGAAGCCCATCGCGTCGCTGAAATAGGCCAGCGCCTCGAACTTGGCGACGAGCAGCGCGCAGATCCCGCCGACGGTGAGGAACAGGAAGTTCAGGAAGAAGAGGCTGCTGCCGGCCCGCCCCCGGTGGAGCGCCCGAAGGACGAGGTAGCAGGCGAGGATCAAGGCCGTGTGGGCGACCAGCAGGCCCGGCAGGAACAGCGCCCACTCTCCCGCCCGGTCGATCACCTTCGATTGCCCGAACCCCCCGCCGAAAATCTCCGACTTGCGCTCGACCAGCCCGAGCTCGAGCGCGAGCGTGACGACGAAGGCGAAAGCGATCGCCCACCAGGGTCTGAGCCGGGACATGGGCGGGGCTTAGCAGCGCCGGCTTGAGATTTGGTTGCCTCCCGGCCGCGAAGCCGTGGCGAGGGGGTGGAGGCGGGGCGCCATGGCGAGGGCCTGCCGGGCGCCTCCGGCCGGCCCGGCCGGGCGGGCGCGATTCCGAGGTGAAGTTCACGAAGTTCACGATGTCACGCTTTTTCCCCTGACCCTCCCCGCCGAAGCGATCCTTCACGGCAGCCGAGCGGGTACCGCGAGGTCCCGAATCCAACCAGCGCCGCCATCGCAAAATCCCTCCATTATGCATGTGGGAACATAGCATGAACAACGGCCGAGATCAAATTGATTCCGGCGGACTCGATCCGGGATCCACCTCCCTCAGCCGAGGCAAACGAGGAGGCGAGCCGGATGCCGGATCAAGCACTGAATCCGACGCCGCGCTGGATTGCTTCGTCGCTACGCTCCTCGCAATGACGGGGAAGGAGTGACAACGCTCACCGCCGTGAAGGACGATCCCGACCTTCCGGTGGGACGCGAGGCGCGCCGCTTGCGCGAGGCGCGCCACCTGACCCAGAAAGAACTGGCCGACCGCGCCGGCCTCCATCCCAACTATATAGGCAGGATCGAGCGCGGTGAGAGCAACGCCGGCGTAAAGCGATGTTCAAGCTGGCGCGGGGGCTGGGGGTCGAACCTACGGCGCTGTTTGGGCGATAGCCTGTTCTCGTCGGAAATCCGATCTGAGCGGTG